>CAMZDX010000032.1 GCA_947305505.1 uncultured bacterium | reverse complement strand
AATAATCAATCAGACACTTTTGACCATTTTTGTGTCCACTTTTTGAATAGCAAACCTTTTGAGAAAAACATTGTAGGCAGAAATGCTATCGTTGCGAAATTTGTTGAACTTTTAAGCAGCATCAACACTTCATGTTCTATTGCTTTGGACGGCAACTGGGGATGTGGTAAAACTTTTTTTGTAAAACAAGTACAAATGGTTATGGATGCTTTAAACGGAACACTTTCGCCAGAAATAAGCAACAACGAGAATAATATCAAAGAAATACATGAAAGAATAGCAAACAAGTATAAATTTCAAAAACCAACCAACAAACAATTGTGCATTTATTTTGATGCTTGGCAAAATGATGCCTCAGAAGAACCCGTTATTGCATTGATTTATGAAATTATAAAACAGTATCCATCGACATTGCCTGAAAGTGATGGGGTAAAAGAAAAAGTAATAGAATCGTTCAAAGAGCTTGTTAAAAATATTTCGATTCAATTTTCCTGTGCAGGTTTCTCGATTGGCTCAGGAAATTTTCTGAAATTCTTTGAAGAACATGAAAATGATTTCCTGAAAAATATTGAAAGCCATGAGGATATTCACCAATGTATAGGTAATGTTTTTAAGAAACTTCTCGAAGTCAATGAGCAAGAAAAATACGACCGATTAGTTATTTTTGTTGATGAATTGGATCGTTGCCGTCCTACTTTTGCTTTGAAGCTGTTGGAAAGGATAAAACATTATTTTGATCATAAGTACATAACTTTTGTTTTTTCGACGAATATGAAGGAACTTTGCAAGACGGTAAAAGCATATTATGGGGCAGATTTTGATGCGGAAAGATATTTAGACAAATTCTTTGATTTGAGGTTGCAACTTCCTCAAATTGATATGATAAATTACATTGTTTCCTTATCTTACAATAAAGACTTAGGTTATTTAACAAGTATATTTAGCCGTGTGGCAGAATTTTGTGGCATTGAAATGCGAGAAATCGCGAGGACAATAAAAATCTATGAAATAGCGGCACATAAATATTACGACCTTTTTAGGATTTATGAGAGTAAACAATATATCTTACCGCTGTTGATCGGCTTAAATATGACAGATAAGCAGAAATATGAAGATTTTATAAACGGTAAGGCTCCACAACTTTTTGAAGAATTTATGAACGATGCCGCATGTTTGGATTTTTTTCATAATCGGAACTACTCAAAGGAAGAATGCGATGAGTTTTATAATGCCGCATTAGCAGATGATGATAATCGGCGTGATTTCCGAGATTGTTTAAGCTTGTTGTCTGAACGATCAGAATATGGGAATGATTAAAAAGGGTTTTAATTTAAGAGCATTTTATGAATTAAGTAAAAATTGTAGGAGAAAAAACAAATGGCAAAAAGTAAAAAAGTAGATCAGCATCATGTGGTTCACAACAAGGAAGACGGTGGTTGGGATGTAAAACGTAATGGTTGCAAACGCTCGAGTGTTCATAAAGACACTAAAAAGGAAGCGGAAAAAGCTGGACGCACAATTAGCAAGAATCAAGAAACCGAATTCGTAGTTCACAAAAAAGATGGGAAAATTTCGCGTTCTGACAGTCACGGCAACGATCCGTGCCCGCCGAAAGACAAAAAGTGATTTCTGCTACTATCTCGATCTTGCAGTCACAAGCTGAACCTCAAAAACCTGCGGGCGAGCCGCCATGATATTGAGACTCACCACGGCACGGAGACGCCATGATATGACGTCTCTACAGGATGCAGGGCGGTGGAATCCGTAGATTATTTTGTGGCACCAATAAAATTTTTCTTAAATAAATCTTGACAAAGTCTATTTTAAATTATATATCGCATTCAATGCAACGCCATTCTTTCTTGAATGGTTATGAGCCACGCCTGTCGTGGCTCTTTTTTTTGGCTTTGTTGTTAATTTACGTTATGGAAAACGATAACAAGAAAACGACAACTTTTTATATTGATGGCTTTAATTTCTATTATGGTATAAAACGCTCGATTTTGGCAGATAAAAAATGGGGAAATGCTTATTGGATAGATATTGTGAAACTTTGCGAAGGTTTTATCGGGCCAGATGAAATTCTTGCAAAGGTCATCTATTTTACGGCAACACCACTGAGCATCGGAAAAAGCGCAAGGCAAAGCGCGTTTTTGAACGCTAACAAGGCTTTGAATAAAGATCGCTTCGAAATTGTCCGCGGAAAATATCTTGAAAAACAATACGAGTGTCCTTCCTGCAAGACAAAGATTTCACGTCCGGAAGAAAAGAAAACCGATGTAAATATCTCTGTCAGAATGATTCGTGATTGTATTCACCGGACAACAGATTCGATAACTCTGATAAGTGCTGATACGGATCTGCTGCCGCCGTTGGAACTTATAAAGTCGGATTTCCCTGAAATAAAGCTGAAAGTTATTTTCCCTCCGTCAAATTACAGCCATGATGTCGCCAGCACTTTGCAAAGCTGGAAATCAAAAGTCGTCTTAATGAAAAATAATTATAAACGCTTTGAAAATGCGGTTATGCCGGACAATGTGTCTACTGCGGACGGCAAGATATATTCCATCCCTGTGGAATGGAAAGCGAAACAGTTTTTCCAGAAATTTTAGTTGTTCGGAAATTCCGAACAGCTCACACAAGCTGAACCTCAAAAACCTGCGGGCGAGCGGACCTAAGCTCCCAGAGATCTCACAAATTCTTCAGAATCTCTTTTATCCAAGCTGAATCCATGATCTCAAAAGCGAAACATTTTTTGCCGAGATCTTTTAACGATGCGCCAATGTGATAAAGGATTTTATTATCAATTATCAGAAAACGGTCGTGTGCTTTTGAGGTGTGTTCTATTAAACGAGGTGCGGACAAAAAAATCTATTTTTTCTTCTGTTTTGCTCATCCGGTTTTCCAGACGTTCAATCCTTTGATTCACAGCATAACCTTTAAGGAGATAGTCTTTCAGAACGCTGGTTGCCCATTTGCGGAACATCGTGGCGTTAAAACTGTTTACGCGATATCCGACAGAAAGAATGGCATCAAGATTATAAAATTTGGTCTCAGTTGTCTGGGTTTTTCCTTCAATTGCACCATGTGGAGTGGTTGTTGCAAATTTTGCAACAACCAGTGCTTCGTCAAGTTCTGCGCTTTCAAAAATATTTTTCAAATGCCTGCTTATGCCGGATTTGTCCACACCGAACAGAAAGGCGATCTGTGCTTGTGTCAGCCAGACTGATTCGTTACTGATTCTAACCTCGAGATGAACAGCATCATTCGGCTGATACAAAACTATTTCGTTTTCTTTAAAATCAAATTGATTAGTTGTGTCGTTTTGCATATCATTATCCAATTGAACAGTTTTTGCAAATTAAGAATATTAATTTTCTAATATATATCAACAAAAAATTTCATCATTAAGAAAATGCGCCAATGTGATACTGCTTTTTCCGAAGGGTGGGGACAAATTGTCACCCCCCTTTCAGTTCCAACTGCCAGCGGAAAAAAACAGATAACTCCCCAAAATAACTGCCATTTCCATTCAAGGCAGAGATATTTCGCGTTGCTCAACATGACGAGTTGCAGGCGAGCAGACCTAAGCTCCGACAAATGCATGTCGAGTGGTTGTTGCAAATTTTGCAACAACTCAATTTTTGGCAAGCCCGTGCTCGGTCAAAACAAGACACAATAAAATAATTTTTAAAAATTTTTCTAAATTAGTATTGACAAAACAATATTCTTGAGTATATTACCGAACTAAAGAGTGGTCCTGCTCAGTGGACGATTCAAAATGAGGCTTTCTTCGGAAAGCCTTTTTTTTTAGGTTCAAACTTCTTGAAGAAAAGAGCAAGGAATACAACACTAAATCATAGAAACCTGACGCATCTAACTCCTCAAAATAATTCCCATTTCCGTTCAAGGTCAGAGATGTTTCGCTTTGCTCAACATGACGGAACACCTATTTTTTTTCTGATTTCGCGAGACGTGTCAGGAAACGTCTCTACCGATTTTAGGCGCCCCTGACGTAGGGGAGCTGCCGCAAGCGGCTGAGGGGTCGGCAAAGATTTTTTCTCATTTTCATTTGAAACCTGACTCCGTTTGTGCTATTTTGCCGCGGTTTTTGTTTACTTGATTAGCAACCGAGGCATCCGTGCGTAAATATATCATCTTTTTTCTTTGTTTTTTCTTCGTTCAGGCTTTGCAGGCCGACATTTCAAAGGAGTTCGATTTCCTGCACAGCGCATCGTTTTCGTTCAAAAACAACATCCCTTACATCCGCGTTCTTGTGAAAAACTATGGAAACGGAACAACTATTGAAAATATAAAAAGTTTCGAGTGCGGAAATAGTGAAATTACAGCGAAATCATTGACTTTTTCGGTGGGAAGCTTCACTCCGGCAGTTGTAAAATACAGGATCGCTTTTCAGGAACTTGCGCAGAGTGAGCTCAGAAGTCACGCTGAAAAGGCGAAACTCTGGAGCATGAAAACGGGTATGGAGACTGAGATTTTCGTTCACGGCGCAATATTTTCGATAAATAAGTCCACTATTGACAACCGCGAATACTTCATCACTTCAAAAGAGCTTTTCACTAAAGACGAAAGTGAGAAACTTCTCAATAAATTCAGAGAGTTGTTTCCCGATCACAATATTATTTCGATTCCGGTGCATGAAAGTAACGCAAGTTCTATAATAAATGTGAAAACTGATGACGGAAGAAAGTATAACTGCCAGAATCTGCTGCTGATCCACCCGAAAGCGGGTTTTATGGCCGGCGGCGATTCATATCAGGGGGATAAAAACTATTTTATAACTCCGCTATCTGCTTCGAAAGGGGAACTTGTGATAGAAGATTCGGTCGAAAACATCCTTAAGCGCATCCTTCCCGGAGAAATGTTCCTTTCGGCTCCGCTTGAAACGCTCAAAGCGCAGGCGGTCGCGGCGAGAACTGATATTTTCATGCAGCTCGGAAAGCGTCACGTCTCGGAAATATGGCACATATGCAGCGAAGTCCACTGCCAGAAAGTGATCTGGAACGGAAAGATCGATTCAAAGTTCGTTCAGGCGGTGAAGGAAACTGAAGGCGAAGTGCTTCTTTTCAACGGAACTCACGTGGCGCGGGCTCCTTACTGCTCAAGCGCCGGCGGCAGGACAGAAGACATCAGAAACGTCTGGTTTACCGCCGAAAAACCTTATCTGACCGGCGTCTGGGACGGCGACGAGGCTTTGGATTTAGACCTTTCGAAAGAATCAGATCTTGCAAAATTTCTGCAGAGTGATTACGGCGAAGACAACATAAAAATGAATAAAAGGCACCGCTGGGAACTCCGTTTTACGCAGGAAAAACTGAATGAACTTGTCAATTCGCGCAAAAATATCGGAAACATCAACAAAATCAATGCATTGTCTCGCGGCGTTTCGGGAAGGATATACAAAATAGAATTCGTCGGAAATAGTGGAAAACTTACGGTTTACGGCGAACTTAACATTAGAAAATTATTGGATAATTTATACAGCTCGGCGTTTCTTGCAAAAAAAGAAAACGATGAGTGGATTTTCAGCGGAGCGGGCTGGGGACACGGAGTCGGAATGAGCCAGATGGGAGCTGTTTCACTTGGTAAAAAAGGGCGCGACTTCCGCTTTATTTTAAAGAGATACTATCCGAAAACTGAAATATCAAAAATTTACTAGAGGTGAATTATGGAAAACAAAAAAGTTATGCTCATGATCCTCGACGGGTTCGGGATCAGGGAAAACAGCGATTTCAACGCGGTGAAAACGGCGAAAACGCCTAATATCGATAAACTTCTGGCTTCTTCGCCGAAGTGTCAGCTCTCGGCAAGCGGACTTGATGTCGGTCTTCCGAAAGGGCAGATGGGAAACAGCGAAGTAGGACATACGAATATCGGTGCCGGAAGAGTCGTTTATCAGGATCTTACCAAAATAGACAGAGCGATCGAAGACGGCAGTTTTTTTGAAAATCCAGTGTTAATGGAGACTGTTAAAGAGCTCAAGATCCACGGCGGAACGCTCCATCTCATGGGTCTGGTTTCTCCCGGCGGAGTCCACAGCTCGATGGAACACCTTTACGCTCTGCTCGAATTCGGCAAAAGATACAAACTCGAAGTTGTTGTCCACTGCTTCCTTGACGGCCGCGACACACCGCCTCAGAGCGCGATAAACTATGTCAGAGAGCTCGACGAGAAGATGAAAAAGGAAAATCTCGGTGAGATCGCGACTGTTATGGGCAGATTCTACGCGATGGACAGAGACAACCGCTGGGAAAGGGTCGAGCAGGCTTACGATGCACTCACGCTGGGATTAGGACTGCGCGCCGAAACACCCGTTGACGCGATCCTCAACTCTTACGCGAGAGGCGAATACGACGAATTCGTCAGACCGACGATAATCATGAACGACTGCGGTTTCCCGAAAGGTGTTATGCGTGACGAAGACGCCGTCATTTTCTTCAATTTCAGGGCAGACCGGGCACGTGAGATCTCGATGGCGCTCAACTTTGACGATTTCAACGGTTTTATGAGAAAGCAGCGCGTCAGCTTCAGCCAGTATGCGACGATGACACGCTACCGCGCCGATTTTCCGTTCCCGGTTCTTTTCGAGCATGAAGAACTTAAAAACATTCTCGGAGAGGTCGTTTCAAAGGCGGGAAAGACGCAGCTCAGGATCGCCGAGACTGAAAAATACGCCCACGTAACATTCTTTTTCAACGGCGGAAAAGAGACAGTTTTCGATGGTGAGGAGAGGATCCTCGTTCCTTCGCCGAAAGTTCAGACCTATGACCTTAAACCCGAGATGAGTGCTTATGAAGTTACTGAACAACTTCTTGAAAATATTGAAAAATTCGATCTTGTAATACTCAATTTTGCAAATCCCGACATGGTAGGTCACACAGGCGTCATGGAAGCTGCGGTAAAAGCGATAGAAGCGATCGACGAGTGTGTCGGAAAGATCATGGCGAAAGTCGAAAAAGAGGGTAGAGTGCTCATTCTTACTGCAGATCACGGCAACAGCGAGCAGATGTTCGATGAAACGACGAAGGCTCCGCACACGGCTCACACGACGAACCCCGTTCCGTTCGCGATTTATAACTACAAAAATGTTGATCTGCACAACGGCATCCTCGCCGACATCGCGCCGACGATACTCAAGATCATGGGGCTTGAAATTCCTGCCGAAATGACGGGAAAAGAGCTTTTCTAGATTTTTTCTTTCAGGTTAAAACGTAAAATAATCAGGAATGATTTTCTTTATTCTGCCGGTGTATCCAATACAGCTGATTCGATTTCAAAGCAGGTTCCGCCTAAAACGAAATTAGTCATCAGTTTGTCGTCAAAGGTGGCTTCAAGAATTCTTGCCGAAAGTGTTCCTTTGATTCTGTTTTCTTCGTCAACATTGCTTACAACCAAAATTCCGTCATGCTGGAAATATTTTTTCGCGTACTCGGTGTATCCGGAAGCGTTTACGAATAAGTCGGAGTAGATGAGGACACATTCGGTGCATGTTTTATAGTTCGAGTTTATTTCGCTTCCGAGGTTGTAAGTTCCTTCTGTGATTTTTCCGGTATTTATGTCCTGAGCAAACTGTATCGTTGCCCTCGGATCGCTGCCGCCGTTATTGACTGCGTAAAATTTGTCAACTGAATACTGGACCATGTGGCTCCAGTCAACGGAAAGGCCGACGCAGCCCGAAAAATCAAGGTCGACGCATTTTGATTCGGTGCTGCAGCCCTGATCGTGTCCGCATGTTCCGCATGTTCCTCCGCAGCCGTCGTCACCGCAATCTTTGCCGTCGCACTGAGGAACGCATACGTCACTGTCGAAAGCGGCAGCTTCGATCTCAATGCAGCTTCCGTTCGCAATAGGAGTCGAGTTGTTGTTGTCATCTATTGCAACTTCCACAAGTTTTGCAGAGAGTATTCCTTTGAGCCTTCTTGAATTTTCATCGTAGGATTCAACTTCCAGAGAGCCGCTTTCCTGAAAAAAGAATGTCGTGTAATTTTCATTCACTGCATCTTGATAAACGCTGACGCATTCGGTGCAGGTTTTGTAATTCATATTCGGGCCTGAACCCAGATCGTAGGTTCCCTCGGCAGGCATTTTTCCGTATCCGTTTTCGAAGTAAAACTGCATGAAAAATCTCGGATCGTCGCCCAAATACCAAATATGCTGATATTCCGGACTCGGGATGAGATGCTGCAGATCAAGCGATAAGCCGGTGCATTCACTCGGAGTGTCCGTGTCGTCGGAATTCTCAGGATCATCGGCGGAATCGTTGTCAATGTCGCCGCTCTCTGCCGGTTCGTTATTGTCATTGTCTGCAGGCTCGTTGTCAGTATTGAACTGGTCGGTATCGTCTGCCGGTGTTGTGTCTCCAGAGTCATCTTGATCGTTGCCTGAAGTGTCTCCGGTGTCGGTGGTTTCTTCTTCGTTTTCACAGGATACGAAAAGCGTCAATGCAAGGATAATCAAAGTGCAGGTTAAGAATTTTTTCATAAAAAAACTCCTGAAATTTTAAAAATTTGGGATGTTAACAGCGGGTTTTATCAAGGAAAGTTTTTCTAATTAGGATTTTTAATATTCATAATACTTAACAGTCGTATCTGTGATTTTAAGGCATGTACCTTTTCCGTTGTCGATTGTGACTTCTTCAAGCACCACGCCTTTAAGTTCTGCGGAAAGAGAGGTGATTTTTGTGTTCGTGAAATTAGTGCTTGAATCTATTATGACTTCGCCCTCTCTCTGGAAATACATTTTGCTGTGGTTGCAGAGAGTGGTGTTGTATGAATCGCAGGATTCGTCTTCATAAACATATAAGAAAAGTCCGTTGCTGCTGTATCCGTCGTCATAATTCCAGTTCGGGTAGTCGGCCAGTTTGTGAGGGCCGTTATAATTATACAATGAACCGAAAAGCTTCAGATAGAAAGCGTCTGTTGTGGAAGAACCTGTGTTCGGTGTATAGCCGGTTTTGAATATATCTTGTCCATAAGGTGCTGATGTGCCTGACTTATCGTAGACAAGTTTTGTGTTGTTGAGAGTGATTTCAGTGCATCTGTCCGGAGTTTCAGGAGTGTCTGCATCGCTGTCATCGATTTCTGCATCGTTATCAGGTTCAGAGTCGTCAGCCGGTTCAGAGTCGTCGCCTGGTTCTTTATCATCAGTCGGCTCAGAGTCATCACCGGGTTCAGAGTCGTCACCGGGTTCGGAGTCGTCAGCCGGCTCGGAGTCGTCAGCCGGTTCTTTATCATCAGTCGGCTCAGAGTCATCACCGGGTTCAGAGTCGTCACCGGGTTCGGAGTCGTCAGCCGGCTCGGAGTCGTCAGCCGGTTCGGAGTCGTCAGCCGGTTCAGAGTCGTCAGCCGGTTCAGAGTCATCGCCTGGTTCAGAATCATCACCGGGTTCGTTGTCGTCAGCCGGTTCAGAATCGTCACCTGGTTTGTCAGGATCGTTATCAGAGATGTCGGCATCCGAGATTTCGGCATCATCGGAATCATCGGTGTCTGCGTTCGAATCGCCGGTGTCTGTGTCAGAATCATCGCCGCTGTCAGCGTTGGAATCATCGGTGTCTGCATTTGTGTCTGAAGTGTCTGTCTGATCGGTAGGATTGGTGCTTCCGGTGTCAATCAAATCATCTAAAGCTGCGCCGTCACTGCACGAAACAGCAAAAAATACCGCTAAAACCACAAGTGCTGCAGTCAAGAACTTTTTCATAGAAAAACTCCAAAAAACGTTGGTAAACAAAAAACGCAATATTTTAGTGAAATTTTATTTTAAAGAAAGTTTTTTAGGAAAAAAGGATTAGTCGTCGTAGCCTTCTTCGTCTTCTTCGACAGTGTAGGAAATAGTCGTATCTTTTACTTCATAGCATGCGCCGCCGGGAACAGGAGTAAAGTTGTATGATGAATAAGTTGATTCTTCAAGTCTAAGACCTGAAATTTCAGCTTTAACTTTCAGTTCGGAATTGCCTTTTTCCGTCGTAAGTTTTACGGTTCCTTTCTGCTGGAAATAGAGTTTGTTATAACCTGCGCCTGATGTGTAACCTTCATAAACGATGAAATAGAGCGGTGCGTCTTTAATGCCAAGGCCGTAAAGATTATATGTTCCGCTTTCTTCGGTTGAGAGCGCGAGAGAAACAATGTCATCATCCTGAGTGTTCGGAGTGTAAGACATATCGTAAGTTCCATAATAATCGTCGTAATTGCCTTCGCCGAGCGTTATTTCTGTGCAGTTGAAAGCAATGCACGATTTCTGATCAGTGCTGCAGGTCGTGTCTTCGTCACAGCCGTCTCCGCAGGTTCCGCCGCAGCCGTCAGGACCGCAGACTTTGCCGTCGCACTGAGGAACGCAGATTGTATCCCATTCAAGATTTTTTACTTCATAGCATTTTCCGCCGAGAACGGGGACAGAGTTGTAATCATCGTCAATATTAACTTCTACAAGTCTGAAATTTGCGTTACCTGTTGATTCATAATCTCTTGTGCCCAAGGTTTCAAAAACAAGTTTGCCGCTCTGCTGGAAGTAGATTTTTCCAGGATAACCATCTTCATCGATATCTTCAAGGTAAAGGAAGCATTCCGTGCATGTAGCATAGTTTGCGTTGTCACCTTCGCTAAGATTTATCGTACCGACGGTAATACCTTCGTTGTAGAACTGAAGTCTGAGAAAATCATCAAGAGAAGTATCACCGGATGACGCAGAAGCTTCATAATAATAGCTGGTTCCGAAGTATCCTTCCTGCATTTTAAGAGTTACTTCACCCGGTGCAAGAGTATCGCATTCCCAAGGAACACAGGATTTTTGATCGGTGCTGCATGTTTTATCTTCGCCGCAGCCGTCTCCGCATGTTCCGCCGCAGCCGTCAGGACCGCAGACTTTTCCGTCGCACTGAGGAGTGCAGATGCTGCCGAATGTTGCCGTTTCGATTTTGATGCAAGCGCCGCCTGCAACGGGAATGGACGCGAAAGTGTCTGTGTCGATAGTAACTTCGATAAGTTTAGCTTTGATTGTTCCTGAAATATTCCCTTTATTGTCTACAGATTCGACAGTAAGGGTTCCGCTTTTTTGGAAGAACTGTTTGGCAGGTCCGTTTTCAGTGTCATAATCTTGATAAACTCTTACGCATTCCGTGCATGTTTCGTAGTTCGAATTCATCTCGGTACCGAGATCGTATGTTCCGGCAACAGTTTGATAGTCTTCGTTCTGATAAAATTCGATTGCAAGAATGTCCTGCAAAGAAGCATCGCCGAAGTTAGCGGTTGCATAAAAGGAATTCGGGTAGGATTCATCCATGTAGAACGTTTCCCAGTCGATCGAAATACCTGTGCAGCCGTCTTCATCAGGTTCAGTCGTCGGCTCGGTTGTCGGTTCAGTCGTCGGCTCTTCTGTTGAGGGTTCTGTTGTTGTGGGTTCATTGGTCGGATCGGTGTTTTCTTTCTTGCTGTCACCGCATGCAGCAAAAATCATCATCGAAAAAACGATAAGCGTAATTGTGAGAAATTTTTTCATAAAAACCTCCAAATGTGAATAAACAAAACGGATTATTATAGGCAAGATTAAAAAATTGGAAAGTTTTTATGCGGCAGATCCGACAATGCCGGAAATCCGGCGTTGCAAATCCTGAAATCCATAAAATTAAAATTGCTTTCCTACGGGTTTTATATAAAATACTTCAATTTTGATCGAAGTGATTTCGGTGTGTTAATTCTCAATTTATTGGAGGAATTATGAAAAAAGCGAAAATTTCAGTACTTTTTTTGATTGTATTCTCTTTCTTTGCGGTTTTCGCTCAGGAAGAACCGGATCAGGAAACCACTGATTCGGACAGTGTGGCTCAGGAAGATGCGGATCAGGAAGTCCCCGATGAGGAAACTCCGGATGAGGATATTCCGGTTGCAGACAATAAAGGTAATATGATAGGCGGAGATCCTATTAAAAGCTGGGAAGACGGCGGTCAGGATTTCTTCGTAATCTTTAATTCCAACCTTGACGACAAGGTGATTTTTGCGGACGAAGAATGTGCGCAAAAAGAAGACGGCAAGTGTGTCAAGGCAAAGAACCCGCAAGGCGATACCTGTCTAGATTCGAGCTCTTTCAAACTTGATAATTTCCATATTCCGGAAGATGCCATCATTGAAGAGGCTTATCTTGTATGGATGGGCGCTGTCGATCCTTCGAAACTTAATGCTCCCACAGACAACGAAGTTCATCTCTCTTTCGTTCAGACTGCAGACCAGAGTGTCAAACACGAAGAGGATATCAAGGGAGAAGAGGGAAAGAAACTCACGTCCCCTGCAAGTTTCGCTTTTGAAGGAATAAGATTCAAAAACGATGTAAAACTCAACTGTTCTGAAACGAATGCAGGAGAACCTGTTGCAGATTATGAGATAGGTTACTTTACGTATCGTGTAGATGTTACTAAATTCTTCAATCAGATTTATGAAGCGAACAAGGCTGCAGGACATGAGGAAGGAAGCGGCGAATACTACGGAACCTATACTTTCAGCGGTCTTGAATGTACAGAGGCTGATGCATACAGATGCAATACCACGATGGTCAGCGGATGGTCGCTTTTCTTCATTTACAGATCAAAACATATCAAACCGAAAAAGATTTATTTCTACAACGGTCTTGCTCATGTTTACGGTGAAGAATCGGTTTCGAACGTAAGCGGTTTCGAACTTCCGCTTTATCCGGCAGTCCGTCTTACGACAATGATCGGTGAAGGCGACCCGAGTCTTACGGTTCCTATTCTTCCAGAGGAAGGTATTTTCCTTAAAGGTCAGAATGCAGAAGGCAGATATAGACTCAAAAACGAATGTAATTTCTTTGATGAAAAGGATGGTCACCTCGAGGTTTACAATTCAAAGTCTTCAATCATAAACTGGGATCCGAAAGCAGTCGAAGGCAATAAGATACAGTGTGTCGAAGGCGGTCAGGAAAACGAAGATCATACTATACAGTACAACTACGGTATTGACGTCGATACATTCCTTCTCGACAGCGGAGAGGACATCAACCTGCAGGAACACCTTGAAAAAGGAAATAATTCGATGAGCATTACGCTTTCTGTAAACCAGGATGCTATCGTCACGAACTTCATGGTTCTGTCGGTCGATATCAAAGGCGCGGACTTCGATATTCCTGATGAAGAGGAAAAATATTTCTGTGCATGTCCTGCGGCTGAGAACAACAGTGTCGACGATTACTACTGTCCTCATGCAAGTATGGACAGAGAGTTTTACTATCTTGTCAGAATCCAGAACTGGGGCGAGGATGAAACCGGTGCAGTCACAATCCGTGACGAGCTTGATCCTCAGCTTGAATATGTCAAAGGAAGTACGGATTATGCAACTGAATTTGACGAGAATGGCGACGGAACCGACTGGACTTCGATAGAAGACAAAGCAGGCGGAGTTTTCCCGCTTTCCGGCGACGGTGTAAAACTTTCGGAAAAAATGGTACCGTGCGAAGAAAAGAAGAAAAGTGACGGTACAGTCGAAAAAATCTGCAAAAACAAGATTCTTGTTAGATACAAAGTTTTCCCGAAGACCGGCATTGCAAAGAACTACGTTTTCTCAAATATTGCATACCTTAAGGATGCACACAGCGATGAGGCTTATAAAACCAATAAATCATATCCTCTCAAGCTGAGACCCGGAAACTGCGTTCCCGAATCTGTCTGCTCGAAACCGACTCCTGAAATGTGCGGCGGTGTAAAAGACAATAAAGAGTGCGGTACTCAGCAGAATCCGAACTGTCCGACCGGGTATGTATGCGAAAACTTCAAATGCAAGGACAATATTGAACTTATGTGCAGCAATGCCGAGGTAGAACTCGCTCTCGGCAAAAACTCGCCTCAGTCCGACAATGCAATCATTATCCCGAAAGATAACGGAGGCGAACCTCTCGTTGTCGGTCAGTTCACGCTTCAGGCATCGAATTGCGATGACGAAAAAGTTTTCAACTTTGACGGTATAAGCGTTCACTACGACACCAAACGTGATACGAACTTCAGTTTCACCGATTTCGAGCTTATCTATGACGGTAACGGCAACGGTGTTTACGACGAAGCAGACTCCGTCATTAACGATTCTGTATCGCCCAACACGGGTTATGTTTACTTCCCGCTCAAAAATACTGCGAAAAAGTATGTCGGCAAATCGCTGAACTATTTCATAATCAGAGCGAAAGTAAATTACAACAACGAACATGTTTCGGCGAACACTTCCTTCTATTTCTTCCTTGAAGAGAGTGATATCCGCGTCAACAGTGATATAGAAGGCGCTGTTACTGATGTTAAGAACCCGAAACTTGATTTTGCTACGTTCTATCTTGAACCGACAGGTGATTACTTCATCGTTACGAGCGGTCCGCACGATCCGGCTGTTCCTGCGATTTCTGAGATGAACAGCAATATTCCAGTTATGCAGATCAAGACGAAATCAATCGGCAAAGAGAACTCAGTCAAACAGTTCAAAGTCAAAGTTCCGTCTGCTAAATTCGTTAAATTCGGCGAAAAGAACGGAATTACCGGTCTTTCCATCTGGCTTGACACTAACAATGACGGTCTTGGCGATGTCAAGTTGGCTGAAAAAACGACTTTCGATACCACTGAATCGACGGCTGTAACTCTTGATTCATTCAGTCAGGAAGTAAATTACAAAGCCAATGAAGAGAAATATTTCGTCGTTTATGTCGATTTCGACATGGTAAAAGCAGATCCTGCAATGGCTGGAAAAATCCAGATCCCGAAGGGCGGTATCAAACTTGGATATGATGCAAGTCCGTACGAACTTCCGCTTAACTCGAAGACTTATACTTACTCATGTCAGGAAGGCGATGCAAGTTGTGCAACAGAAAAGAAAGGCGGCGGTTGTGCAGTTCTCGAAGTTGAATCCGACAACACGAACATAATCGTTATTGCTGCGGTTCTTTCGGCGGCTGCAATGCTCGGTTTTGCACTCCTCAGAAAAAAAATCTTCTAAAATCTTCTAAAAAATCTGTTTAATAACCTCTAACAATTTTACTTTTCTTTCATTTTGTGTTACTCAGCATCGTTTTTTTGTTTTTAATGACAATTTTTTTGCGGTTTCGCAAGGGGGAAACATGAAATCAGTTAACGTTCAGGAACTTTTGAAAAGGCTTGGAATCAAGAAGAAAAACTACGGTGCAACGACCGGTTCTTCGAAAGGTTGGCTCAAAACGACGGGAAAAGAGCTTGACAGCATTTCCCCGATCGACGGCAAAGTGATTGCAACTGTCGTTCAGGCAACGAAAAAAGAGTATGAAAAAGTTGCTGCGAAAGCGAAAGCTGCATTCGAAAAATTCAAAATGATGCCTGCTCCGAAACGCGGACTCATCGTTCGCGAGATCGGTGACGCTTTGAGAAAGTACAAAAGCGACCTCGGAGCTCTCGTAACTCTCGAAATGGGCAAGATCGCAGTCGAAGGAAAAGGCGAAGTTCAGGAAATGATCGATGTTTCCGATTTCGCACTGGGCCTCAGCCGCCAGCTTTACGGCTACACGATGCACAGCGAAAGAGAAAACCACAGAATGTACGACC
>CAMZDX010000031.1 GCA_947305505.1 uncultured bacterium | reverse complement strand
CGTTCAGACTCCTGCCGGTGCGAGAGAATACGAGATCCTCGAAGTCAAGTATGTTTAATCCTTCGGAAAATTCCGATATCGCAAAATTATTTTCTTTTTTGAGTCAGCCGCTTGAATCGGCGGTCGATCTTTCAAAAACACAGCTTAAAAAAATTGTTGCGGCTTTGGGCGGAAAAGTTTTCGATTTTTTAGTCGGAAATCTCCCCGAAAGTTACGAAACGCGCTTCCTCGTAACGAAATTTTCGGATTTTGAGCGCGGTCAGATGGCTACATTTAAAGCAAAGGTCGTTTCGGTAAAACGCGGCTTCGGCAAGATCCCGTCTTATCTGAAAGTCGATCTTGCGGGATCTCTTGTGACGATAACTTTTTTCGGCAAACTCGGAATGATCTACTGCAATCTCTACAAAGAAGGGGATGAAGTTCTCGTTTCGGGTGAGGTTAGTCCGAAATCTTTTGCGATAAACCTTGTAAATCCCGAAATTTTTAAGTTCGACGAAGGGTGGAAAACTCTTCTCAGCGGCTACATTCCGGTTTACAAAAATATCGTCGGCGTTTCGCATCTTTTCATGCTGAGAACGGCTAAAATGCTCGTAAACATTCTGTCGGAGCACCGCGGCGAGTGGCTTCCCGAAAGCCTTAAAAAGGAATTTGACTTCCCCGATTTCGTCGAATCGCTGATGAATCTCCATTTTCCGCATTTGAGCGCAAATATCGACGAACTGAACGATTTCAAAACGCGCTGGCACAAACGTATCGCCTTCGATCAGCTTTTTTTCTTCCAGTTCGGATCGCAGTTTTCGGCGATCGGTATGCGCACGGACAAAAACCGCAGAATTAAAACTGAATCCGATTTAAGCATAAGTGTTGAAAAAAGCATGGCTTTTGAGCTGACTAAGGCTCAGAAACGCGTTTTAGACGAGATCAGAAGCGACCTCTCTTTAATTTATCCGATGAACCGGCTTTTGCAGGGTGATGTCGGAAGCGGAAAAACGGCGGTCATGGTGCTTGCGAGCCTTGATGTCATCGCGAGCGGCTACAAAAGCGTTATCATGGCTCCGACTGAAATTCTGGCGGCGCAGCATTACAAGACGATTTCAAGCATGGTCCCCGAAAACATAAAAATTGAACTTTTTTTAGGCGGTGTAACCGGCAAAAAGAAGAAGGCTGAGCGGCTTGAAAACGCGAAAAAGGCAGATTTTCTGATCGGTACGCACGCACTTTTTGAGAACATGGAATTTATGGAGGATATCGGTCTCATCATAATCGACGAGCAGCACCGTTTCGGCGTTTCGCAGCGGATGAAACTTCAGTCGAAATCGATCCATCCCGATGTTCTCGTAGTCAGCGCGACTCCGATCCCGCGGACTCTGGCTCTCACGGTTTACGGCTCGACTGAAATAAGCGTCATAGATGAAATGCCTCCAGGAAGGATCCCTGTTACGACGCGGCTCGTTTCGGCTGAAAACAGAGTAAAAGTGTTTGATTTTGTTACTGAAATCATAAAAAATAAAAACAAGAAAGGATATTGGGTCTGTCCGCTTGTCGAAGAGAGTGAAAGCGAAGAACTGAAATCCGAAATGAAGCACGTTGAAGGTGTTTACGAAGAGTTTTCTAAAGTGCTTGGTGACAAGGCGGCACTTCTGCACGGCAGAATGAAAGGCGAGGAAAAGCGCGTCATCATTGACAGGCTCAAAAACGGCGAAATCAATCTTCTCGTTTCGACGATCGTTGTCGAAGTCGGCGTTGATGTTCCCGATGCGGTATTTATGGTTATCGAAAACGCCGAAAGGTTCGGGCTCGCCCAGCTTCACCAGTTGCGAGGCAGGGTAGGCAGAGGAAAAGACAAGTCATTCTGCGCGCTTATTGCGGGAAGCGACATCAGCGAAAAGGCTTTCAACCGTCTCGATTTCCTCTCAAAAACCGAAAACGGTTTCAAGATCGCTGAATATGATTTGAAAACACGCGGTCCGGGAGCTTTGACCGGTCTTGAGCAGAGCGGATTCAAGAATGACGCCTATTTCCTGCTTGCTGTCCGCCACGGCGAACTCGTCGAAAAGGCACGTATATTCACGAAAAATATCCTTGCATCGGGAGATGATGAATATATAAACTTCTGCAACAGAGTTTTCGAGCTCTTTTTTGCGGAACGCTTCAACAGATTCAGGGCGAGTTAGGATTATTTTCTTTTTGGATAAAGGCGGTCATTGGGAAATTGTAAAATAAAAATTAACAAATAGGGAGGCGAAAATGGAAAAGAAAAATAATCTGGCGTCAAAGATGAAAAGACTTGAGGAAATCGTCGAAAAACTCAATGAAAATCCTGAGATAGAGGAGGCTGTGAAACTTTACGAAGAAGGTGTAAAGCTCTCGGTTTCGATCAAGACCTATCTCGAAGATGCCCAGACCAAGATCCGCGTTCTTACGGAAGAAGGTGAAAAGTCGGTCGATCCCGAAAAACTGGGGAGAAAGGACTTCGGAAATGATTGATTTCGGCTTCATAAAAGAGCGCGACGCCAAGGCTGAACTTGATAAGATCGAGGCTGAGCTGAAGCAGAAATTCGGTCTCGAAACCTTATGGCGGCCGCATCAGATCCACAGCGACACGATTTTTGTTGACGGCGACGGCGAGGGTGACGGAATAATCATCACAAAACCTTCGATCGCCCTCATCAGAACAGCCGACTGCATCCCTCTTGTCCTTTTTGACAGAACTGCAAATATCGCAGGAGTTTTCCACAGCGGCTGGCGCGGAACCGAGCAGAAGATCGTCTCGAAAGGGGCGAAAATGATGACTGAAATGGGCTGTAAAAACATTGAAGCTGTAATCTTTCCGGGAATCGGGCTTTGCTGTTTCGAAATAGGGGATGAACTTCGCGAAAGATTCGAAAACGCAGAAATTCCAATGAGTTATGTTAACGGAAAACTTCACGCAGATTTGAAAACCGCGATAAAAAACGAGCTTATAAAAACCGGGGTTGCGGAAATCACCGACAATTCGCAGTGCACTTTCTGCACAGAAGGCTACTTCTCATACCGGCGGGACAAAACTGAAAAACGGCACGCCACTTTTGCGGTCGTATCTTAAAAATTCTTTTAAAAATTTTTCACTTGGGCATTATACGCCCAACCTCTCGGGTATAATTTGCCCGTTTTTGTTGTTTTAGGGGGAAAAAATGTCAAATCTTGAAAGGATCGTTTACATCAATCACGCGATCAAAACCAAAGGTTTCGTCACAAGAAAAGAGGTCGCCGACCGTTTTGAGGTGCATATCGACACGGTAAAGCGCGATATCGAGTATATGCGCGATTTTCTTTCAGCACCGATAAAATACAGGCAGAGTGTCGGCGGATACGTCTATGAAACGCCGTTCGACATGCTTTTCGATTCGCTTGAAGACGCTGTGCTTTACTACATTTTCGTCAAACGGATCAGCGAGTCGCTCAAACTCGACGGTCTGCCCTACGTTCCGGTGATTTCAGACGAGATCCTGAAGAATATTTCGGGCTACATCCCGCCCGATTTTGACGAAATAATGGATCATGTTTCCTACGATTCATCCGATATCGACCTGATGGATATGAAGGATTTCAGGAATATCCTCGGTTCTTTTATGACAAAAAGGTGCGTTCAGATAACCTACCTGAATGCCGACGGAGAGGAGAGCGAAAGGGTCATCGAGCCGCTGAAACTTATGAATTACCTCGGAAAGTGGTATGTGATAGCTTTCTGCCGCAAAAAAAATGCTTTGCGCGTTTTTCTTCTTTCGCGCTTCCTTTCAAGCGAACTTACAGATAAAAATTTCGAATATCCCGTCACAAAGCGTGAGCTTGACGGATATATCGACGGCTCTTTCGGAATGTTCAAGTCGGTCCACTCGTCATTGGCGGTGATCCGCGTTTTCGAACCGGCCTACTACTATGTCAAAAACCAAAAATGGCATAAAGACCAGCAGGTCAACGACTGTGTGATCGACGGGAAAAAATGCCTCGAGATAACACTTCCGGTCGGCGACCGTGACAAGGAGATTCTGGCAAGAGTCCTCTCGTATTCGCCCGACAGCGAGATCGTCTCTCCGCCTGCTCTGCGAGAAAAGTGGCTCGAAAGGATCAGAACGCTCTATAAAAAGTTCTGCAAGAAATAGGAGTTCGCAATGACTGAAAGCAAAATCCCGACAAATGAAGAAATAATCGCGATGATCCCGTCAAAGGCGGTGCGCGGATATTTAGTGAAAATAAACTGGCAGTTTGATGAGCACGAGCGCGATATCCTGCGCCGCTACCTCAAGCCGAAGAATAAAGATGAGGCAGACAGCGTCTATGCCGAACAAAACTATGTCACGCTGCCGCATCCCTTCAGAAAAGGCGACATCGTCACCGTCTGCGACAAAAGATTCAAAAACAGAAAACCTGAAATCGGAATAATGTGGTCTCCGAAAGATGACGAGGATTTCTGGAATTTCGACAGACGGGCAAAAACCGACCTTAAAGGTTTCGTCGATTTCACCGATGTTGCGACAACTGTCGATTTTCTTTCGCCCGAAGACGGCTTTTTCAGGCACGGACATCCGAACCCTCTCTGGATCGAATACGCCGAACTTGACGAAGATTCAGCCGAAGCACGCTTTCTCAGAAGTGCGGTAAAACTCCAGAACGGAAACGGCTCTCTCGAAGAAACCGACGAGCTCCGCAGCGAATATGTGGCGAGCATGAGAAAAAGACGTTCACAAAACAACCGCTAAACTAAAAATTCTGATTTTTTCTCACCTTGGGCAGCATACACCCACCCTCTTGCGTAAAATCGTGTTGTTTTGGTTTATTATCAATTTTTAGGGAGAGCAAAATGAGTATTTTCGGTTCAGGTTTCGGCAAATCTAACAATCCTCTCGAGGATTTGACTCGAACAATCATTCAAAAACCACCTTTTTCAAAGAAAACGCGCAAAAAAGCCTGCGATTTCAAGCGCACGGTCTCTGATTCGGAACTTAGAAAAGGCGATGTCATCGGTGTTCACAGGATCGGCGGAGTTTATGACCACTACGGAATATACACCGGCAGAGGCAAAGTCATCCATTTTTCCAACGAAGGAAGCGATTTCGGCAGCGATATCCGTGTCCGCAGGGCGACTCTCTCACAGTTCAAAAACGGCGCGTCGAATGTTTTTGTCATCGACTTTGAAGCTTACCGCGATTATGTCGAAAATCCCGAACTGTTTGACTTCGGAGGACTTCTCAAACTCGCTATCGACTCCTTTTTCGGCAACGAAATCACCATCTATTCACCCGAAGAGACCGTCAAAAGAGCCGAAAACCAGCTCGGAAAAGGCAAGTACAACCTTGTCTTCAACAACTGCGAGCATTTCGCCGTCTGGTGCAAGACAGGAGTTCACGAATCGAGTCAGGTGCAGAACTTTCTAGAGGCGATTGCAGAAAGAAGACCAACAAACATCTGATTTTTCCCATCTCTGCTTTTTAAATTCATTGACAAGAAATTCTATACCGATCGGCAATTTTTGCTTTTATTGCCGAAAACTCTGACAGTTTAATAATTTGTGTTTTTTTATTTTTTCTGTTACAACTGCGCGTAATCGGTTTTTGTTTACTTGTTAAACATGCGCATAATCGGAGTTGGTTGCTTTTTTATATGTGCGCATAATGACAAAAGAGGGGAAAATGATTTTTAAACGTAAAATTTATGACAGACTTCTGAACTGGAAAAAAGAGTGCCGCGGAAGCAAGGCGATTTTGATTGAAGGTGCCAGACGAATAGGGAAATCAACGGTTGCCAGAGAGTTCGCTGCAAAGGAGTATGAAAGTTTTATCGCGGTCGATTTCGCAATCGCAAGCGAAAAGGTCAAATCTTATTTTACCGATTATCTCAACGATCTCGACACTTTGTTCATGCTTCTTTCCTCTGAATTCAAGACAAAACTCTATAAGCGTAAAAGTTTGATAATTTTTGACGAAGTCCAGTGCTTCCCCAAAGCACGGGAGGCAATAAAATATCTTGTTGCCGACGGAAGATACGATTATATCGAGACGGGCTCTTTGATTTCGATAAAGGAGAATGTTAAAAATATCGTAATCCCGTCTGAAGAACGTCATCTTAAAATGTTTCCGATGGACTTTGAGGAGTTTGCGGCGGCATTAGGAGAGGAAAACCTTATAAATTACATAAAAAACTGCTTTTTGAAAAAAGAACCGCTTGAAAGAAGTCTGCACAACAGGGCGATGCTTCTTTTCAGGCAGTATATTCTTGTCGGGGGAATGCCGAAATGCGTTGATATTTTTATTGAAAGCGGTCGCGATTTTTATTCTGTGGATAGAGAAAAACGGGATATTCTTGATTTGTACCGCAGCGATATGATGAAAATCAAAGCCCGCTACAGAAGTAAAGTTATTTCCATTTTTGATGCCATTCCGGGGTTTCTTTCGCAACACGAAAAGCGCGTTGTTTTCAAGAAAGTTTCGGAAAAATCCGATGTGACAGATTACAACGAAACTTTCTTCTGGCTTTCGGATTCCATGGTGACAAACGAATGTTTTCTCTGTACTGATCCGAATGTCGGTCTGTCACTGAATGAAAGCCGTGGTTACATCAAATGTTATCTCGGCGATACAGGGCTGCTTTTAAGTCACACTTTTGATGAAAACGAACTGCTCGAGAAAGAAATTTACAATCAGATTCTCAGCGGCGCACTTTCTTTCAACGAAGGAATGCTATACGAAAACGCTGTAGCCCAAATGCTTGCCGCTAACGGTCACAAACTCTATTTTTACAATCACTACAACGATGAAAAACACCGTAACGACATGGAAATCGATTTCATTCTTTCCAACAACAGCAAACTGGAATACAAGATTTTTCCAGTCGAGGTGAAGTCTTCAAACCGCTATAAAACCGCGTCTCTGCTCAAATTCAACAATAAATTCAAGGAAAGAATCGGAGACTCTTACATCATTCATCCGAGAAATCTTGTTGAAAACGACGGCATCCTGTGCATTCCGGCTTACATGACATTCTGTCTATGAGTTAACCTGAA
Source organism: uncultured bacterium (assembly GCA_947305505.1). Taxonomy (GTDB): domain Bacteria; phylum UBP6; class UBA1177; order UBA1177; family UBA1177; genus UBA1177. The sequence goes on along the minus strand of CAMZDX010000031.1, from coordinate 8,833 downwards.
AATCTCATAAGTTTGGGCATTCTGTGCCCAATATGTCTGGTATTTTATTTGTAGTTTTTTGTTTATTTATTCGGCGCGGCGTGTATAATCCGGCGGTTTTGGTGATTTTAAGCAGGAGGCAATATTATGAAAACCGTTGTTTTTGTTTTGCAGCAAGGTTGTTTTTCCGCTGTAATCGATAATAAAGTCTGCAAATTCAAAGGTGGAAAATCGATGGCTTTTGAGGCTTACAAGATTGAAGAGATTGTTAAAGCTTTTGAAAAGGGCGACGCTTTTCTTAAATCGGGATCGTCTTGGGATAATACCAAACTTTTTATTTTGCTTAACAGCGCAGATATGAGTCATCTTTCTGAAATTATTGATGGTTTTGAGATAAAAAGCAAAGTTGCTGAACGTAAAGACTTTTCTTTCCAGATAAAAATCGAGGAAGAACCGGTCAATCTTGAGAGCGGTATAGCTTCTTTTGTGGGTCAAGGTAGCGGAAGTGCGGCAGCTTCAGCCGAAATTGACAAACTGAAAAAAGAAATTGAGCGAAAAAATGCCGAAAACGATGAGCTGAAAAACGAAATCGTTAAAAAAGATGACGAAATCAGCGGCTTAAACAAACAAGTCCAAAATTTGAAAGATAAAATCGCTCCGAAAGACAAGAAAATAAAAGAGCTGCAAAAGTGGTATGACGATTGGGATTGTTATGCTGTCGGAAATATCATTTCTGAGGAAGAAGGTAGTATCCTTAAATTGAAGAAACCGATAGACACTATTCATGAAATCTATATTTTTTCTAAGGACGAGATTGAATATCCAAAAGCGGAACTGCACTTCTTGAAAGTACTGAAGGATGATGGTTGGCGTTTCCCGACAGAAGAAGAGAGTGAAATCCTGTTTAAATTATATAAAATTCCAAGAGTTGATGAGTTTAACTGGAGCATCGGCAATTCAATTAACAGTTTGTTTTTTGAAAGCATTTACAAGTGGTTTATAGGCGATGGAAAAAAGTCGTACACAGCTCAAGAATACTACGGTGGCTTTGTAACTGACAAAAACAAAAAAATTGAAATTATTAATGATGGTGGATACCACAGAAGCGTTATTTTTGTTCGTTAGTTGACCAATCGAAGGTGTTAAGTCATGGAAAATCTTCCGGAAAAAGCAAAAAAACAATTAGTCGGAGATCTCGCGCTATACGAGGAGATAAAAGAGAGGATTGACCTTTCCAAAAGGTATGATCTTTTCAAAGTAGCGCCCCAAAATATTCGTTTGACAAAAGAAGATGACTATCCGATCAGTTTGTTATTTAAAATCTGCGAACTTTCACATGATGAAAAATATCCGCGCCGAGAGGCAATGGAAAACGTGATTTCGGCAATGGCTTTGAACAACAACAGCACATTCAATTTTGTCTACTTCCTTGACGGAAATGAAGACAATGTAAGTGTTTATGTCGGCATAGCGAATACCGGCAGTGAGACAGATTTGAATGTAAGCGATTTTTTGGAAGTTCTGCAGTCATCTTTCTCCGGAAATTTTGCGGGAAGCGTTTTGGAGGATGTCGAAAACGACGGAATCGAAAGATTGAGGAAGAAAATAGAAAACAGCAAGTTCGGATTCATTGTAGGAGTTCCCTCGCTTTCAAAGCACGACAAATCGCAGCTTTCGACTGATTTTCAGGGCATTGACAGGCTGATAAACGCGATGCGCGGAGTAAAATCGTGGCAGGTCGTTCTTGTTTGCGAAGCTGTAAGTTACGAAGAAATATGCGAATTTAAAAAGCAGTTTCATCAAGAGTATGACAGACTTGCTCCTTACCAGTATGTCGATAAAGGTGTCGGAAGCAACTATGCGGAAAATGAGGCGACAACTCATGCTGAAGGGAAAGCAAAAAACAAGGGGATTAGCGAACAACACAGCAATGACCGAGACTCCAAAGGAACAAGCACCGGAACTCAGGAATCTGTCAATGATTCTTTTCAGAAAGGTAAAAACAAAGGTGTCAGTCAAAACGAGACAAGAAAGTTCGAAAACAAAGAAGTTTCTGAAATTATTGATTATTTTAAGAAGGTTCTGAGTGAAAGAATAAATGTTGCTTTGACAAAAGGTTTGTTCAAAACGGCTCTTTACACTTTTGCTTCAGATAAAATGGAATTGGTGAAACTCCAGAACAACATTATATCCATTTTCCAAGGTGACGAGTCGTCCTTCTGTTCTCTTCATCCGGTGATTATTGACGATGCTGATGAGGAATTGAAGAAAAGGGTCGCTTCGTTCAAGATCCTGAAAAGCGGCAACAACTGCAAAGATCTTTTGCTTCCGGTAATAAATTCAACACCATGCATTAGTGAGACGCTTTCTTTCGCAACATATATGACTCCAAAGGAAATTTCGATAGTTGCCGGAATCCCGACAAAAGAGGTCAACGGAATCTCTCTGCGTGAAAGCGTCGAATTCGGCGTGAACATCCCTCTGCAGCAGGGTGATGACAAAATCGAGCTCGGTTTTATTCTCGACCGTGGCAGTGAGCTGAAACAAAACAAAGTCTGGCTCACGAAATCGGACTTGAACAAGCACATTTTTGTTGCCGGTGTCACAGGAGCCGGAAAAACGGTGACTTGTCAGAAGATTCTTCTTGAATCAGAATGTCCGTGGTGCGTAATCGAGCCGGCAAAAACGGAATACAGATGTCTGATAAATAGAAAAAATGAGAAAATTCGCGTGTTTACACTCGGAAACGAAAATTGTTCACCTTTCAGACTCAATCCGTTTGAACTTATGCGCGGGGAGACTGTTTCAGCACATGCGGACATGCTGAAAGCGGCGTTTACGGCATCATTTTCGATGGAAGCGGCAATGCCTCAGCTCGTGGAAGAGGCTGTTTATGATGCTTACGATAAGAAAAAATGGGATCTTGAAGATACTTTCGGTGGAGAAAACGAAAACAGGGAATTCCCGAATATGGGCGATTTTCTTAACTCTTTGGAGAGTGTATGCAGGAACAAAAATTTCGGAGACCGTCTTCAGGGCGAGTATCTGGGTTCGCTTGTCGCCAGATTCAAGAGTCTGACATTAGGAAACAAGGGCGCAATGCTTAACTGCCGGAAATCTATTTTCAATTTTGAAGAACTCATAGAACAAAAAATCGTTTTCGAGCTTGAAGAGTTGAAAGATCCTGCTGACAAGGCATTTCTCATGTCACTTATTTTGATGAAACTGGCTCACGCTGCGAAACTGAAATATAAAAATGACAAAAATTTCAAGCATATAACGCTTATAGAAGAAGCTCACAGAGTTCTTTCAAAACCTGAACCCGGTGTTGCTGATTCGAAAAAATACGGAGTTCAGGTTTTTGCCGATATGATTGCCGAAGTCCGCAAGTATGGGGAATCATTTGTGATTACCGATCAGATTCCGGCTCAACTCACTCCGGAAGTCATCAAAAACACAAATACAAAAATCATTCACAAAATTTTTGCAAAAGACGACAAGGAGATTGTCGGCAACACAATGGCTCTCAACGACAAACAGAAAGATTATCTTTCAAAAATGAAAGTCGGCGAAGCTGTGATGTTTTCGCAAGGCTGGGACAAAGCTGTCAATGTAAAAATAACGATGGCGGCTGAACATTTGGCTGAACCTGACGATTATGAAATCCGCGAAAAATGTGCCGATAAATATCTTTGTGATAAGAAAAAATTACAAAAATATGTCGTAAGGAATTTTAAATACTCCGACAAAGAAAAAATTACAAAGTTCAAATTGGATTTCTTGAAAAAGGATGAATTTATAGAAAGATTTTTAGGCGAGGTAACACTCTCTGAAAAAGATCACGTCAATTTAAAGGAATTTTTAAGTGAAATATTTAAGGGCGAAGGAACTTGCAGGGAAGTGCGAGATAAATACGGAAGTTTTATTATTTTAATTTCGGAAGGAGGAATTTAATGTCTTTATTACTAACTATTGTATCTATTGGGATTATGGTTGCAAAAGTTGTTTTGGTAGCAACGGCAGTAGCGTCCACTATATTAAAAGAAGTGGTCGAAATTGCCAAAATGGTTAAAGAAATTGTGAATATTTTAAAAGATTTAGGGATTATCGATAAAAATGAAAATCCAGAAGAGATTGGTGATAGATGCAAACAGGCAGAAGAAGCTGGAATCGACAGAGATAAATATAAAACATTCGAAGAATACGAAAAGGCAATAAAGGAGTTTCCGCTTGATCGTGAGAAATCTAAAAATATTTCAGACGACGAGAAATTTAAATACGCCCTCGCATATTATTCTATGTTGAGCGAAGAGAAACTTAAAATCAAATCAGAAGATTTATTCAAATTCACTGCTTCTTTTATGAAATGGGAAAAATTAAAAGGATATACCAGAGAAATTTTCGACACATTCAGAGGGAAAGACATTTCTTTGGGTAAAGTTGCTGATTTTTTTCAGAAGAATTTGAAAATCTCTGAAGATATCAAGGTCGAAAATGCACTTGTCGAAGCTTTTCAGAAAAAGGAACCGGAGAAAAATAGAGACGATATTCTTGATGAATTTCAAGAGATGAGAAAAGCTGAAGAGTAAAACGGAGAAAAGTTTTGATAGAAGATAAAATATCTGAAATTCTTGAAGAATTTTCAAATAAAGTAGTAATCAAAGAGAAATGTGACGATATTATTGCTGGTTTCTATACAAAAAATAAAAAAGCTTTGTGGTTTTCTAAAAAAGAACGTGATGGATACGACACTTCTACAGAAAACAATAAAGAAATCAAGAAGTTGGGCAAAGTTGAAACTATAGTTGTAATTTTAGAAAGTCCACATATAAAAGAATTTTTTGAGGAACCTAATGGTCCGGCCAATGGAAGCTCAGGAACAAATTTACAGAAATATTTTTGGAATGTTTTGAAGCAAATTTTCAAAGAACACAAAGATTTACGCTCATCGAAATATAAGATCATCCTTATGAATAGTATTCAATATCAATGCTCTCGGGGAGTCGATACTAAGATATTCAGAGATCATGTTTGGTTGAAATTGTGGTATGATTGTAATTTAAAAGAAGATTTTTCTGAAAGATTAAAAAAACATCATCCAAAAATTATTTTGAATTTGTGTACTCAAGGCGATCATTCTTTAGAACAAGGGCTTCCCGAAGGTTGTTGTAAGAAAAAAATAAATAGAGAATATTTAGTCCATTGCCTTTCTGAAGAGAACATACCTGAATTGCCCCAAGATGTTACCCTGCAAGAACTTGTATCACAACAGATTCCTAAAGAATTATTAAAAGAATGCGTTGTTTACACTGCTTATCATCCTGCAATAATTTGGAGTGGTTATAAGAAGAATATCTGTGACAAAATAAAACTCAAAGATAAAACCAACACTTTTACAAAGAAATCCTCTTAAGTGCACTCCGGCAATTTACCAACTACTCTTTGTGATTTTTTTCATAAAATTTTCACTTTTTTCTCCCCTTGGGCAATATATGCCCAACCTGCTGTCTATAATCACTTTCGTCAACTTTTTTTATGGAGGAAATTATGACAAGTTTATTTGAAGGCATTGCCGAAGCAATGGAAGGCGTTACTGAAATGATGAATGTCGAGAGGACGGATGATGAAAACAAAATCATTGAAAGTTACGAATGTGATGAATCAGAGGAAGATCCTGCCGATCCCGAATGCGTTTGCGACGAGTCCGGTGAAAACGAAGAGAGCGAAACCGAAGAGTGCAGCGAAGAAAACTGCGGCGGAGAAAACGAGCCGGGTTTGATCGAGAGCATTTTCGGTTTCATCGACACGATGAAAAACGATGAGGTGTCGCGTGAGGTCGCTTTCGAAGAATTCGGGGAAATGTGCCGCGACTCGATCAACGAGCTCTGCGATATCCTTAAGGAATTCCCGAAGATTTTCAGTAAAGAGTAAAGTCCTATTTTCACCACACTAAAAATCCAATAAAATCAACAAATTTTGCGAACCTGTAAGCCATGACTAAAAAATGACGTAAATTTACTAGTCTGATAGCATTTTTCCGTCAAAATTGAATTTTACAGAATCGCTGAATTAACAGAAAGAAGTTGACTTAACCGAGGAAAATCACTCCGAGCGGACGCAGCGGACCTTTTGCTGCTGAGATTTGTCGTTGTCATCAACTCCGCCTTCGTAGAAATACACTCTCCAAGCAAAACCGGAATGGTTTGCGTGTGTTGTAGAGGACCAGAAATCCTGTCCTTCCATATCCGGGAAATCGGAAAAATCCGTATCGGACTTATCGTAGTTGAGAAGCGATGCAAGTTCGTTTTTGTTGGGAAGTCTCCAGTCGGAATATCCGGCATATTCGAGGTTTTCGCAGTATTTCAGTGCTCTCACCCAAGTGTATGATGTGAAATCCTCCAATGTTTTCTGCCACATCAAACCGCTCGTTGAATCGGTGACAACGATGTCACCGTTTACTGCTGAAGTCGTGAACGATCCTTTTGCAAGTTCGTTGCCGCGGACACACACAACATTCAGAGACGAATCCTGATCTATATCGTCGAACATATTTGTCTCAATAAATCCGTAGTAAAGGTTAAACAGGTGAACTTCGTATGTCCGATAACTTTTCGATGACCAGTAATAAACGGAGTTGGATGAGGATGACATACTCGTGAAATAAGAAGTGTCCACTGCCGGAGCGTATCTGCTGTGGTCAATAATTGTCAGAAAATCTTCGGGATCAGGCAGTCTCCAGTCCGAATAACCTGAATATGTGAGATTCGAGCAGTAATTTTTCGCTCCTTCCCATGTGTATTTGGTTGTCGGCGCATTTTGCTGCCATTGCAAACCGGTGTTGTTGTCAAAAACAATTTTTTGGTTTTGGGAAGTTTTGACAGTGAAACTTTGCGGCGTGCATACTCCAAGGGCTGCGTAGTATGCATCCTGTCCGAAATAACTTTCACTTGATGAAGCTGGACATTCTGGCAGCTGATAGTCGTCGTTATAGTAGCCATAGCATGTTTCCTGATTTGTGCAGATATTGCCGATGGAAATCTGTTTTTTGCACTCGTTTCCGTCCCAGAAGTATCCGTATTTACAGCCGCATTCATAATTCTGCCATGAAATGGCTGTGCAGACTTTGGTGGAATTTGCGATTTCATTGCAAGGTGCATAGTCACACGGATTTGTGCATCCCGAATTATCCCAGAAATGGCTGCTGTCGCAATTATACACGCATGTTCCGGCTGTCATGCCGTAGGTCGAATCGTAACTTTCAGGGATCCATTCCGAACCGTTCCAAGTCTGAGTGAATTTTCCGTCGGCACCGCTGTCGTTCCAGACTGAATTTGCCGGTTTTGAAGAACAAGCTGCCTGTCGAATTGCTGGAACACATTTTGAGGTTGAACTGTTCCAATCGTAATTTTTATCGCATTTAAACCTGCATTCCGCACTGCTCGGATTCGTGTCGTAATTTCCGGCAGTTGCAGGAACCCAGTCAGAGCCGTTCCAGGTCTGCGTTATGCTTGAAGCACTGTTCCAGACTGCATTGGCAGGAAGTCCTGTGCAGTCAGCTGTTCTTGTGTCGGCTGCGCAGCGTGAGTTTTTCCATGAGTAGTTCGTGTTGCACTTGAAGCGGCATTCTGTACTGCTGGCTTCTTCGCTGTAGCTTGCAGTCGTTGCCGGGACCCACTCTTCATCGTTCCATGTCTGCGTTATGTTTGAAACGGTGTTCCATGCTGCATTTTCAGGCAGTCCGCTGCATTCTGCACTCCGCTTTGCGTTGACACAGGCTGCACCGTCCCATTCGTAGTTTTCCACACATTTGAACCGGCATTCCGCAGAACTTGCCTCTTCATTGTAGCCTGCCGTCGTTGTCGGGCCCCACTCTTCACCGTTCCAGGTCTGTGTGATTTCTGAAACCGTGTTCCAGGTCGCTTTATCCGGAAGATCCAGACAATCCCGCCTTCTTTCAGTTCCTTTTACGATCCTTGTGCAGCGTACATACCTGTAGTTTTCTTTGCCGTCCATATAGATCCCGGCATTGCTGAAATCGACATACCAAGCGTTTTGATCATGGTTCGAAAGGGATGTCGCCGACCAAAGCTGGTTTGTGTCACCGAGTCTGCTGTAGCTTCCGTCTGATTCCGGAGAGCATGCCTGACAGCTTTCATCCAGACAGTAGCCGCCTGCGCAGGTTTCCGATACAGCGCATGATCCGCCGGTGATCGTTCCGGGGCAGCTCTGAATCAGATCCCTGAGTTCTTCGATCGTCGGCAGATGCCAGTCAGACTGCTCGCGTTCCGTCAGATTCTGACAATAATCTTTAGCTTCCTGCCAGTTCATTTTGTTTGAGGTTTTTACAGACCAGATAAGAGAAGAATTCTGCTGACTGCCAGGTTTTTCTTCCGTCGTTTTACTCTCTCCGCACGATACAAAAATCACGGAAAAGAGGCAAATTGAGATGATTGAATAAATTTTTTTCATTTTTTCCTCCTACCAGTTAAGAGTCAGGTAAACTGAGCTGTCGAGCGGGTTCGCTCTGAAAGATATTTCGGTTTTTCCCGTGTTCTTTTCATCTTCGAATTTGATGCTGTAAAACACGACCCCCGTTGTGATCAAAGCCGCGCCGACTGCTGCTCCGGCAGCACCGAGAGCCATGAACATCTTTCTGTCATCATCTGCATTTTTGGCTTTTTTTCTGTATTTTTCGGCTTCTTCCGGAAAGGTGGCGTTGTGGTATCTTTCAGTATATTTGTCGTGCCACTTCTTTGATTCGCTCATTTCATACAACGAAAATCCGCCCAGCCCGGCAATAACGACTCCCGAAACAAGCGTGGTTGTCGCGATTATCATCCTTTTGCGTTTCGCG
>CAMZDX010000030.1 GCA_947305505.1 uncultured bacterium | reverse complement strand
ATTTGCACATTCCCCTTTTCCGTGCTAACTTCCGCGGCTTTTTGTTTTTGGTGGTTTTATGAAGAAAAACATCACTGAAGGTTCGATCCCGAAGATCCTGCTGGACATGGCTCTGGGCATGCTCATCGGCCACATCGCGATGACAGCCTTCAACCTGACAGACACATACTTTGTTTCCAAGTTAGGAACGCTCGAGCTTGCCGCAATGAGCTACACCTTTCCGGTAGTCATGCTCGTCAATCACTTTCTTTTCGGCATCGGACTAGGTACGAGCGCAGTAATTTCCCGTGCTATAGGTCAGAAAAACTTTCCTGAAGTCAAGCGGATTTCAACCGACAGCCTTTTTCTCATAATCTGCCTCGGAACTTTTTTCGGAATTGCAGGACTTCTCACGATAAGGCCGATTTTCAGCGCACTCGGCGCAAAAGGCGAAACACTTGAACTGGTCCTCAGATACATGAGGATCTGCTGCTACGGAATGCCAGTCGGGGCTGTTCCCGCAGTCATTGACAACGAGATCAGAGCTACCGGAGACACAAAAACACCGGGACTTATCATGCTTACGGTCGTCATAATCAACGTAATTTTGGACCCGCTTTTCATTTTCGGCATAGGCTTTTTTCCCAGGATGGGAATCGAAGGCGCAGCTTTGGCCACAATGATTGCAAAAATTGCAAGTGCGATCCTTGTAGTAAGTTTCATGCACTTCAGAATGAAAATGTTCGACTTTTCGGAGTTTAAACTTTCTGTAACTTTAGGCTCGTGGAAAAAAGTCCTCTGGCTCGGGATCCCGACATCTCTTTCGCTCATGCTCATGCCTATTTCGAACGCAATAGTTACTAGAATTACGGCAGGTTACGGCGATGAAGCGGTAGCCTCGCTCGGAGCCGGAATCAAAATCGATTCGCTTCTTCTTGTAGGCGTTTTCTCGCTTTCGAGCGTACTCCTCCCCTTCACCGGACAGAATTACGGTGCAGCAAGGATCGACCGCGTGAAAAAAGCGCTCAAAATATCAGAACTTTTCTCGTTATTCTGGGGCTCTTTCATGATGCTTGTTTTTATTCTCTTCCGCCGGAATATCGCCTCGATGTTCACCGAAGATCCGGTCGTCCTCAAATATATAATGGAATATATGCTCATCAACGGACTTGCCTTCCCGGCAATCGGGTCCTCAATCATGTGCGTCAACGTAATCAACGGACTTCATAAACCCGTACGCTCGACAATGCTCAACTTCATGAGAACGATCGTCATGCTGATTCCGGCAGTCTGGCTCGGCGGCAGGATTGCAGATGTGACAGGAATTTTCGCGGCAATTTCAACAACAAGCATTGTTGCGTTTTTCATCTACCACGCGACAGTGAAAATCACTATGGAAAAAATATGACGTAACGACGTCACGACGCAACGCCGTTACGATTTAAATTGTTATTTTCCGATTGTTGCGCACATAACGGCTTTGATCGTGTGCATTCTGTTTTCTGCTTCGTCGAAAACTTTGGAGTATCTGCTTCTGAAGACTTCGTCGGTGACTTCCATCTCTTTGATGCCGAACTTGTCGAAAATCTCTTTGCCGACTTTCGTGTTGAGGTCGTGGAAGCTCGGAAGGCAGTGAAGGAAAATGACATCCGGATTTCCGGTAGCCTTTATCATCTTCATGTTTACCTGGTAAGCCTTGAGCTGTTTGATTCTCTGTTCGAAAAGTGCTTCTTCGCCCATCGATACCCAAACGTCGGTATAGATGACGTCTGCATCTTTTACGGCTTTGATCGGATCTTCGGAGAATTCGATTACAGCGCCGGTTTCTTTAGCGACTTCTTTCATCTCTTTTACGAGATTTTTGTCGGGCCAGAGAGCCTTCGGAGCGCATGAAACGAAGTGCATACCCATTTTTGCAGCACCGATCATAAGGCTGTTGCCCATGTTGTTTCTTGCATCGCCGCAGTAAACGAATTTTACTTTGTTGAGAGGTTTCGCGACGTGTTCTTCGATGGTGAGGAAATCTGCAAGGATCTGGGTCGGGTGGTAAAGGTCGGTAAGACCGTTCCAAACCGGAACACCTGCATATTTAGCGAGTGTTTCAACGGTTTCCTGTTTGAATCCGCGGAACTCGATGCCGTCGAACATTCTGCCGAGAACTTTCGCGGTGTCTTCGATGGACTCTTTTTTGCCCATCTGACTGTCATTCGAGCCGAGGAACGTTACGCCTGCGCCTTCATCCATTGCGCCTACTTCAAATGCGCAGCGGGTTCTTGTCGAGGTTTTTTCGAAAAGAAGGACAATGTTCTTTCCTTCAAGCAGATCGCCTTTGATTCCGGCTCTTTTCTTAGCCTTGAGGTTGTGAGCAAGGTCAAGAAGGTAGCGGATTTCTTCGGGTGTAAAGTCTTTAAGTGTCAAAAAGTTTCTTCCTTTAAGATTAACAGCCATTTTTTCCTCCAAAAAAAACATGGTTAAACAAAAAACGCGGAATTATAGGAAGCAGAAATAAAAAAGCAATATGAAACGGTAAAATAAAAATTGATAAGATTTTGTTCTTATGATATATCGTCGCAGATTTTGGAGGGATGATGAAAAAAATATTTCTGATTTGTCTGTTTTTTCTTTCTCTTTTCTCTCTTTCGGCAGAAACTCTGCATATTGACAACTTCAATACCAACGAGTTCATATCAGATATAAACAATGCCCTCATAAGCGAATCACCCGAAATCCTCGTAAAAGCGGCAACACCTTATCTCTCTAAAATGCACGGATCCAACATACCGAATTGCTTCGGCTGTTCTTTATACCTCATAAAAGCAACTGAAAAAGCCGATCCGGAAGTACAGCTTGCCGCAGCAGATCTGGCAGTAAAATTTTCAGATGCTCTCCCTGAAGTACACCATCATTATCTGGTGCGTCTTTTTCATTTTGCTCCAAGCAGACCCGACAAAATAATCGCACATTTTTTCAAAGCGGCGGACAGATCTCTCCATTTTGCTTTCGCCAACTCGGTAATTTATCTCTTTATTGGGAAATTGTCGGCTATATTTTTAATATTTTTCATAATTTTCATTGCCGTAATGTTTCTGAAGTACACAGGACCGGTAATTCATAAGTACAAGCATCTTGTCGGTTTTTCAAAGTTCTACACAATCGGTTTTCTTGTAACTTTTTCTGTTTCGGTCTGGATCATATCCGGAAATTTCAATAATACTATATATCTAATGATACCTTTCCTGATATTTTTCGGTAACACGGGAACACGTGCCGAAAAAATAACTCTCCACATTATAGGACTCCTTTTCCTGATAACTTCGTCAATTTCAATGCTGGCCGAAAAAGACAAATTAAGTGAATATAATCAGGATGTTGCATATAATCACCTTCTTGCCGTAATATCACCGGACCTTCTTCCTGAAGAGAACATCGACATGTCACAGCCTGGAGCTTATATGGCAAAAGGATTTATCTTTCTCTACAACGGTAATTTCAGCAGAGCCGCCTTCAACCTGAAAAAAGAACTTTCAACGGCCGCGGCTCCGAAAATAAGAATCATGCTTTCAAACGCTCTCGGAGTCGCTCTTGCTTCGAACGGCAACCACAAAGAAGCGATTCCCTATTTAAGAGAGGCTTACCAGGAAACGAATGATCCGAAAATAGGATACAATCTTTCAAAAGTTTTATACGAAGCGGATTTAAAGGAAGAGAGTGTCCAACTGGAAAAGAACCTCATTTATTCAGCCTCTCCGGATTCTTTTTCCTATCCGACAATTTACATTTCCGATATTTCGGCAATATGGAAATATCTCTGTTTCGGAAATAATTCAGTAATCAACAGAAACAAAATGAATTCGCTGGTTTACATAGTCGGCTCCATACTTTTCTACCTTTTTATCATACTGATCAGGCGTGTATATTTAGGTTCGCTCAAAATTTCGCGCTGTCTTGAATGCGGAAACATAATGTGTTCGAAATGCAACGCCGGCGGCAACGATGTCTGTGCAGTCTGCAAACTTATGAAAGCAGATTACACCTTGTTTAAACGGGGCGAACGCGAAATCTACGAAGCCAAAAGGGATAACTTTTTCAGACGCCGGTCAATAATTATGAATATCCTTACATTTTCTCTTCCCGGCGGAGGCCTGCTCTTTATCGACAAAACATTCGAAGGAGCTTTTTATCTCGCTATTCCGTTAACCATAACCCTTGTATATTTTATGAATACAATGGGGCTCGTCGTTGACAAATCAGACGGTCCTTTAATGAAAATCATAATAATTTCAGCAGATGTGCTCATTTATTGCCTTTCTGTGATAAGAGCGTTGTTTTCTGTCAGGAGAGATTGATGCCGCCTGTAGCTATCATTCAAAAATCGACTGCCAAAATTGCATTCGCAGGTGAGATCCGCGATAAAAAACTTATAGATGTCTTCACCGAAGCGTCGATTTCCGGACTAACCGGAGTCCTGAAACTGAAAGTAGCAAGTAACGAATACTACTTTTATTTTGTAAGAGGCTCGCTGATTTACTCGTCCAATCTGAAAAAAAACATGGATACAACAGTCATCGACATCATAAAATATTCGGGATTTATCTCCAGAGAAAAACTGCTTCGTTGTGAAAAACATAAAAGCAAAGAGATGAAAACCATCCTCGAAATGCTGATTGACGAGGGTTTTGTCTCCATGCTCCTCTACTCCAAAGTAATCAGCCTCGCAATTCGTATAAACGTTATAGAAGCGATGCTCGAAACTGACGGAAACTACAGTTTTGAAATAAAAGCAAAAATAGATTCCGTACAGGGAGTCAGACCTGTACCGCTCACGCTGCTCACACCGATCAGCACTCTTATCGAAGAAAACCGCGGCGCAGTAAAAAAAGTGACGGATTCTTTGTATTCCGAGATAGACAAATGTGACGGCGTATCTTACCTCAAACCCAATCAGTCCTTTCTCCACAATGCAATTACCGATGACTCGGACTATCTGAAATTTTTTGCAACCGCAGTTGCCGATTATATCGATAAAAGGTGGTCGTTCCCTCGTTTTTTCCTCAAAGACAGGCTTCTGAATTCAATAGCAGTCTACACATTCCGGACCCTGATAGTCATAGCTATCTGCTTTTTTCTCTACCTTGCCATAATGACTACGACACTGGATCTGAAAAGTGACAATATCAGCGGCAAAGACTTCTATTTTATTAGACAGAAAATATCGGAGTCACTGAAAAATTTCGGAAACAACGTCAAACAGAACGTTCCGAAGGCAAACAGTCAGGATGACAAAAACAGAGGCGGAATAAAATTGAAAAACAGAAAAAAATAATCCGCATATAATTTGATATTTTCATAATTTTTATTATAGTCCAAACGTTTTTTTTGAATTTGTCTGACAATTTAGGGAGATTAAAAAGATGAGTACATTAGATTTCATTGAAACCGGAACAAGAAAAAACGTTTCCGAAATTCAGGCTCTGGCTCTTACGATCATGAACGCGCCGGCAACTTCGGCTGTTTCAGTCAAAGATCTTTACACTGCGGCAACACAGCAGACGACAGCTGTTTTTTCCACCCAGACAATGCCGAAGATCGATGAAAGTTTTCCGGAAAACGCAAACGTCATATCGAATTTCACCGGTGAAGACACATGCGAAACCGATTGGTTCGTAAAAATCGTTCCGACAACGGAAGAGGCTCTTGCAAATCCCGATTCGGCAGACGAAAGAGAAGAACTTCTCGACATAATCAGAAGGGCTTCCTATGAACTTATTCAGCGCGAAATGTTCGTTCATTCCGTTTATCTTACCGACAACCCCGATTTCAACTGCAGAATCGACATCACCGCACCGGTTCAGTTTCCGAAACTGCTCCTTGATGCAGCTGTCCATTACTACCCGATCGACGACAAAACCTCGAAAAATTATGCTAAAAGCCGCAAACTCGATATGCCGTCGATAAGAATCGTATGCTATCCGGAATGGGAAAACGAAGAATGGCTTTACTGGAAATCGAAAGCTCACAATGAAACCGAAGAAGAGCCTGAAAGACTCATGATGATATACGACACTGAAACAAATACCGCTTTCCTGCTCGGCGCAAAGAATTTTTCCGAAATCAGAAAAGCTGTAAAAGTTCTTGCATGGAATACCGCAGTTGAAGCTACCAACGGCGAATTCCTTCCGGTAAACGGAACCGCGAAAACGGTATCCATCAAAAAGACCGTAAACAAAAAGAGCGACACAACTTCTGCAACATTCCTCACCGTTTCATGCTGCGAAAGCGATAGAAGTTTCTTCGGTCTCAATGTTCATGCTTCAGAAACTCCGGCAAAAGGCGAAGAAATTTCAGTTGTTAACAGCAGTGACTCAGGTCTTCTTCTGATCGCTTCGGCTCAGAATAAAAAGAAATTCCTTGTAAACTTCGGAAGAAACGGTTTCGGTTCGATCGACAGCGTTCTTGCCGGATCTAAAGAGGCTCCGCAGATCATTTCGGCTGAAAATCTCGCCCTCGTAAAGACTGCTGAGGATAAAAAAGAGTTCGTTCTCAACCCGATGCTCTCCCCGAATGCAAAAATCCACACTCAGCTCAAACAGGAAGACAAAGACTTCCCGATGCCAGACTATGTAGTTCTCATGGTCAACGACGGTGCCCTTCCTCCTGTTTCGATGATTAAAGACGCAGACCTTATGACTTCGATGTGGTTCACATACACCACCGAATGCGACTGCTGCTCAGATTCCAAAGTCATTCCTGGCGGCAACTCGGATGCAACTTGGGAAGTAGACAAAGAAATCGAGATTTTCAACAAAATCGCAAAAAGAGGCAAATTCAAACTTATCGTTGTAAATACCGAGCCTTACAGTGAAAGTACACGTGATTCTCTCGCAGACGAAATTATCCTTTCTCTTTACACGAAGATCACGAAAAACGAAATCAGCTGGAAAGAATGGAAAGCATTCCCGGGCTTCAACCTTCCCGACAAAGGAACTTTCAAGAACGTCAAGAAGGATTTCGACACAGTTTACGATACTTTGAAATTCTCTGCCGATCCGATGTACAAAGATCTGCTCCGCGATTCACTCGAAATGAAGATCGAATACCTGAGAACTATCGACGCTCCGCAGACTCTCACAGCTCCGTTCTACAAAATACTCGCAAAGCTTGTTTAATCTCAAGCACCCGATTTTATTCAACAAATTGAGGAATTTTTCATGAAAGACACTTCACTTTTAGAGAAAATTTTAGGTAAATTTCTCTCACATGAACAAATTGTTGCTCTGACTGAAGAGATTTCTAAAGGAGTCTCCGTAGTCAACGGCATCATTGATAAAAACGAAAAAGTAAAGGCAAAAAAAGAGTTCGTAGTCGAAACATTCAAGTCAATAGACCGAATGATCGCACAGTCGAACAAAATTCCTGCCACATTCAAACTTTTTTACGACACTGCGAAAATAAAACTCCATGACCTTCTTGAACCTATAATTTCAGGAATGATAATGGAAAACGACTTTTCGGAACTTGACGACATTCCGGATGTAAAAAAATCCGACAACGCTCCTAAACAGGAAAATAATGAAAGATTTCAGGGAAACGCCAACAACAATCAGCAGCAGAACGGCGGTGAGCAGGGCGGAAGACGCAGAAGAAACCGCAGACACGGGCGCAACAGAAACAACAACCAGCGCCCCGTAGAGACGTTTCCTGAAACGTCTCCTAAACCTGAACAAAAACCCGTACAGACGCTTCATGAAACGTCTATACAAAAACCGGAACCTAAACCGGAACCAACACCTGCCCCTGCCCCAAAACCTGAACCCAAACCTGTAGAGACGTCACCTGAGACGTCTCAAAAACCGAAACCCGAAAAGATGTTCCAGGAAACGTCTCTGCCAGAGGCAAAAAAACCGGCAAAAAAAGGCAGAGCTCCGAAAAAACCGTCGGAAAAAACTGAACAAAAACCGGAATCCGTACAGACATCTCCCGAGGCGTCTCATAAACCGAAACCCGAAAAAACGTTCCAGGAAACGTCTCTGCCAGAGGCAAAAAAACCGGCAAAAAGAGGCAGAACCCCAAGAAAACCGAAAGAGACAAATGAATAATATGAAAAAACTACTTTTCGTTTTCACAACTCTTTTTTCTTGTTTTCTTTATGCCGAAACTCCGGCTTTTGACTTTTCACCGGTCACCGAAGAGAATATCTCGCTTGTTCTCTACGACACCGAAACACACAAAAATGTCCTCAGCATAAACGCCGAGAAACCGTTTTCCTACGCGTCGAACCTCAAACTTCTCACTTCGGCAGTCGTTTTGAAACATTTGGGCGGCGGCTTCAAATTCCTCACTCTCTTTTCGTTCGATAAAGAAAGCGGAACTCTCTACATCAAAGCGGGCGGTGATCCGGAAATGGTCATAGAAAAACTCTGGGTTGTCGCGTCAGACCTGAAAAGACTCGGCGTCAAAGGGATAAAAAAAGTCGCAGTAGATGATTTTTTGTACGGAAAAAAGAGCGCTCTCACGGCAGAAAGCGGAGATAAGGGCGACAACGGATATTTAGCTTTCATCTCGCCTCTCAGCCTGAATTACAATGCGGTAGCTATATTCGTCAAAGCGCGTGAAACAGCTCAGCCGGTCGAAATCACACTTTCGGCTCCGAGCTCATACTTCTCGATAAAAAACACTGCCACAGGAACTTCCGACGGCAACAATCAGCTTGTAGTCGGAGCGCAGAAGGCCGGCAATCAGACTGAAATAGTCGTCAAAGGATCTTTCGGTACGGCACGCACAAAACATGAGGCAGTATTCAAAAGAGTCGCCGATCCGACACGCTACTACATTGTGACACTGCTCAATCTTATGGGTGAAAACGAGGAAACACCAATAGAGCGCATTCGTCTTGAAGATTCATTTTTTAATGCAAAAGAGAGGATAAACTTCACCTACAAAAGCAATCCTCTGCGTGACATAATCCGCACAATGAACCTTTACTCTTCAAATTTCATTGCCGACAGCCTTCAATTCTATCTCGGGGCGACTCTCCGCGGAGATGTCAAACAAGGTGTTGAAATACTTAAAGAATTTGCAAAAAACGAGCTCGGCGAGACAATAGACATCGTAAACGGAAGCGGTCTAGGCAATGACAAAAACTATCTTACCGGGAATTTTTACATCAAACTGCTGCAGAACGTTTTTTCAGATTACTACGGCAGCATCGACTTCTTCTCTTCCCTACCCGTCATGGGCGAAGACGGGACGCTGAAACGCGCCAATACAAACAGCGAAAATTCAGGTCTTGTCCGCGGAAAAACAGGTTCTCTCACAGGCGTCGCATCACTTTCCGGCGTTATGAAAGCCAAAAGCGGTAAACTTTACCTTTTCGCATTCGCGATAAACGGATTTCCCTCAAAAAGTTTCAAACCGATGTGGGCTCTGCGCGACAGAGTCATGAACGAAATCTGGGAGAAATATTAAAGCATGCTGATCCATTCAGCTACTCACATAACACATCTCGGAAGAAATCTTAGAATCAATTCTCCTTCCGAATTTCCGAGCGATTCAACAATCCTCGTGCTGACGAAAAGCACTAAATTCCCCTTCAACATCAAAGAAAAAACAAGGATAACTTCTGAAGAGATCGCAAAATCGGCCGGATTAAGAAAATTTCTCAAATTTTCCGCAGAAACTTCCGTCAAAGTAGGCAGTTTCGATATCAGAATGGCGGAAATCGCCGAAGACAAAAGCAGATTCAACTTTTTTATAAACGACGAACTTTATTTCATGACCTTTGTTCCCGAAATATTTTTCCCATTTCCTGAAAACATCACTCTGCTCATTCAGACCGATTCCGATTATTTTTTAGAAAGTGATTTTGACAAAGTGCAGAATTTTATTGCAAAAAGCACACCGAAAAAGACGATAATATCCGGAAATTATTCTGAAAACTGGTTAGTATCGCTTAAAAACCGGAAAAACATCGAAATCAGGAACGAAATATCCCAGCAGAGCATCTTTTGATTTTCTTATTGATTTTAAATCATTGATTTATATAATTCTTCGGTTTTTATTTGAATTTTACGGAGGTTTACATGAAAAAGTTCTTGATTTGCCTTACTTGCTTTTTCTTACTCTTCGGATTTCTTTCCTGCAGCTCGGAAGAAGACGAAACAGATACGACTGTTTCAGACTCAGACAAAACAGATACTGCTGACACGGTTTCGGTAGACAATGATAATTCCGACAGCGGGAACAGTGACGACTCAGACACAGCAACACCTGACAACGATCCTTCTGATCCTGATCCGAGTGACTGTATGTGCGGTGCGGACGACATTGATGCTGATGGTGACGGAATCCCGAACGGTGTTGAAGGATGCGAAGATCTTGACAATGATTCTCTTCCGAACTGCATGGATTCAGACAGTGACGGAGACGGCCTTTCCGACAGTGCTGAATGTCCTGAACAACCCTGCAAAGATACCGATGGCGACGGAATTCCCGATTATTTGGATAAAGACAGCGACAACGACGGCCTTTCCGACAAAAAGGAAAAGGAATACGGCACAGATCCCTGCAACAAAGATACCGACGGCGACGGCGATGACGATATGGCGGAAATAGCTTTCAACACAAATCCGCTTGACGACAGCAGCCACGTTCCGGCAGGAAGTATGTATGTCGTTCTCCCCTACAACGCAAACTGGAATGCAAGCAGAATTTGGGAATTCGATACCGACATTTCCAAAATTGACGTAGCTTTCATGCTCGATCTTTCTGGTTCGATGGGTGAAGAGCAGCAGAACCTCAAGGACAAAATCAAAAGCGACGTTGTTGAAAAAATCGCGACTTTGAACGAAGGAACGCTTGATGCGGCCTACGCTTTCGTTCACTTTATGAATTTCGGGAACGATATGGACCTGGTTTACAAAGTCGATACGCTCGTGACAACCGATATAGATGAACTCAAAGCTGCCATCGACGGTACTCCTTCAGCCAACGGCGGTACGGAATGTGACTGGCTCGTTCTTTACGCTGCCACAATAAGCGAAGATATTTACGGACCGTGTTCGACAGAACCCTCAGTAGCCTGGATGCCCGGCATGTCATCAGAAAAGGCGACATGCAACATTCCGCTTCCCGACTGCACAGGGCGTGAAGGCGACCGCGCAGGGCTCTGCTTCCGCGACAAGGCGATGCCTATCCTTATTATAATAACCGATGAACCTCCGACAGACACTTATATGCCGCCATCAAATGAAAAAGCATCCGATCTGGCTATTCAGACAATGGCTGCACAAAATGCCAAATTTATCGGAATTGACTCTTCAAGCACCAGCGGCGACAAGAATATTTTCGACTTTTTTGAAGCTGTTTCAAGTGCAACGGGAACTCTTGATGCAAACGGCAAATCCTTTAACTTCACAGTCAGCAGCGATGCAGTTGCGGCCGACGGAAAGGCAATGAGTGAAAAAATAGGCGAAGCGATAGAATCTCTCACCTCTTTTGTCCAGATGGATGTCTGGGTTGCAGGAAACTCGAACGAACTCTGCAACGGAACTGATATGAGTGTTGCAAACTTCATCCTCGGTGGAATTCCTGTTAAAGCCGAACCGCCGGAAGGTGCTTCAATAGACGCGTCAAATATGAAATTCCGTGATGTAAATCCCGGAACCATCGTAACTTTCGATGTTCAGTTCCACAACGACTTCTGCCCGAATCAGACGAATGCTCCGGTTCTTTACAAAGCAGAAGCCATGGTTTTGGGTGAAGGCGCATATCTTTCAAAAAAAGAAGTCCAGATCATCGTTCCTGAAAGCGAAAACAAGTAAAAATCCCCACAACAATAATATTGCTTTTGCAATAAATTCTGTTACCATTTTCGGCTTTATTTTTTATTTGTTTTTTGGAGGAAAAATGAAAAAGGTTTTTTGTTGTATGTTTATCGCTGTTGCTATGTTTTTCTGTGCATGCGGAAACTGCGCAAACAGTTCGTCCAATGATGTCACGAGAGAAAAAATCGATTCCGACAAGCAGGTTAAATTCGGCTATGCTCTCGGAAGCGATGTCGGAAGAAATTTCAAAAAACAGGGCTTTGACTGTGACACAGATGCGTTTTTAGCCGGTTTCAAAGCAGCTTTCACCGGTACCGAATCCAAGATGACGGAAGAAGAAATCGGTACCGCTCTTCAGGAATTCCAGACAGAAATGATCACGAAAATGATGGAAGAAAGAACTAAAAAAGCTGCGGAAAACAAAGAAGCCGGTGAAAAATTCCTGGCTGAAAACAAAACCAAAGAAGGTGTAAAAACGACTGAATCGGGTCTTCAATACATCGTTGAAAAAGAGGGAGAAGGAGAAAGTCCTGCAGCTGAAGACACTGTTGAAGTCCACTATCGCGGCACTCTTCTTGACGGAACGGAGTTCGACAGCTCGTACAAAAGAAACGAACCGGCGAAATTCCCGCTCAACAGAGTCATCAAAGGCTGGACTGAAGGCGTTCAGCTTATGAAGAAAGGCGCGAAATACAAATTCTTCATCCCGTCGGAACTTGCTTACGGTGAAGGCGGTGCCGGAGAACAAATCGGCCCGAACTCGACACTTATTTTTGAAGTTGAACTGATTTCTTTTGAAAAAGCTAAAAAAGAAACTTCCAAAGAATCGAAATAACTATCTGGAAACACTTCCGTTGATATAACCTAAAACTATCTCTTTCAAAGTAGCTTTTCTTCCTATATCATCACTGGTTTCGATAAGTCTTTCATTAAGAACGGGACCGATGACTTTGAAATCAGGTGAAATGGTAGAAGCTCCGGGAAAAAGCCTGTGAGAAATAAGAAGCTTTTCAGTTTCTCCGGTCATAACAAGGCTTCCGTTATTCAGAACAGCGACAAATTCCGCCGATTTTTCGAATTCGCTTATTTCCTGCGCACCTACGATGACTGTTTTTCCTTCTTCTGCAGCATTTTCCAATAAATCAAGAATCTTTACCCGCATAGGCTGATCGATATAAAGCAATGGTTCATCAAAAATCATAATATCGGCATTACTTGAGACAACAAGTGCAATATCGAACCATGATTTCATTTCCTTTGAAAGATTCGGAACCTTCGCACTTCCCTGGATACCGGCTTCGGAAAGGATTGAAATGAATTTTTTCGTATCGAAATTCCGGTAAAGCAGAGTCCAGACGGTACAGTAATCCGCTATCTTCAACCCTTCAAAAAAATTGTTGTTATCATAGGCGAAAGCTTTTGTTATTCTTTTTTTCGCAGTAATTTTTCCATAATCGGGTTTCAGTTCATCCGCAACAAGTCTGAGCATAGTCGTCTTTCCCGCCCCGTGCTCCCCTACTACGACAGAAATTTTTCCGGACGGAAATGTCACGCTTACATCGTCAAGCACCCTGTTTTTTCCGAAAATTTTCACAACATTTTCAAGGGAGATCACCATTTTTCTCTCCTTCCGAAAACGAACATGACGTAAGATATCGAAAGCACGGCAACCGAAATTGCTAATGCAAGCGGCTGATTCTGCTGATATATCGGACTGAATTGTGAAGATATTGCAAAAAGATCCGGAGCAACAAAAGAAGAAATGAGATCCAACAAAAGCAAAAACATAGGAAGAATCGTCAGCGACCCTATTTTCAGCGAATTTATAAGCATAATGCCGAAGTAAAAAGCATAAAAAATAAAATATTTCGTAAATTCAGGGGAACTGCCGCGGTCGAAAAGCGCCCATCCGATCGAAGTTGCCGAAAAAATAAGCGAAAAACCGAATAAAAAAGAAAAAACAAACAGTTCCGTCCTCGAAAACGGCAGCGACAGAAGAAGTCTTATCTTTTTATCCGCCACAGTAGCAGGAAGAAGCCGCCCGGCGAAAACAAAAATAAAGAGATATTTCAAAGGACCAGGAATCATCATAGCAAAAAAAAGAAGGAGACTTATCCGCTTTCTGCCCGAAATTTCGTAAATCAAAAACGCCTCGAAGCGCCTGAATAACGAGAAAATGAAAAAATCCACTGCAAGACCTGCTGAAAAAAACAAAACATTGAATTATTAAAAATAAAAATTGCAAAAAATCAAAAAATCCGCAAAATTCTGCGGTTGCAGTTTCGTTTTGAACGAAAATCGGAGTTTTTTTTATTTTTTGAATAAATTGAGGAGAAAGTTTTATGTGCGGAGTAGTTTCAATCGTCTATGCAGGCGACATCGTCAATCTTGGAATCGAAGCTTCGAATTTGCTGAAAAAACTTGAGTACCGCGGTTACGATTCGACAGGCGCGGCATTTATAAAAGAGGACGGCTCGGTCGCTCTGAGAAAAAAAGTCGGAGCACCTTCAAAAGTCGTCGAGCAGCTTGAACTTGCAAAATACGACGGTTTCAAATTCATCGGTCAGGTACGCTGGGCAACTTACGGCGCAGTCACAGACATCAACGCGCAGCCTCACGAAGTCAACTGCCTTGTCCACATGGTCGGAGCACACAACGGAAATGTCAGTAACACCGACAAACTCAAGGTTTTTCTCTCTGAAAACGGTCACGACGTCCTTTCAGACAACGACGGTGAAATGGTCGTCCACCTTGTCGAGCACTTCTATTCGGCGCTCACCGCAAAAAAAGCTCCGAAAACCAACGATGAAAAGATCGCACTTATGATAAAAGCGATAAGAAAAGCTCAGAAAATGATCGAAGGAAGCTACGCGGCGTGCGTCACCCTTCCCGAACTTCCTGGCGTTTTTGCAATAAAAGCCGGTTCTTCGCTTTATGCTGGCAAAGGCTCGGATGCTTCCGGCAACTTCATCGTTGTTTCGAGCGACCTCACTTCTATTCTTTCAAAAACAAGGTTCCTCATCCCGATGTCGGAAGGCGAAGGAATCTATTTCGACAGCGAAAACTACAAACTTTTCTCGCTCAAAGAAGACAAAGAATGGGTTCCTAAGCTCAGCAGAAGCAGACTTAACATCGCCGACATCCAGCTTCAGCCTAAATATCATTTCTTTATGGAGCAGGAGATCTACTCTTCTCCGAAAAACATCGAAAATCTGATGCTCTACTACTTCAATTCAAAAGAAGAAAAAGAGCTTTACTCCGTTTTTGAAGAAAACTGCGACACGGCGCGAGAGATCCTCTACTCTCTTCTTGCCCTTTACGACCTTTACGACAAAAAAGAGCTTTCGGCTGAATTTGAGAAAATCCGCAATCTTCCGACTTTCCGCGAAATCTGCGAAAAGGCACTTGCTTTCGCTCCGAATCCGCGTCACTTCAGCTTCCGTTCAGAAGAAAAAACACTTCTCGAAGAGCTTTACTCCGCTGACGGTGCATTTTTCAAAGAGCTCTGGCTCATTGATTCGATGCTCATCTGGAAAAAGAAAAGAATGATAATCAAATTCCGCGACAAACTCGTCTCCGCACTCAAAACCACGAAGAAAAACGGCGGCAGAATATTCCTCATAGCAAGCGGAACTTCATACCATGCATCCCTTACCGGTGCTTACTTTTTCAACAACATGACCGACATTTCGCTCATCACCTCGAATCCAGGCGCTTTCAGGTCGTGCTATATCAATTCGATTTCCGATAAAGACGTCATTATCGGCGTCAGCCAGAGCGGCGAAACAAAAGACCTGGTCGATATTTTCAACGAAATCAGAAAAACGAGCGAAAAAATAACGCTTATCACGATCGTCAACAATGAAAACTCGACTCTGCCGCAGGAAAAAAGCGATTTTTATCTTCCGATAATGTGCGGTTCTGAAATCGCGGTCGCTGCAACGAAATCGTTTATAAGCCAGATCGCCCTTTTCTACATCCTTGCTGCACTCGTTAAGAACAGCGAAGAAAAGGTTGTGAATAACCTAAGTAAAATCAAATACTTCATGGATTTTACGCTCAAGAATATCGACGTTCCGGTAGCTGATGTCGCTTACAGGCTTTTCATGAAACCGTCGATTCACATTCTCGGAACTTCGCTTACCGGTATTGCAAAGGAAGGCGCTCTCAAAATCAGAGAAGTCGTACTCAACCACACTGAAGGTTACGATGCAGCAGAGTTCAAACACGGTCCGAACACGATTTTGGGCAAAAATACGATCTACTCCCTCACCGATATGGAAAAACTTCTCGGCAATCTCATTGAAATGGTTGAAAAGATGTTCTCGAAAGGTTTCTTCTCGGAAAAAGAGGGGAATTCAGAGATCATCCGCAACGTCATCAACATGACTAAAAACCTTAAATTCCGCAGAATGACTGAAGATTTTGTCGAAAAATCTTTTGCATCCAAAGAGGAACGCACTCTCACGAAACAGATTGCAAATCTTTTCAACGAAAGCGTTGACATCGAAGAATTCTTCTCGAACTATCCGCTTGTTTTCGTCTGTCCGCCTGACGAGAGAGACAAACGGATCACGATTTCGCAGATCCACACGCACAAAATCCGCGGTGCCGATATCGTTCTTATCGCTGAAGACGATGAAGACCTTAAAAATGCGGCTCTCGGCGTTCCGGCAAACGCTGAAAACTACTGGTCAAAGTTCATCGAACTTCCGAGAACCGGCGACAAAAATATTTTCGTCTTTGAAGCAGCTGTCGTTCTTCAGCTCCTCGCTCTCAAGATGAGCGTTGCAAAAATGAAATATCTCAACCGTTCCGAAATCAAAAATCACGGTGTTCACCCCGACGTTCCGAAAAACGTCAGCAAATCAATAACTGTTGACTAGTTCAAAGATTTAAATAATTGATTTTATTTCTTCAATAATTTTAACGAAACGCGGTCCGGGAAGACTCCAGAAATCTTCGGTTTTTACAAAAACTTTTCCGTTTTTGACTGCGT
>CAMZDX010000029.1 GCA_947305505.1 uncultured bacterium | reverse complement strand
TTTCCTTCATAACAGCGGGATTGAATGTCGCGAAATCGGCCTGATGGATGAAAACGCCTTCGATCCTCTGAGGACGTCCCTCGCCTTCCTTCGCGTGGCAGATGATGATATTCTGGATTTCAAGCGGAAGATCGTGTTTTGCAGCGGCTATTGCTCCGCTTATCGGGTGTCTCGCGCACTTTCCGGCATAGCTTTTCCTGTATGCGCCGTCGACTTTCTCTATCTCCATGAGTTTGCCGACATCGTGGAGGATTCCACCCGCGATGACCCAGTCGAGATTGATCTCAAAAGGAACTTTTTTGTAGGTCGAGAGCATCGCCTTGGCTATGCCCAATGCACCTTTCGTGACCGCGACTGTGTGTTCGATGAGGTTTACGCCGTCAGTCGGAGTGAGAAGCGTGAACGGGATCTTCGTAAGTTCGGTGTAGCTCTTCCAGCCGCCCTCTTTCGCGCAGTCAGCCCAAACTTCGACCACCTTTTCGGCAAGAGCCTTGTCCTTCATTTCGGCAAGAAGTTCGCCGAAAGCCTTTTTAAGTTTTTCTTTCATTTTTTCCTCCTATTTTACAACGAAATTTCCGAAAGCAGAGCCGATATCTGGTTTGCGAATTTTACCGGATTTTTCGGCGTAATCCCTTCGATGAGAAGTGCCTGGTCGTAGAGAACTTCCGCCATATCCTTGAGTTTCGGCGATTCCGGATCGGCGTTGTAGATCTCGGTAAGTTTCTCGAAAATCTTGTGGTCAGGGTTGATCTCAAGGATCCTCTGCGCTTTCGGAGAAGGCATGCTTGACATTGTCGCTTCCGAAAGGACCTGCTCCATGTTGAGGCTGAGTCCCGCGCCGCTGACAAGGCAGACCGCGCTGTTTTTGAGTCTTGACGAAAGGCGGACTTCGCTGACTTCGCTTCCCAGATATTTTTTGATGGTTTCAAGCAGAGATTTGCTCTCTTCCTCTTTTTCTTTCCGTTTTTCCTCTTTCGCCTTTTTCTCTTCGTCGGTATCTAAGTTCAGATCTTCCGCGGCGATGTTTTTGAGCGGTTTTTCCTGATAGCTTACAAGCATCGTTGAAGCGAATTCATCGATTTTGTCGGTGAAGTAAAGCACTTCGTAGCCTTTTTCAGCAACTGCTTCCATCTGCGGTATCCCGGCAATGGATTCTTTGTCCTTTCCTGCCGCGTAGTATATTTCCATCTGCCCTTCCGGCATCCTCTTGACATATTCGCCGAGAGTCGTCATTCCGTCACATTTCGACGATTCGAAAAGGAGAAGATCCTGAAGTTTTTCCTTGTGGGCACCGAAATCGGAGTAAACGCCCGCTTTCATCGCGCGGCCGAACTCCTTCCAGAATTTCATGTATTTCTCGCGGTCGTTCTCAAGCATATATTTGAGGGAGGCAAGTATCTTTTTCTCGAGGTTTTTCGAGATTATCTTGAGCTGGCTGCTGTGCTGAAGGATCTCACGCGAAATGTTGAGCGAAAAATCGGGGCTGTCGACGACACCTTTGACAAAACCGAGGTATTCGGGGATCAGATCCTTGCATTTTTCCATAATGAAAATCTGCTTGCAGTAAAGTGCCAGACCTCTTTCAAACTGCGAGGAATAGAAGTTGAACGGCGTTTCGGACGGTATGAAAAGGAGCGCAGTGTATTCGACCTGACCTTCACCTTTCGCCTGAATAACGTCCAGCGGCTCGTCGTATGAATGGAACGTGTGGCGGTAAAATTCCTTATATTCGTCTTCCTTCACATCCGATTTTTCCCTTTTCCAGAGCGGTTTCATCGAGTTCAGAGTCTTGTCTTCAAGAACTGTTTCCTTCTCTTTCGTAACTTTGCCGTCGGCGTCTTTTTCTTCCGGAATTTCGTTTTCGACCGTCATTTTGATCGGGTAACGGATGAAATCGCTGTATTTCGAAACGAGCTCTTCAAGTTCGTATCTGTCGAGAAGCATCATCTCCTTGACCGCATCATCCTTGAGGTAAAGCGTGATCTCGGTTCCGCACTTTTCGACACTTGCCTTGTCGATAGTGTAAACTCCGTCGCCTTTCGATTCCCATACGACGCCTTCAGAAACCTTAGCGCCGGCCGCTCTGGTTCTGATCTTAACTCTGTCGGCAACCATGAAAGCGCTGTAGAAACCTACACCGAACTGTCCTATGAATTCCGCCGCATTCTTTTCGCCCTCGCCCTTTTCGGCAGCCATTTTTTCGAAAAACTCTTTCGAGCCGCTGTGAGCGATCGTGCCAATATTTTCGACTACATCGTTGTACGTCATGCCGATTCCGTTATCTGAAATCGTCAGTGTTTTCAATTCCTTATCCGGTGTTATCCTGATCTCGGGCTCGCCGCATTCTTTCAAAAGATCGGGCTCAGTCAGAGACTTGAATTTGAGTTTGTCTATCGCATCGCTCGCGTTGGAAATAAGTTCTCTCAAGAAGATCTCGCGGTTCGTGTAGATGGAATTGATCATAAGGTCAAGCAGTTTCTGAGTCTCGGCCTTGAAACTTTTTTCAGCCATTTTCTCCTCCGAAAAAACATAATAAAAAAAAACCGCGTGGATATATAGGAACCGATTTTACAAAGTCAATACGCGGAATTTTAAAAATGTTTTTTCACGAAATAAAGCATTGCCGAAAGGGCGAAGAAATAAAAGAAGGCGGCGAAGACGAAAACGAATTTAAAGCCGTAGACAAAAGCAATTATTACAGAAGTTACCGTTGCAAGAATCGATGCGGCTCCGTTCACGCCTATTGCCAGCGGAATAAAGAATGGCTTTTTCTCTCCGACAAGAAGCAGCGAAACAGGGAAAACCGTTCCCGCCGCAAAGCCGAGAGGTGCTATAAAAAGTGCGGTAAAAAGAAGTTTTTGAGTAAATGCAAAACTCATCATACATAATGCAGAAAAATGAGGAACCAGAACTGCGTAACCCAGAATCATAAGCGGCAGAACTACAGCCAAAACGCTGAAGAAAAGTTTTTCACCGCTTGAAATCAATATTCTTTTGCTGAAAAGCGATCCCAAAGCGGAAAAAACAAGGAGAAGTCCTATCGCCGCAGCTGCCGAAGTTGCCGGATCACCGAAAAGCAGAGTAAAATTCTGTATAAAAGTCATCTCAATGAACATAAAACCAAATCCCAGAGCCGAAAAAACGAGAATCTGCAAGACAGGGAGATATTTTTTTTCATCCTTCGACATGAAAAAAAGCGGAGATATGAAAAGAGAAAGCGACAGAAAGAGTAGTTGTACAAATGTGAGAAGCAAAATCATGACCTGGAACGGACTTGTGTCCACGAAAATCATCCGTACCTCTTTCGAAAGCTTTTCTCCACCTAATTTGAAATAGTTGAAAAAGAAAGGCGAATCATCGCTTACAGGCTTGATGTTATAAGGATATTCCTCAATAAACGCATCTTCATTTCCGTTTTCAAGCGAACTGAAAAAATAGAAAAAACTGCTCTTTATAAAGTCTCTTGCCTGCTCACTCGAAAAATTGACCAGTTTCACGATCGGGTCGTAGTATCTGACTCCTGCTGAAAATCCGGGCGCATATATGATTCTCAGATCAGATGTTGATCCGACTATTTCAGCAATTTCGTTAAGTTCCGTCCACGTGAAGGGACGTTTTTTCACCAGAACATTCGCCAAAGTACCGTCTCCGATTATGACGATGTTGTTTTCAGGATGCTCGAATCCGGCTTCTTTCAGAGCCAAAGCAGCCGTTACAGCGACTCTGAGAGTTTCGCGCGGCGGCCAGAGAACCCACCTGATTACGGCAAGTGTTCCTTCGTAATTGAGGCGATCAAAATAAGTTCTGAAAGCCTCTTTTGTGTAAAGATAGCTTTCATTCATTATGTAGGCACCGTTCATCAGCGCGGAGACTGTATCGGTACCTGAAAGCTGGATGAGATCATATTTTTTGTCGGTTTTTCCTAAAAACGAACGCACTTCGTCATGCAGAATGGAAACTCTTTTATCTTTCAGGATATCATTTTTAAAAGTCGAATATTTCCGCTTGGTTAAATCAATAACAGAGCTGTTTACCTCAACAGATGTCACCGATTTCGCATTCCAGAAAACAGCTGCCGCAATATCGGTCGTCGAAAGTCCGGCGACAAAAACATCGGGAGAAAAAAGCCCGAAATATCCGGCAGAATAAAGCGAAGAAATTATGCGTGCCGGTTCTTCGGAAAAATCGTAGATAAACGAAGCCGCATCGCCGTCAATAGTCATCATTCCACGCCTAAGATCCGACCACGGATGTTGAAGAACAAGCACGTTTGATTCCGCGATATCGACTCTTCCCGCCCGGTTCCACTCGGTCATTTCGGTGTTTGCGGCAACTATGTTCAGAATTTTCGAAAAAGACGGTCTGAAGACAAAAACACTGTTTTTCAAAGGAAATAAAACTACTGCAAACACTAGAAGAAGTGCCGAAAAAACTTTGCCGAAGACTTCTCTTTCAGCTGCAAAAGCGATGAAAACCGAGGCAAGAGCGGCGCAGAAAACTGTAACAACTATAGCGCCTTCCATCCCTGTAGATTCAAGAAGAGGAAGCGCCGAAAAACATCCGGCTACAGAACCCGAAACTGAAAAAAAGTAACTTATATTTACGTTTTTGCTGTTGTTTTGAAAAACCGCAAGAAGGATCAGACCGCCGAAAAAATGGGGAAGAGAAAGAAAAAGGTAGTCTATAAACAGAACGATTATCATAAAAAGTTTGTTCGGCATCATCGGATCTAGCGGAATTATTGAAGTCGCCAAAAAGGCTATCGGAATTGAAAACACAAATAAAACCGATGCGGTATGGATGAATTTTTCATAATTTTTCAGGCTTTTTTTAACGGCGAGAACTGTTCCGGCAGCAGCATAACCCATCAGAGCAACAGCTACAGCCATGTAAGTCATATGATGCCACGACGAAAAAGAAAATATTCTCGTCTGCAATACTTCCAGCGCGAAAAGCACAGCTGAAATGAGAAAAACTGCCGAAAAAATCATACTTACCCCTTTAATAAAAACAAAAGCCGAAAGATTATAATTATTTTTGAAATAGTCGCAAAAAATGACTAACCGATTTCAAGAACTCTTTCGGCAACAAATTCTGCCGAATCTTTGAGATTGTGATGAATTACAAAAAACTTAGTCTCAGACATCAGCTTTTCAAGCATAGAAAAATAATTTGGAAACAGGCTTTCATCCCCTTTCACAGGCGGCGCGGCGCAGAAAAGAAGTTTTTTCCAAATATGAGTCCTGTCGGAAAGTTCTTCAAGATAAGTCTCTTTTTCGAACTCTTTGGCAACAAACAGAAACGCTCTCAGTTTTGCCGTCACATCCTGATTCACGAGATATTTTTTTGTGCTGAACGGCTGCGCATTCTGATCACAAAAACTTTTGATTATGAGCCCCTCATCAATGAACTTAAGAAGATTTCTGTCATCGTTTATGGGTGTAAAAATATGTTGAAGTTTAAAGCAGAGAGTCGATTTCCCGTCTCCTGAAACACCGCCGCAGATAAAGCCTATTCCATCTTTTTCAAAAGCACTCGAATGAACGATGAGACCTTTTTCAGCCGAGTACAACTCACGCTGAACTTCGATCGTTTCGGAAACAAAGGACATTTCTCAGTCTGATCCGCCACAATTTCTCGGATTTTCCTTACACGGATCATACTGTTCTGACGCATACACAACCTTTCTGTCAAGTTCGATCTCTTCAATGATCTCAGGTTTTTGATAATTTTTCTTCATAATATCCTCCATTAAAAATTAAAAATCCAACCTTTCGCAATTTCCAGTAGCATTCAAGCTATTGCAATAAATTATTGCATCATCAAGCATAAGTACCTTCGGTTGCGTTCCTATCGGATCTGGAAATCCGTCAAAAACAGAAGGCTGCATTTTAAGCTGTTTTTCGCCCGTAGCCCTGTCGGTATAGGTGTAATAGATAAGCAAACCTGTTGACGAAATGATAACTAAATCGTCGGCCCCGTCACCGTTAAGATCTTTTGCTTCATTAGGTATTCCTATTGCATTGTAGGTAGGGATCTGACCGTAGTTGTCATAAAGTGCGGAAAAATCAGTTATTCTAACATCTGGAGTTGAAGTTATACCGCTGTTTGAACCATAATAAATTCTGATTTCTTTTTGCGTACTATAAACCAAATCCATTATGCCATCGCCATTGTAATCTCCTTTACCCATATAAAAACCAGGAGAATTCAGAGATTTGAAAAACGGTATTATTACACCATCCGAAGAATCTCCGTAAATAATATAAAGAGCATTGTCAGAACCTAAAACAAAATCAGTTTTGCCGTCATTATTGAGATCCCCAGCAGCCATTATGCCTGAATTTCCTATTTTTGCATCAGTTGCATTACCTTGGAATGTAAGATCCGGAGCATCACCTACAAAACCTCCATCTTTACATCCGAAGTAGACATAAACTTCACCTGCTCTTTTATAATCACCTACTTTTTTAGCAGGAGCTGAAATAAGAATATCATCGCAGTTATCTCCGTTGTAATCACCAGTCGCAAGACCTCTACTTCCCTGATTTGAAGCATCCTTTGCCCTGAAAGAAAAAGGCGTTCCTTCAAAATCGACAGCGTTTTCAGTCCCAAAGAAAACAAAAATATTTCCAGGATAATCTGCATAAACAAAATCATTAAAACCGTCACCGTTGAGATCAGCTTTAGAACCTATTCCCTGTCCGACACTTTCATCAGAACCTAAATCACCGCGGATCGATCTGATAAGCGTATGTCCGGCACCTGAATAGATATCGACAAATCCATTCATGTCATTGTCTACACCAGAATCTGATTTCAGAAAATCTGCGATAGCATAGTCTTCAAAACCATCATCATTTACATCACCTATTATTCTAAGATTGAAACTATGATAGCCGGTCGAAGTTTCGTAGAGGTTGGACCATTCCATCTTAACAGTGCCGAAATCTTTGACCGAACCTGCATCGACTGAGCCGAAATTCTTCGCCATGACTCTGCCGTCATCAGCAAGGACCGCATTGACCGCTGCGACTGCCGCACAGTAGCTGTTTCCGTTTTTGTGGATGTCTGCCGTAAGCGTTCCAGCCGCGTTCGTTACCGCGTTGACGAAGAAGTTGTAGCTCATCTGCGTATCGAGAGGTTTCGTGATCTTTCCCGCAAATTCGGTGAGCGGAACAGTCGCACTGTCGAATTCATCGACTATAGAACATGTTCCTTCGTCATAGCTCTGGTAGCGCACTTCGTAGGCGTAAGGCTTTGCTGCAAGCGGATCCCATGCGAAATTAAGTTTTCCCAGAAGAGCATCTGCAGTCGATGCGGATGTTGCTGCCGAAACAGACTCAGGAAGCGCCAGATCGACGTGAAGCGGAACACTGTATCTCTGAACAAATCCGCTTTCTGTCGTAAGTACGAAAACAAGGTCGTAATCGGTCTGACCGTTCATATTCGTGTCGGGAACAGTCAGATTCGAGAAATCGGCCGTGTAGTAGTTTTCAGGAATAGCGTCCCCCTGCATCTTGACAAGGGAAACCTTAGCATATTCGAAACCGGCAGGTGCGTTTTCGATCTCCATAAAGCCGCCTGTCACAGAATTCTGGACTGTGAACTTTATCGCCGATCCGGCCTTGAAATTGAGTACGCCGTCACCGGGAGTGAGGTCGTCATCATATCCGAAGCCCAGTTCTGCGAGTTCGGTCTCATCTGTCGAAGGATCGTCCGTAAGCTCGTAGATGCTGCAGTATTCAGCTGATTTAGGACATATTTTCGGGCTCGCGACATATACGCCGGGAGTCCTGTCAGTCGCAGCAAGATAGTAGGTCTCGCTGTAAAGTCCTGATGTTATCGAAAGTTCCGAAACAGCAACGAGATTGAGCGGAAGACCGACTGTCTCATAACCTGCTGCACCTATCGTTACACTATTGCTTACAGAACCTATCTCGTAACCGACTTCCGTTCCCTGAGCCGCATAGATCCTGACAGCAGCTTTGCACGAAGATTCTGCACAGTTTTCAAGTTCAGCCGGGCCGAACCATACCGGTTTTGCCTCATGAGTGACGTTCAAGACCGTGACGCCGTCTGCTTTCTTCAAAGTGATCTCGGGAACATCGTGAGTTACCTCAAACGTGTTTCCGACTGAAGCAGTAACGTTTCCGTGATCGTCCGTAAGCGTGAGATCGGCGCTCCACTCACCTTTTGAAAGCTGCAGCGTCTTCTCAAAAACGCCATTTTCCGTAATGATCCCGTGCCATGTTTTTACACTTTCCCCTTTCGTCGCGACAAGGGTATAAGAGGTCTCTGGCGCGGCATTCGAAAGATCGATCGTCATTTTTATCGGATAGTTTTCCGTATCGAATGCAAGCGAATTTATTTTTGGAGCTACGACATCTACTTCGTAATATTCTTCATCTCCGCCGCCTATCTTTCCGGGGTTTCCCGCAAAATCGAGAACACTTACGACAAACTGATGTCTGCCGTTTTCAAGGTTGGGCAGATCGATCGTGATGTTGTATCCGTCAGTAAGGACCGCATTTTCCGTGATATCGACCTGATCCGAGCCGAAAACATGGCTCACCTGCGTAACCGAGCTCAGGACCTTGTCGGAAACGATGTGCATTTTTACGCCGTTGAGCGTGCCGCCGCTTACGCTTGCCCCTTCAAGGTGTTCGACATCACTCATAACGAGCCATCTTGAGTCGTCGCCCTTTCCTTTGGGAGTTACGATAGTGAGAACGGGATTGGTGAGACTTACCGTGACAGGATCAAGAATGGTGGATGAAATATTGCCTGTGCAGTCTTTGACTTCGACTTTGAGAGTGTGCTTCGCCTCGCTGAGGTCAATGTCTTCAAAAACGACCGAAGTCCCTGCATTCGACTGCGTTGCAAGGACTTTATTCGGAGTTCCGCTGCCGCCGTTGGTATATAAAGTGACCGTTCTGTTTCCGTCTCCATTGACATTCGCCGCATCGCTGACACTGATGTTGACCGTGACCGGATTCTGCACCGCATTGACGGTCGAGACGATCCCCTCACCGTTTTTCCCGACTACGGAAACCGCATCAATAGAAGGCGAATTGACATCGAAAGTTATAGTACGGTTGCCTGAATCGACCGTTTTGTCGTTGAGAGTATCGTAAAGCACCGCGCGGAAGACCCTGGGAGAACAGGAATCAGCAAGCGTTGGGTCTACAAAAGAAAGCGATTCGGCTCCGAATCTGCCTGTTTTGAGAGAGGTGATCACCGTATCAACTTCAAAAAGCTCCACTTCAAGCCCGGGAATCGAATTTGTGATATTGAAAGTAGCGAAAAGTCTTGAAGAAAAATTTTTCTGTGAAAGGACATCTTTATTTGGAGGGAACGCCCACGCAATCTCCGGACTTTCAGTCACGACAATGATCTTCTGGAGATATTCGGCATCCGGAATATCTTCAGATTTGCCGCCGACAACGACTTTGAGAGTGTTCTCACCTTCAGCGAGTGCAAATCCGCTCAGCATAACAAAGCCGTTTGAGATATCGGCATCAGTGATATTTCCTTCGAAAGCGCTATCCCAGTTTTCGCCGTTTTTCTTGAAAACATTGAATTTTGCTCCTGCTGCCGTATTTGCAAAACCGACTTTGAAGCAGACGCCGAAATTTTCTTCACTTTCAATTGCATCCTGCGTAGTTCCGACATAGATCACTCCGTCTTTTACCACAGCGCCGTAGTTGTTCGCCTTGCAGGTATCGGCTTCTCCGTTGCCCGTTTTGTCACTATTCCACGGAGCGAGAATCTGTATAACGGCTATCGTAAAATCGATTTTCCAAGAGAAGGAAACGACATCGGATTCTGTTCCGCCGACATTCACAGCTTTAAGCGAGAACTGATGGTCGCCTTCCACAAGATTTTCGTAAACTTTGGGCGAAACACAGCTTTCCCATTCGTTTGCATCAATTTTGCAGCGGAATGTCGCCTCTTCAATATCCGATTCGAATGTAAATTCAGCCGTTGCAAGAGAGGAAACAGCCTGCGGATGCGAAGTTATCTCTGCGATAGGTTTTGCTTCAGGTTCAACTTCATCGGCTTCTTCATCCGGAGTATCCTCATCTTCGTCAATAGGATCACCTTCCGCATCGTCATCGACCACAGGCTCGGTCTCATCTTCATCGGGCGTATCGGTGTCAGTATCATCATCAACGGGTTCAGGATCAGAATCGCAGTAAAGAGTTATTTTTGCTTTCACATAAGGATTCTGCATTAAAAATGCCGAAAGTTTGTATTCACCGCTTTCCGAAAGATCGAGCTTGAAAGATGCACTCTGATTCGAAAGAGTCTCTTTCATGACCTGCATATCTTTGTCTTTTTCCACAGCCAGAGCTACACCCTTGCCGTCGCTGATTTTTTCTGAAACTTCGCTGAGAGCAACTTCTACCGTGACCTCTCCGCAGAGATGCGCTCCGTCTTCCGGCGTTGTTATCGCGATTTTGTAATCACTTTCTTCAAAAGCAGTGCATTTTCCTTCATCGGTGGAGCAATATGAACCATACTGGCACTCTTTATCCTCCGAACATTTATTGCTTTTGCTGCTGCTGCACGAAACAAATAAAACCAGCAGAAACGCCGAAAAAAGACCAAAAAATCTTAATTTCGAACTCATGTCTTTCACCTCCGCATCAAATTATCTCTACAAGTTGTTTTTCCAAAAATTTATCAACAATTTCAACCACATCTTTTTCTATCCGACTAATTTCGTCCAGAGTTTCCGCACCAAAATGGGCAGCAAAAAGAGTGATTATTTCAGTAATATCACGTTTCCCGTCAATAAGCGACCAAAGCACAGCCGCAGACTCATTCAAAGTAATGATTTTGTCCGATTCCGGTGAAACCGCGACAAGGGTACCGTCGAAAGAACGTCTTGCTGCCACCTCGTCTTTTATTTTTAAAATACAATCTTTATCCATAATCTCATCCCACAAAAAGCTGTGTATTTTACTAACAATTAAATTTTTAGCAAAAAAAACTCATTTTTTCTTTGATTTCCGAAATTTCTTTAACTATAAGCCCGAAATCGGAGATAGTTTTTGTTTTTGGAGAGTGAAATGATGAACTGGAAAAAATTCTATGATGAAAAGATTTCTACCCCTGAAGAGGCTATCAAAGACATCCACGACGGCGACTGCGTCGTAATGGGACACGCGGCAGCAGCTCCGAAGATCATCCAGCACGCGATGGCGGAACACTGCGAAGACTACAACGACGTCCTCATTTTCCACATGACGACTTTGGGTGACAACGAGTGTCTCCACCCCCGCTGTTACGGGCACTTCCGCCATGTCAGCAACTTTCTCGCGGCCAATTCGCGTGACGCTGTCAACCACCTGGCAGGCGACTTTTTTCCGGCATACTTCAAAGACGTTCCCGAAATGATAGGTGATGAGATCCCGTGTGAGATCGCGGCTTTTCAGGCGACTCCGCCGAATGAGGAAGGCTACTGCTCGCTCGGAGTTTCATGCGACTACGCTCCTGCAGCTATTCGCCGCGCCCGTTCCGTCATAATCGAGATCAACGACCAGATGCCTTTCGTATACGGCAACACGATGATCCATGTTTCGCAGATCGACCGCATAATCCCATGCTCCTACCCGCTTCCAGAACTTCATGCGGCAAAACCCTCCGAAGTTGAGATCGCGATAGGCAAATACTGTTCGACGCTTGTTGCGGACGGCTCTACACTGCAACTCGGAATAGGCGCGATACCGAATGCCGTTCTGAGTTCTCTCGGTGACAAAAACGACCTCGGGATCCACTCCGAGATGTTCTCCGACGGTGTCGCCGAACTGATGAAAAAAGGTGTCATCAACGGCAAGCGCAAGACGATACACAAAGGAAAAGTCGTAGCGACCTTCATCATGGGAACGAAAGAGCTTTACGACTTCGTGAACGGAAACGAGGATATCGAACTTTATCCGGTCGACTACACGAACAACCCCTTCACGATCGCGCAGAACTACCGCATGATCTCGATAAATTCATGCCTTGAAGTCGATCTCATGGGTCAGGTCGCAAGCGAATCGATCGGCATGAGACAGTACAGCGGTATAGGAGGCCAGATCGATTTTGTCCGCGGCGCGTCCATCGCAAGAGAAGGAAAAAGCATTTTAGCCATGCCCTCGACCGCGGCAAACGGAACGATCTCACGCATCAAACCTTTTCTCACACCGGGATCAGCAGTCAGCACGACTCGAAACGACGTCAACTACATCGTCACCGAATACGGCATCGCACGACTCAAAGGACGCACCCTGAAACACCGCGCCGAAGACCTCATCCGCATCGCCCACCCCGACTTCCGACCGGCACTTATCGAAGAATACGAACGCCGCTTTATGTGCAAATACGAAGACATTTTATAATCACGAGGTATTTATGAAAAAAATCCAACTGCTTGTCATTCTTGTTTTATCGATTTTCCTTGTCATTTCCTGCTCTCACAACGATGAGGAAGAGGAACTTGACAATAGCGGCAACAACGCATCGCAAGGTGGCGAAAACAGCGAAGACACGCTGCCCGAAACGATCGGAAACGATGATGACAAAAACGACACTGCGTCAGAAAATGACGATTCCGACGACAATTCAGGTGATATCGACATATCCGATATCGACACATCGGAAAATGATGACGACGCCGTAGTTCCGACAGATGACGATATCGACACATCGGGAAATGATTCAGACTCAACGGATGACAACGACGCCGATTCCGGCGATTCCCAGCCTGATGAGGATTCTGACATCGTGATCTCTGACATCCCTGTCGTTTTCGGCAACATCTGCACAGGTCAGACCAAATGCTACAACGAAACATCCGAGACCAACTGCCCCGCAGAGGGCGAACCGTTCTTCGGGCAGGATGCCGAGTATGCAAAATCGGGAAAATGCATTCCGCAGAAGTTCACTGTCAAAGGCTCTGGAGACGAAAAGATCGTTTTTGACGAAAACCTCAAACTTGAGTGGCAGCAGAAAATTCCGGAAGGTGATTTTGACTGGCAGAGCGCTGCAAATTACTGTGAAAAAGAGTACGCCGGAAGTTACGGATGGCGGCTTCCGACACCGAAAGAACTCCTTTCGATCGTTGACAACGGCAGATACGATCCCGCGATAAACACAGATCTTTTCCCCGGCACAAACGGTGAATGGTTCTGGACTTCCGCCGATTTCGTCTCAACTGCCGAGACCGATAAAGACAAAAAGTGGTTCGTCCGCTTCGACAAAGGTTTTTTAAGCCACAAAGCCAAAACAGAAAGCGAAAAGATGCATGTCCGCTGTGTCCGCGGCACGACCCTTCCCGACGGCCAGTTTGAAACAGAAAAGATCGGTGAAGACGAAATAGTCAAAGATTCAGTCACCGGCCTCATGTGGCAGAAAACATACAAAGACGGCGTTAAAAAATTCGCAGACGCTCTTTCCACCTGCGAAAACCTTGAATACGCAGGATTTTCTGACTGGAGACTTCCCAACAAAAATGAGCTCGCATCGATCGCAAACTACGGCAAATACAAACCCGCGTCCGATTTTCCTGAAATGCCGAACCGCTCTTTCCGCACCTCGACCAGCGACACAAAAAGCAGCAAAAACGCATGGTACATCCTTTTCAGCGACAGTGACATAAATTTCGGCGGCAAATCAAATTCTGACATCGTCCGCTGCGTCCGCAGAGGCGAATAGACAGATTTACTTCCAGATAATTCAAATTTTTTACCAAATTTATGCTGTTTTGGGAAAAACCCGTTATCTGTTAAGAGAAACAGAAACATTCTGCAAAAACCATACTTTTTCTAATTTTGAAAAAACTTTACTTTTTGCAAAAAATCATATTGAAATAACAGTACTTTTGTTGGAGGTAAAAATGTTCAGACGGAAAGTTTATGATGAATTGATGAAATGGAAAAGTGAGTATGCCGGGCGTTGTGCCTGCCTTTTGGAGGGTGCACGCAGAGTCGGGAAATCCACTATTGCCGAAAATTTTGCAAAGAAAGAGTATGATTCCTATATAAAAATCGATTTTGCGGATATTACTCCGGAGCTTCTCGATGTGTTCAACGATATCGCCAAGCCGGATTTGTTTTTTTTGCGTTTGCAGACTGAAACGGGAATCACTCTCAAAAAGCGTAAATCAGTAATAATTTTCGATGAAGTCCAGCTGAATCCCAAAGCGCGGCAGGCAATAAAGTATCTTGTGGCAGACGGGCGTTACGATTACATAGAAACGGGGTCGCTCATTTCAATAAGAAAAAATGTAAAGGACATTGTGATTCCGTCTGAAGAGCACAAAATAAAAGTTTTTCCTATGGATTTTGAGGAGTTTTCATGGGCGACAGGCAAGGATTTGGAACCTCTGAGAGAATTTTTCAAAGCCGGTATTGCGGCAGGAAACGGCCTGAACAGATCGTTGATGCGCGACTTTCGGATCTATATGGCGGTCGGTGGAATGCCCCAGGCAGTTGATGCCTACATCAAATACAACAATTTTGCCAAGGTTGACGAGGTCAAAAGGGATATAATTGCTCTTTATATCGATGATCTTAAAAAACTCGATCCGTCAGGCAGGCTTTCCGCGATATACAGTGCTGTCCCGAGCCAGCTCTCATTGAAAAGAAAGCGTTTTACTGTCACTGCAGCGACTGGAAAGCAGAAAACAAGCAAAGATGCCGAGCGTTTGTTTGAACTGATCGACTCAAAAATGGTTCTACCGTGCTGGCATGTGAAAAATCCCGGAACTTCGCTTTCTCTGACACGCGAAATCGAGCGCTTTAAGCTTTATCTGTCTGACACAGGTCTTTTCATTACGCTGATGGCTGATACTGGCGGCGGAAGCACTGACGAGATCTACAAAAAATTTCTTGGAGACAAACTTCCTGCTGATTTGGGCTATCTGTACGAAAACGCGGCTGCGCAAATAATAGCATCATTCGGAAAAGAACTCTACTACCACACATGGAAGAAGGAAAGCGGCTGCCACAGCTATGAAGTTGATTTTCTACTCTATTCAGGCGGCAAAATTGTTCCGGTCGAAGTAAAATCTTCTGATACCGGCAGGCACGAGTCAATCGACAAGTTTGCGGCAAAATATTCGCGGTATGTTGGAAAGCAGTATCTTTTTTCTCAAAAAGATGTCTCT
Source organism: uncultured bacterium (assembly GCA_947305505.1). Classification (GTDB taxonomy): domain Bacteria; phylum UBP6; class UBA1177; order UBA1177; family UBA1177; genus UBA1177. Next base: position 1,690 of record CAMZDX010000029.1, on the reverse strand, counting down.
AATGATGGTCAGTTGCAATTCAAACCGGTTTATATGCTGCCTTTTGTGATGGAAAATCTATAATCCATCTATTTAAATTAAAACTTTGAAAGAATCAGTAATAAATCCGATCTTATTTTTTTCCTGATTTTTGTTTTTTGGCTTCAGCTTTTTTTGCTTTGTCAGAGATACAGCGGACTGCTAACTGTAATTCTTTACCTGAAATTCCAATACCGTCAAAAGAACTGAAAAACCATTTATATTGACCAAAAGTCATTGGTGCTCCGGTTTCTGACCAAAGTGAGTCAGAATCACCAAGTTTGCTGTGAGCACCTGGTGTACATGTGCATTCATCTGCATGCCATTTGTTTGCGGCTCGATTGTCTTTTCTTATTTGACACTCTCCTTTGGGTTCAATCTTCGGGCAGTCTAGGGCAATCTCACGAAATTCACTTATATTAGGCAGTCTCCAGTCATCATAACCATCTTCCACCAAGTCTTTGCAGTATTTTTCAGCTTTTTCCCAACGCACTTTTTCCGGAGCCCTTTTAGACCAATAAGACGGTTTGTTTTTCAAGTTTTTAATATTTGTCTTTGCTTCCTTAGAACATTTACCTTCAGGGTAAATTTTTAAATACTCTTCCCAATCAGAAATTGTTGATTTTAACCTTGTTTGAGCACAATGTTGTTCATCTTGAACAGGATTGTACTCCTGAACAGCAACCACTTTTGTTTTTGCATTGTCGCCTGGAGTTGTGATGTCACCAAACATCTGTGAAAGCAGATCATAGACCGCACCTGCAACTTCTGTTTTTAATTTATTGTTGCCACCACTCAATTTTTTTGTCGCAGCTGCCATTGTGCAGCTTTTTTCCGCCGAAGAGAGTTTGAGGCTGAGAGTTTCACCTTTTTTCGTGATTTTTAAAATGGAGTTCGCGGCAATTTCTTTGCCTAATTCGCACCTTGAACCTTCATCATATTTGAGTTTGTGACTCTCCTTTCTAATTTCCATCAGCTCTTCGCGCTCATCTTCATCCGCAACAACTTCGATTTTTGAGTTTGTGATCAAGGCCTCTTCAACCATCGGAAGCAGATCCTCACTTTCTTCATCGGCATCAAGAGCAACTCGAGGAATTGTTTTGAAATATTTTTTTATCGCTTTTCGGACATCTTTGACATGTCCGAGTTTGACAAGCGGATCGTTGTTGTGCCAACTGTACAAAAATGCTTGCGGAAAATCTTTAACACCCCAGATTTCAGCAATTTCCATATCTTCGTCGCACACTATTTTGTCCGGATGCCAACCTTTAATGCTGCAGCTTCCGTCATCGCGCTTAGGTGCTACAACAATAAGTTTGAGAGAGTCGCCGTATTCCTCTTTCATTTTCTTCCACTCAGGAATGGCAGCATCGCACGGTTCGCAGCCCGTCATGTAAAAGTCAATCGCAACCAATTTTACACCTGGCTTTCTGAGTTCTCCTTTGATTGTGGTTTCATTAAATTCGCTTTTAGCAGAAAGAATACCGAAAAGCAGAAAAAGTGCTGTAAAAACAAAAATTTTCTTCATTTTTTTCTCCTTAAAAAGTTGACAGAATATTTTTGCAAAAATTGATATAATTATTGAATTTTATTGAGAATTGTCTTGAAAAACCAAGGCTTTTTAGTAGTATTAAACTAGAAGAGGTTTGTTTGTTTGTTTGTTTGTTTGTTT
>CAMZDX010000028.1 GCA_947305505.1 uncultured bacterium | reverse complement strand
CCGTGTCGTAGCCTTTGAAAACAGGCTCTTTCATGCCGCCGTCAAGCAGTTCCTTAACAGCAGAAAGCTTCTGGGAATCCATTTTAGCGCTCCATGAAGCCTTTCCGCGCTGCTTCTGCTCCTGCATCGCCTTCTCATATTCAGCCTGATTGAAGGAAAAACCTTTCTCTTCAAGGATCGTCTCGGTGAGGTCTGACGGGAAACCGTAAGTGTCGTAAAGTTTGAAAACGAGGTCACCCGGGAACTCTTTTCGATCGCTTGCAAGCATCTCTTTTATTCCGTCGTCAAGAAGTGCGAGACCTTTGTCCAGAGTCTGTCTGAAACGCGCTTCCTCGTCACGGACGATATTGAGGATAAGTTCCTGTTTTTCGACAAGTTCAGGATAGTGCTCACCCATGATTTTTATGACTTCGCCGCAGACTTTCCAGAAGAAAAGTCCGTCAAAACCGAGTTTGTGGCCGTGGCGGATGGCTCTGCGCATTATCCTGCGGAGAACGTATCCCCTTCCCTCGTTCGACGGCGTGATCGTGTCTGCAATGAGGAAAGAAGTGCTTCTTGCGTGGTCCGCGATTACGTTGAGGCTTGAACGAAGCTCAGCCGGAACACTCTTTCCGAGCAGATTTTCGGTGAAATGGATCAGATCCTGGAAAATGTCGATATCGTAGTTGGAAAGTTTGCCGTTGAGTATCGAAGTTATTCTCTCAAGTCCCATTCCGGTATCGATATTCGGCTTTGGAAGCGGAGTCAGTTTACCTGTCTCGTCGCGGTTGAACTGCATGAAAACGAGGTTCCATATCTCTACGAATCTGCCGCAGTCGAAATCGGGCATTCCGTTGTCGAAGAAAGGTTTCTCGACTTTGAAGCCTTCGCCCAGATCGTAGTGGATCTCGCTGCACGGGCCGCAAGGACCTGTGTCGCCCATCTGCCAGAAGTTGTCGTGTTCGTCCAGACGGAAAATATGTTTCGGGTCAACGTCAGTATTTTTGAGCCAGAGCTGTTCAGCTTCGTCATCCTCTCTGAAAACGGTGACGTAAAGGCGCGATTTGTCGAGTTTGAAAACTTCGGTAACGAGTTCCCACGCATATTTTATCGCATCTTCCTTGAAGTAGTCGCCGAAAGAGAAGTTTCCGAGCATCTCGAAAAAAGTGTGGTGACGCGTCGTGAAGCCGACATTCTCAAGGTCGTTGTGCTTTCCGCCCGCCCTGACGCACTTCTGAGCGCTGCATGCACGGGTGTAGCTTCTCTTTTCGAGCCCGAGAAACAGCTTCTTGAACTGGTTCATTCCGGCATTCGCAAAAAGCAGAGTGTTGTCCTCAGCCGGAAGAAGCGGCGAACTTGCAACTTCTGTATGACCTTTAGCCTTGAAGAAATCCAAAAAAGTCCTTCTGACTTTGTCTATCGTCCAGTTTTCCATAATTCCCTCCATAAAAAACAAAACCGCGGGATTTTAGTTTTGAAAGTGATTTTATCAAGAAAAATCTGACTGACTAACGGCGCAGGAATACACAAAAAAACCAATTATGTGCACTTATAACAAGGATCGAAGCCTTTCTGGAAACGTTAATTGAAAAAACCTTTTGTTCCTGAAGATTTTTTCAGGGATTTTATAGATCCGCTGACCTCACACACAGAGTTCTATAGCTTCTTGTCTTAATTTCGTAGATCAAATTGCCACTATAGAGACTCACATACCATGCTTTACTACCGGTAGTAGTTGAAGACCAAAACTGAGTCTCGCCATATCTGGACATGTCAGGAAAATCAGAATACGGGGACATCAGTCTTTCATGGTTCAGTAGCGAAGATAACTCATTTTTATTGGGCATACGCCAGTCGGTATATCCGGCATGATCCAGATCTTCGCAATATTTCAAGGAATCCTTCCAATTTCCGGTAAAATCACTTTCTTTCTGCCACATCAAACCTGTTATAATATCTTTGACGACAGCGGTGCCGTTCACTGTAACAGATGTAAAAACACCTTTGGGTATTTCGCTGCCGTGAACACAGATTACAGGATAAGTGAATGCTCTTGAAGTATAGCCTAATGTTCCATCAGACGGTTTGAAATTCCATGCATTGTCTTGTCCTTTGTTTTTCGAAGTCCAGAGATATCCTGATCCCAATGTCAGATTTTGGAAATTTGTCGTATTTACAGCCTTGCCGAGCGAAAGATATTCATTCGGAGACGGGACCCTCCAACCGCTGCTGAAACCGCCATAATTAAGGTTTTCGCAGTGATCAAGTGCATCTTCCCAAGAGAACACGCTTTCGTCGAATACCTGCTGCCACTTCAGGCCGGTATTGTTGTCAACAATAATTTTTTGTTCAGGAACCGTTTCGTCCACAGTCAAACTCTGCGCCTGACAGATTCCCAAAGCCGCATACTGCGCATCCTGACCGTAAAAATCTTCTCCTTCTGCCGGACATGGTTCCAGTTCCAGATTTGCATCTAATGCATAACATTTTGTCTCGCCAGTACAGATTCTGCCTGTTGAGGGCGGTTTTGCAGCAACACAGCCGACTTCCGTATTCCACCAGTAATATCCGGAGGCACATTCACAGGAATAAAGTGCTTCGGAACCTGTCATACAAACTCCAGTCGAATTGGAAAAGCTTCCGCACGGGTTCGGATCGCACGGATTGACGGTTTTGACTTCCTTCCCTCCGGTTACGCAGCGGACTGAGAAAGATTGAGAGTTAGTATAAGCCACCTGACCATTTTTAAAATAAACATACCAGGGCCTGTCAAGATTGCCAGCTCCGACAGAAGAAGACCAGAACCAAGTCTCCGGCATATCCGGAAAATCTGAAGCCGGAGTTCCAGTTGTGTCATAGTTAAGCAAAGATGCCAATTCGTTTTTATTAGGCAAACGCCAGTCGTTCCTGCCGGCATAATCCAGCTCTTCGCAGTATTTCAGAGCTCTGTCCCAAAATTCATGATCATACTCTTTCTGCCAGATCAAACCTGTTGTTGAATCAGTAACAATAACATCACCATTGATCGTTTGTGATGTAAAAACCCCTTTTTCCATTTCACTGCCGTGAACGCAAATCGTTTGGCAGGTTTCTGTTGCTTTGTTGTCAGTTATATACCCGTAAGCAGGGATAAACACCATAGCTGTTTGCCAATCGTCGTTAGATCGTTTGGAAGTCCATAAACAAGCATTATAGTCTGCCATTACATTTGTAAAATCAGGGTTTACCGCAGGATTGAATCTGCTGAGGTTGGCAATCGTTAAGAACTCTTGAGGGGTGGGCAGACGCCAGCCGCTTTGATATCCGGCATAACCTGATTCATTCAAATCTGCACAGTATATATTCGCTCTAAGCCAATCATATCTGTCTGAAGAAGGAGACTGCAGCCATTCAAGGTTTGTATTGTTATCTGCAACAATATTTTGGTCAGCAAAAGTTTTTACTGTAAAATCCTGCGGTTCACAAACTCCGAATTCAGCATATTGGGCATCCTGACCGTACCAATCGGCACTATTCAACTGCTGACAGTTTACTAAAGATGAATTTTCATAGCACAAATTCTGCCCGGTGCAGATCTCACCGATAGTGAGCGGCTTTTTTTCAAGGCAGGCATTTTCCGATTCCCACAAATAATAACCTTCGGCACATTCGCATGAATAACGTTTCGGAGAGAGCACTTTGCATTTCCCTGTCGAATTGGCGATATTTCCGCACGGATTCGGATCGCACGGATCATCAGGACCGATACCGCGTCCACCGGTAACACAACGAACTGAGGTGTCATTCCGTTTATAGCCTAACGGTGTCAAATAACCACTGTAAAAATCCGCGCACCATGCATCTTCCACGTAAAAAGAATTAGAGGAAGACCAGAACCAATAGTCCGGCATATCAGGAAAATCAGAATAAGGCTTTTCGGATTTGTCAAAATCCAACAATGAAATAATTTCATTTTTATTTGGCAGACGCCAGTCCGTGCGACCGGCATAATCTAGATCTTCGCAATATTTCAAAGCCTCTTTCCACGTGCTTCTGAAACCTGAATCTTTCTGCCAGATCAAAGCCGTAGCCGCATCAATGACAACAATATCTCCATCGATGGTTTTTGACGAAAAGACCCCTTTTTTCATTTTACTGCCGCGAACACACAGCACATTTTTTGATGGTGAACTACAATAAGAATATGATCCCGTACTAAGGTTTAAGCACTTGGATTTGTGAGAAGTCCACAACTCTGCATCATAGTCAGCCGATATATTTGTGAAGTTATTGTTTATAAATGAATTATTCTGTCCGATATTGACAATTGATAAAATTTCGTGCGGTTCAGGCAAACGCCAGTCAGAATATCCTCCGTAAACTAAGTCGTCACAATAGTTTTTAGCTTCTTTAAATGTATATTCTTTATCCGAAGCAGCCTGCTGCCACTCCAAATCGGTATTGTTGTCCACAACAATATTCTGTCCGGGAGCCCTTTTTATTGTAAAACTCTGCGGAATGCACACTCCCGCTTCCGCATATTGCGCGTCCTGACCGTAAAAATCCTCGTCAGACAAGGGACAGTTTATCAACACACCGTTGTCATAACAATATTTCTGCCCCGTGCAGATGTTGCCGAGAGTCGGCCTGTCCGTGCAAATTTTCTCTTCTCCCAGCCAGTAATATCCATCAACACATCCGCATGAATAAGTATCGGAAGCAGGTTTGCATTCTCCAGTTGAATGAGCAAGGCTTTCACACGGATTAGGATCACACGGATCTTTCGGTTCATCATCATTATGATCGTCAGAATCCGAATCATTTTCATCAGTTGAATCAATATCTAAATCATCGGAATCGGTTTCATCCTCGTCATTCTCTTCAGGAGTTTGCGGATCTTTTATGCAGATATTGTTCTCGATATCGCATTTCAGTCCTTCGTCACAGGTTCCGTCCTGGTAACATTCTCCGTAAATTTCACCGCGTTGTCTCTTGTTTTCAGAATTTTTATCACATGCAAAGAGACAAAATATCAACGCAAAAAACAACAAATAAAAAGAAATTCTTCTCATTGGTTACCTCACACACCTGACTTTCATGAAAGAACTCTTGTGTTCTGTCGTAACTTCGCCAAAATAAAAATCTACTTTCCATATATGCGAAGAAGACCGAAACCAATTTCCTTCTTCATATCGTGACATATCAGGAAAATCAGAATACGGGGGCATCAATTTATTATAGTTCAATAGCGATGCCAATTCGTTTTTATTGGGCAAACGCCAGTCAGTATAACCGGCATAATCCGAATCTTCGCAATACTTCAACGCTGTCAGCCAGCTGTCACCGTTAGAAACACCTTCTTTCTGCCACATCAACCCTGTCGAAAGATCTGTTACAACGATTTTTCCGTTCACGGTTTCAGAAGCAAAAACTGCATTAGGCATTTTGCCGCCGTGGACGCACATCACATTCGAGGCCAACTTTTTTGAACGATACTCTATTGAGCCTGTATTCAGGTTAAACGCCCAAATATTATCTTTTCCTTTAATTTTTGAAGTCCAGATGTAGGTTACATTTGTCATATTCGGAAAATTCGTTATGTCGATTGCCGGATTATTCCTGCTGTTATCAACAATTGTAAGCAGTTCCAAAGGTTCCGGGAGTCGCCAACCGCCGCTGTGTCCGGCATAATTCAAAGTGGCACAGTAATCGAGCGCATTTTCAAAATTATAGATTTCTTCATCAATTTCCTGTTGCCATTCCAAACCGGTATAGTTGTCAACAACGATATTTTGTCCAGCCACAGTTTTTACTGTAAAATTCTGAGGTTTGCAGACACCGAGCTCTGCATACTGAGGATCCTGACCGTAGAAATCTTCTCCGGAAGATGGACAAGCGATGTCTTGATAGTCGCTATAGCACAAACTCTGCCCTGTACAGATTTGACCGACAGACGGAGGTCTTTTGTCGAAGCAGCGTTTTTCTGTTTCCCACCAGTAATATCCCTCAGCACATCCGCAGGAATAAACTGTTTCTGATACGATCCGGCACTCCCCTGTTGAATTTGCAATGCTTCCGCATGGATTGGGATCACACGGGTTCGCAGGCTTGATATCATGCCCTCCGGCAACGCAACGAAAATTGCTGGAAGAAGCAGGATGAGTGACATTCATTTCACCATTTCCAAAATCAACATCCAAGTGATATTGTTTATCATTAATTATTTGAATTGTGGATGATACGAACTTTGTTTCCGGCATATCAGGAAAATCTGAATACTGAAGTTCTGTTTTGTCATAATTTAATAAAGATGCCAGTTCATTTTTATTCGGCAGACGCCAGTCCCTGCGTCCTGCATATTCAGATTCTTCGCAATATTTCAAAGCATTCTTCCAGAAATCCGATTTATACTCTTTCTGCCATACCAGCCCTGTCGTTGAATCTGTTACAACAATGTCTTCGCCAACTGTTTCTGATGTAAAAACAGCTGTTGGCATTTCGCTGCCGTGCACACAAAGCACATAGCAGTTATCTTCTTTTGTAGTGGGAACTATTTTGCCGGAATAATATTCAAATCTATATGCTTTATCTTCGACATTGCCATTGTATTCCCTTGAAGTCCACCAGCAGCCGTATTTTTCTATATTTGTAAAGTTTGAATTTATCACCGGATCGTATTTTTCATTGTCAACTATCGTATGCAGTTCCTGCGGTGTCGGAACACGCCATCCGGTGTCGAAGCCGGCATAGCCGGCAATATTCAAATCCGTGCAGTAAATCTGCGCTTCTACCCAATGATATGTCTCGGAAGAAGGAGATCCCTGCCAAATAAGACTTGTGTTGTTGTCCGCAACAATTTCCTCTCCTGCGACATTTTTAGCAGTAAAACTCTGCGGCTCGCATATTCCCCATGACGCATACTGTGCATCCTGACCGTAATAATTGGAATTCGTCATCTGCTGACAGTCTGTCAGCGAAGAATATTCATCAATACATGATATTTGTCCCGTGCAGATAGAACCTATAGTAAGCGTTTTTTTATCTATGCATTTTTTTTCTGCTTCCAACCAGTAATATCCATCATTGCATCCACATGAATACAGCGTTTCGGATACGATCCGGCATGCCCCTGTTGAATTTGCAAGGCTTCCGCACGGATCAGGATCACACGGATTTGAGAGCTCTACACCGTTACCTGCGGTGACACAAATGGCTGAAAACTCTTCATCTTTGTAAGTATAAAAAACTCTGCCGCTATAAAAATCTGCCAGCCAGCCGTGACTGCTTTCCCTGAAAGTAGTTGAAGACCAGAATCCGTCAGCCGGTATATTAGGAAAATCTGAATAAGGAGCCTCAGATTTATCAAGATTCAAGAGGGATGCTGCTTCGTTTTTGTTAGGCAGACGCCAGTCCGTGCGACCGGCATAATTCAAATTTTCGCAATATTTCAAAGCGTTTTCCCAATTACCCTTATAATCAGAATTTTTCTGCCACATCAAACCGGTTGTCAAATCTGTAACGACAATATCCCCGTTGATTGTTTTTGATTCAAAAACAGCTCCATGCATCACGCAGCCGCGAACACAAAGCGCTTTGTAACTATTTATATTTGTTCCGTAATAAGAATATAAACCTTCTGACACAATAAAATAGCGGGATTCTCTGGATGTCCACAAATAAATATCGTCGTCAGCCGCTATATTGGTGAAGTTCGAATTTATCGCCGGATTAAATTTGCTGCCGTCAACAATTGTAAGAAACTCCTGGGGTTCAGGAAGTCGCCAGTCGGAATAGCCGCCATAAACCAATCCTTTGCAATAATTTTCTGCCTCTTCCCTGGTGAAATTCTCAGTCGAAATTTTTTGCTGCCACTCAAGACCGGTGTTGTTGTCCACGACAATGTTTTGTCCGTCAGCAGTTTTCAACGTAAAACTCTGCGACCGGCATATACCAAGTGCGGTATATTGCGCATCCTGACCGTAGAAACCGGCATCGGATTCCGGGCAATTTATAAAAGAAACTGTATTATAACAATAATGCTGATTTGTGCATATATTGCCGAGAGTTGTCTTATCATTACTGCCTTCGCACGAATCAACATGTTCTTCATCGTCAGAATCATCCGTCATATCAGAATCATCCGTCATATCAGAATCATCCGTCATATCAGAATCATCCGTCATATCAGAATCATCGGAATCGGTTTCATCCTCGTCATTCTCTTCAGGAGTTTGCGGATCTTTTATGCAGATATTGTTCTCGATATCGCATTTCAGTCCTTCGTCACAGGTTCCGTCCTGGTAACATTCTCCGTAAATTTCACCGCGTTGTCTCTTGTTTTCAGAATTTTTATCACATGAGATTACAAAAAATGCACAGAGAATCACCAAAACAATAAGAAATTGCTTCATTTCTCCTCCACAATCTCCCAAAATCCGTTTTTTGTCGCTCCGACACGTTTGAGAACGCCGTTTTCACGAAGTTTTTTCACCTGCATCTCGATTGCGCGTTTCGAGCGGTTCGTTTTTTCGGCAATTTCCTGCAATGTGATTTTGGGATTATTTTTTATAAGTTCGAGAATTTGTACCGAAGTTTTTTCATTTGTACCGAAATTTTCGACTATTTCTACCGAAGATTTTTCTTTTACACCGAAGTTTTCATCAATTTTAACCGTAGTTTCTTCCGAAACTTTTCCGGTATATTTGGCGTAGTCGATATGGGTTTCTCTGTTTTTGAGCTCGTTGTGCTCGTCTAAAAGAAGGTTCCGGAAAAATTTTTCGAGAAAAACGGGATTTTCGGAAATTCCTTTCTGAAGATTGGTGTAGTTCGCCCTGACAAGCGAGTTTCTGAAATACCAGCTGTTCTGCGCAAAGATGTCGTTATCGGCTTTGAAACCGAGCGAACGCAGATATTTTATCGTGAAAACAGCCGTCGTCCGCGTGTTTCCCTCGCCGAAAGCATGGATCTGCTGCAGACCGACGGCAGTAGCCCATGCGAAAGTTTTCTCTTTTTTGTCCGCACCAGTGTGGCGGAGATATTTCTCAAAATCGGCTTCGTAAGGACTTTTTTCCGGCATTTTTAAGCCCCATTTTTATCCAAAAATTTCAAGACATTTTCGAAATGTCACCAAAAACATAAGATTATACACAATTTTAGAAAAATGTCAGAAAAACTCTGCAATTTTTAACTTGTATGTGGTTGTTATTTCCTCTGATTTAACCGTCATTCTGAGCGTAGCGAAGAATCTCACAGATGTTTCGCATTCGTTCAACATGACGACGATACGGTTTCCTTGCCTTTTACGGCATAGACCTTAAAATAACGGGTTTTTTGTTTATGAACATTTGATTTGGAGGAAAAAATGCTGAAAAGAAATGAAGTCGACCCGAAAAACTGCTGGCAGACGAGCCACCTTTACAAAAACGAAGAGGAAGTCGCAAACGAATTCCAGTGCATCGAAAAAGACACTGCCGAAATCGTGAAATTCGCCGGAAAACTCGGTGAAAAGGAAACTCTTCTCAAAGCGCTCAAGATCTCAAGCGACGCGATGAGAAGAGGCGCAAAACTTCAGTGCTACGCTGACAGGAACCGCGATGTCGACATGAGTGTCGGCAAATGGCAGGAACTTTCAGGCATGGCGGCTGCGGCTATGACAAAAATGGCGGCCGCAAGCTCTTTCATGGAGCCTGAACTTCTCTCCTACAGCGAAGAAAAGCTGCTCGGCTTCAAAAACGACCCCGATTTCAGTGATTTTTCAAGATATTTCGACGCTATTCTTCTGAACAAGCCGCACACTCTCTCCGAACCTGAAGAGAAGATCATGGCTGAGTTCGGCGGACTGGCTCTCGGCGAATACGAAACCTACTCCACTTTTTCGTCGGCAGACATGAAGTTCCCCGAAATCGAACTTGAAGGCGAAAAAATGGAAGCAAATATCCAGACTTACGCAAGATTCCGCCAGAGCGACAACCGCGAAACGAGAAAGAAAATCTTCGACGTTTTCTGGAAGACCTACGACAGCTACAAAAATTCGCTTGCAAAGATGCTCCACTACCAGACAAAATACTACGCGACAGTCGCAAAGATCAGAAAATATGCAGACGCTCTCGACAAGGATATGAAGGAAAACGAGCTTCCCTCGACTTTCTTCTACACTCTCCGCGACAACGTCCGCGCCATTCTGCCGGCACTTCACGAATATCTGGCACTCAAAAAGGAAGTTCTCAATATTCCCGATCAGGGCTACCACGATATTTACGCGACGATGGTAAAAGGCGGCAACAGCAGAGTCTACACCTACGAAGACTCCGTAAAACTCGTCAACGAAGCGATGTCCTGCATGACAGACGAATACAGAAAGGCAATAGCTGAGGCGATGGATCCCGCGAACGGCTGGGTCGATATCTATCCGAATGAGGGCAAAGTCAGCGGCGCATACATGGAAGGCATGGCTTACGACACGCACCCTTATGTTCTCTTGAACCACATCGACGACTACAATTCTGCTTCAACACTGGCTCACGAGATGGGTCACGCGATCCATTCATACTATTCCAACAAGTTCCAGCCATACGAAAAATCGCAGTACACGATCTTCGTTGCCGAAGTCGCAAGCACGTTCAACGAGATAATGCTCATCAACCGCCTTATCGACACGACTACTGACAAGGAAGAAAAGAAATTCCTCCTCAACCACTTCATCGAAATGGCGAGAGCGACTGTTTTCAGACAGATGCAGTTTGCAGAGTTCGAAGATGCGATCTATAAAAAAGTCGAAGCCGGCGAAGTTCTCACTCCAGAATTCCTCAACGGCATCTACGGTCAGACTCTGAGCAGATACTACGGCGAGGAATACGGCCTCATGAAGATCGACGAACTCTACAAAAACGAGTGGGCTTTCGTTCCCCACTTCTACTACAACTACTACGTTTACAAGTATGTCGTCGGCTTCATCGGCGCCCTTTCGCTCGCTGAAGGCGTCAGAAGCGGCAAGATCCCGGCTGAGCAGTATATCAACGGATTTTTGAAAGCCGGAACCTCGAAACCGCCTATCGAGATCCTCAAGGACGCAGGCGTCGATATGACCGACATCGCTCCATACAAAACATTCGAAAAAATATTCACAGAAAAACTGCAGCAACTCAAAGAATTGCTGTAAAAACCCAATAAAATCAACCTTTTCAAAGTAGAGACGTCATATTATGGCGTCTCTACAAAAACCCAAAAATCGATTTTTATTCTTTATTCAGTCTGGTGCGCTCGTCGTAAAGTTCTTTTGAAATGCGGGTGAATGCTTCGACGACAACGGGGTCGAAAGCCTTTCCGGAACCTTCGGTGATGATTTCCATCGCCTTTTCATAAGGGAATGATTTTTTATAGACACGTTCAGCTACAAGGGCGTCGAAAACGTCGGCAACAGCCATGATCCTTGCCGCAAGCGGGATCTCCTCACCTTTGATCTTGTTGGGATAACCGGTACCGTCCCATTTCTCGTGGTGAAAATTCGCCATTTCTATAGATTCTTTCAGGTAACCTTCATCCATATCGCTTGCATTCATCTCGATCCTTGTAAGAATATTCTTTCCTTCAGTCGTGTGACTCTGCATGATCTTGAACTCTTCATCGGTGAATCTTCCCGGTTTATTCAGAATAAGATCCGAGATCGCTATCTTTCCGATGTCGTGAAGAGGCGCAGAGCGTTTGAGGACTTTGATGTAGGAATCGGTCAGGATGTCCTTGAACTTTCCTTCCTTCTGAAGTTCCTTCGCTATCGCCTCGACATAGAACGCAGTCTTTTTGACGTGGTTGCCCGTGCTTATGTCGCGCGCCTCGACCATTTCTGCAAAGTTGACGATGATCTCTTCCTGCATTCTCATGATCCGCTCCGTCTGCTTATGAAGCTGATCGATGTAGTCCATAGAATCGCCGCCCATCTTCATTATCGCTTTGTAAAGGTATTCTATTTCGTCGAAAGTGTGGATTTTCAGATCTGTGATTCCTTTGAGAAGCTGTTTGGGATCGACACCATGTCCCAGATTGTAGGCAAACTGTATCGAAGCTGCTGCCATTCTGTTTACCGGATAAACAATACCTCGGTTTACAAATTCGAGAACAACGCTCATTATAATTATCGAAAGCCCGAAAAACATCGAAAGCAGCTTGACGACGAACTTCGCCTCATCCGCCGTAATCTCGCTGATAGTAATATCCGCCGCGACATAAGTGGAACCTTTCAGCGGCTTATAAACCGTGAGAAGCTTGCCGAACTGGTCATCCGACATAATCGGTTCAATCTCCTCGCCTTTGAAAAGTTTCGGAAGATAGGGCACGAATGTCGGATCGAAATCCATGATTTCACCGGGCTGGCTTGCTTCCACACCGCCTTCGGAATCGAGATCAAACACGACATGACAGCCGTCTTCCGCTATTTTATATACATAAAGATACATAGTCTGAGGGAAACTTTCCTTTATTTTGTAGAGATTTTTCTCGATTTCGGCATAACCTTCCGCAGCCCTGCCTTTTTCAAGGAACTCCTCCAGCCTTTCTGAATCGATCACTACCGACGCGGCCTTGGTTACACCGTTTGCCATACCGATAAATTTGCTGATAGCGACCTGTCTGTAAAGAACAAAGCCGGTGACGCTCGCTAAAGTTCCGAGAAGAATTTCGGCAACAATGACCATGACGACAACCTTTTTGATAAGAGAGCGTCGTATGTCGCGGTCGCGCCGTGCAGTTCTGTATTCATCGTCGGAATCGGGGAAAAAGAGAAACAGATATTTTGCCAGTCTTCTGGATTTTTTGGGTATTGCATGATAAAGCAGAAGCGAACATGCTACAACAATAGACTTGTCAAAAACATCAATGATTATATCCGCACAAAGCTGGGAAAAGAACTTGGAAAATCCCAGATGTCCGTATATCCAGAGAGCAAACGGCGCCGAAATCCCCTCGCCGAAATCGTAACCGTAGAGAAAATATGTCAGGATCGAGCCCAGACCGCCGCCCAGAAGAGAGAAAACCAATATAGCTGCAAGCACTCCGCCGATATTTTTAAAGAATCCGTTTCTCTGGAAAATGGCTGCCATACTTCCTATCATAATGCTTATAACACCGTAGTATAATGTCGGTATGTCGGAAATTCCGTTGACGGCGTTCCCGCAGAATCCCGCTATTACCGCCGGCAGGTTTCCGCCGAGCATTCCGGCGACAACAGTTCCGATTGAGTCCAGAAATACCGGCATATTCAACGCCAACGCTATCTTTGACGGAATATAGTTTAACAAAAACGCCAAAAAGACAATGATCGCAGCCATAAAGAATCTGTTTCGTTTAATCGGCTTATATGTCCATTCTTTCATCTTCTCACCCTTAAGCTATGGATAAAACCGAAAGAGCCGAAAGCTCTTTCAAACCGTTTTCAGTCAAAATTTTTATCACAGAAAAATTTTTTGAAAATCCGACAATTTTCCCTTTTTCATTGTGGAGTAAATCTTGGGAAAAAACAATTTCGCGATCAATCATCCAGCTGATATTCTTTGAATAAATATCAATAATTTCAGCATTTCCGGCAGAAAAAGCAAAATCTGTCCATCTGGTCAGAGCTCTCAAAACTTCTTCACTAGGAACTTCGCAGTATTCTGAAACCGCCGTCGGCTCCCAGACAAAATTTTTTTCACGGTCTTCAGGCATGAAAACATTCACGCCGATCCCGCAGATATAGAACCTCTTTCCTTCAAAAAGCATAGTTTTGGCAATGATTCCGGACACTTTTTTCATTCCGACAAATATGTCGTTCGGCCATTTTATTTGAACCACCGCATTTTTTACAAACTGCGAAACCGCCGAATACGCCGCGACTGCGCACCTTTGCGGAATGAGATCAATCGGATTTTCAGAACCGATTTCGTCAAAAAACGAGAGATAGATGTTCCCGTTCGCAGCAGATACCCATTTTTTCGCGTTTCTGCCGCGACCCGAAGTCTGCGATTCTGCGACGACAATTCCTCTGCGGACTCCTGATTTAATCAACTCTTCGCATTCGTCCATAGTTGAAGTCACTTCATTGAAGCGGTAGATCTTTTCAAATCTGTTTTCGGGGAGAAAATCTTCCTTCATTTGAGCTCTATCAGAAAATCTTTGACGACAGCCATATGCTGCATCTGCGAAGCACTTGAATCGCTGGTCTGCGCCGGAGAAAAATACTCATCAAGCACACTTTGGCTGTAAAGGCGCGTATCAAAAACGAGACCGTTTTCATAACTCTTTGTTTTTGTTGCATCGTCTGAGGAATAATAAACTGTCGGAACCTGAAATTCGTGCAGAGGATAATCAGCCAGAACAAAATCGTACTGACTGCTTCTGTTGGCATTTGTCTCACAGTAACCTTTTTCGTCAACAGGATCAGGACCGCTGACATAAAAAGTGTTGTTTTTGCCGAATCCGCTTGATGAAACAGCTGTCGGTCCGTTGAAATCGCCGCCGACAACATAGTAGTATTTGTCAGGTTTTGACGATTTTATTTTTGCAATTTCATCAACGATGACCTGCGCAGCCTTAGTCTGATCACTTGCCGGACTTGTATGAAGGTGTACGCTTATCGCAAAAATATCCTTTCCACCCGGAATATCGACGACAGCCCACATTAAAGCGCGGTTGTTGATATTCGGATCTTTCCAGTAACCGTGTGAAGTTATCGGATATCTGCTGACAACTCCGTTCGGGATCTGATAGTCAGAGTCATCGACTGCATAATAATTTGTGCCGACGATCTGCTGTGCGAAATTTTTGTAATCGCTTGCGGAATTGTTTTTATAATTCATCTCCTGAACAAGTGCGACGTCGGGCTTTAAAGCCTGAAAAATCCTTATTCCGTGCCCGGGATCGTAGGACTGGTTGTTGCCGCTAGTGATATTTCCCGCAACAATCCTGATCTGAACGGAATCACCGTCATACGGCGGTTCGGTATCTTCGTCTTCATCAGAAACAGCGTCATCATCTTCGGTTGATTCGTAATCTTCATCCGTGGAAACATCAGAATCTTCGTTAAAATCTGCGTCTTTATCATCGACCGAATCTGAATCTTCAATAAAATCGGTATCTTCATCGGTTAAAACATCAACATCGGTGCTCTCATCATTATTTTCGGCAGAATCTTCATCAGCCTCGGAATCTGAAACATCGGAAACTTCAGGCGTCGTATCAGCCGCATCGTTGTCGACCTCAACGGTATGCCCGTGCGACATGCAGGAAAAAAGGATAAATGCACAAAATAATGTGCAGATAATTTTAGAAATTTTAATTACCATTTTGCCATCCTGTAATTTATCAAAGTCATTATAACATAAACCAAAAACAAAACTCCTGCAGACACTGCCGAAAGCGGCATCAGAAATGCCGGAAAAACATTCAGCAGTGCGACAGACGCAGAAATATAAAGTACTGAAATAATTATCGAAACAACAAAAAAACTCTTTTTTGAAGATTTATTGGACGCAACGATTTTAAAGACAAAACAGATACCGACAAGCATTAAAAAAACGAATGAAAAAAGCTGGAATCTGATCTTTGATGCGGCGTAGGAAGAAACAATATCCTCGATGTACGGATTTGCCTCGGTGATCACGTCTTCCATATTTTTCACTTCGCTCCAGTTTTCGTAAGGGATTTTCATCGAATAGAGATAAATTTCCTTTACCGGAAGTGTTTCGTAGTGGTTGAAAATCGACGAATCGAAAGTCATTCTTTCGCTAGCTACCGAAAGCGAGCAAACCTTCATTGCCGCAATCTTCTCTTCGACAGGCGCTTTCTGCGTCGTGATTATCGTTACCGGAAAGCACGAAACCATATTTTCGACATAGACAAAAAGGCTTCCCTGCGCGAAAAAAAGAAGAAAAATTGCAGAGAGAAAAAATATCTTTTTGCAGAAAGAGAGACAAAAAAGCAGCTTACCCAAAAAGCACCTCCTAAAAACCTATGGATTATAGGAAAAATTTTATTAAAGTCCAATCCTTAAGGAAACTATTTAAAGGAATTTACTGCTTTACGAAATCGGCGATGCGTGCTGCGGCTTCTTCGATCTCAGCCGCTTCTTTTGCGATACTTATCCTTATGAAATCATTACCTTTTTCACTGAAATGAATACCCGGGACCGTGCCGACTTTTCTGTTTTCATACAAATCCATCGCGAATTTGAAACCGTCGTCGAATTTCTGAGGAATCTTTGCCCAGACAAAATATCCTCCGTCGATCGGTGGCATGTAAAAACCGCTTTTTTCAAGTGCAGATTGCATGATTTTGAAAGATGCGCCCACTTTTCCTCTCAAAAAAGCAAGATAATCACGACCAAAATCATTTTTTTCCAGATATCCGGCAATAGCCGCCTGCAGAACTGAAGGAGTGCAAAGCCCGGTGTAATCGTGGATTTTTGCAAGAGTTTCAATATGCTGCGCCGCACCGACAATGTAGCCGATTCTCCAGCCTGTGATTGATAGCATTTTTGAAAATGCCGAAACCACAAAAAGAGTCTCATCGACAAGTTCGAACGGAAGATACGGCTTTTCATTAAAGTACAAATCGCTGTAAACAGCGTCAAAAACAAGGTTTGCGCCGCATTTTCTGCATATTCCGTAAAGCCTTGAAATTTCTTCCTTTTTCCAGATCTTCCCAAGCGGATTTCCTGGAGAGCAGAGCAGAATCAGGTTTACTTTTTCACTTTTTACGCGGTTTTCGATCAAATCAAAATCAAAAGTTCCCGATCCATCGGGATATTCGCACACAAACCTGTCACCGTAAATTCTGGGAAGATTTGCGTAACTTTCATAAACGGGATCAAAAGACATAACCGTGAAAGCACCCGCCGTTTTCTGCCGCAGATAAAGATAAATAAGAGAAATCGCTTCGGTCGCACCGTTCGTTACAAGAACATTGTCAGCCTTGAGCCCGCTTTTTCCGCAAAGGCCAGAAGAAACAAGTTCGCGCAGTTTCGGGTTTCCGTTTCCCGCAGGATACTGATGAATCGGAGTCTGTGCGACAGAAACAAGTTCAGAAATGAGTTCTTCCGGCGGCTCGAATCCTGGAATTCCCTGCGCGCAGTTGATTCCGCCGTTTGCTTTCACAAGATTGCTCATAAAACTTATGAGCGAACCATCCGGTCTGTTCATGATTTAACCGAAAATATATGCAAGAATCAAAGAAGCAGTTGCCGTAAGCCCTTCGACGTGCGTTCTTTCGTAGCCGTGGCTTGCATCAACACCCTGACCGATAAGTGCGACTCTCGTATCGCTGCATGAGCGGAGAAGAGCCGAACCGTCCGAGCCGTAGAAGGGGAAAACATCGGTTTTGAAAGCGATTTTATTCTTCTCGGCAAGATTGATAAGTTCAGTTGTCAGATCATAATTGTAAGGACCTGACGAATCTTTCGCGCAGATGCTGACGCACTTTTCGCTGCCTGCCGTATCTCCGCCGACAACACCCATATCAACAACGATGAGGTCGTCACCCTGCGGAGTCGCCGCGATCCCCTGCCCCGTTTCTTCTGTTACATTGAAGAAAAAGGAAACCCTGTTTTTGAGTTTACTTTCATTTTTCTTAATAATATCAGCGAGATAAACAAATATTCCGGCAGATGCCTTGTCATCAAGATGACGCGAATTCACAT
>CAMZDX010000027.1 GCA_947305505.1 uncultured bacterium | reverse complement strand
CAAGAAGTTTTTTTGCCGAATTTGCAAGAACGCGGTTGATTGTGCGCGATCCCTGCGAGCCGCCGAAAGCAAAAATCACGAACGCGTCGTCCGGAATTCCGAGTTCTTTACGCGCCGCCGCTCTTTCTTCAAGCGCGATAGAACTTCTTACCGGGTATCCCGAGAAGAATCCTTTGTTTTTCGGCAGATGCCTGATCGTTTCGGAAAACGATACCGCGACTTTGTCAGCTGCTTTAGCGGCAGCCTTGTTCATTTTGCCGAGATCGGTATTCGATTCGTGGATCATTATTTTCGTTTTGAAGAGCCCGAATGTCGCCTTGCGCAGTATCCATGCGGCAAAAACGGTGGGAGCGCTTACGAATCCGCCAGTAGCGAAAACAGCTTTAGGTCTGATTTTAAGCAGTAGCAGAGCCGCCTTCGAAAGCCCGGAAAACATCGTCATCGCGAATTTCAGCAGTTTTACAGGAGATTTTCCCTGCGGAAGAGGCGCGCTTTTCACGAATTTCAGCGGAAATCCCGCTTTCGGAACCATGTGCGCTTCTGCTTTGTTTTTAACGCCGATGTAGGTGATTTCAGCTTCCGGAAGAGTTTTTTTGAGTTCGGCTGCGACTGCAAGGGCGGGGCTTACGTGACCGCCGCTTCCGCCGCCCGTGAAGATGAATTTTATCTTTTTTTCTTTCATAGAACCTCTTTTTATACAAAAAACCGCTCACTTTTAGCCAAAATAAAGAATATTACAAGTAAAAAGATATAAAATTATACATAAAAAAATTTCTCCTTGAAACTGAAAGATTTAAGGCTATAATCGCCCGTTTTTTGCTAATTTGCTTTTTGAGGCTGAAATGTGTGAGGAAATCATCATCAAAACACCTGAGCAGATCGAGAAGATCAAAGCTGCAGGTCATGTTCTGGCTGAACTTTACCACGAGCTTAAATCCTACATCAAACCGGGCGTATCGACGCTCCAGATAGACGCTTTTGCCGATAAATTCATCAAAAAACACGGCGGTCATCCCACTTTCAAATCAGTCGACGACTATGTTCACGCGACATGCATCGCAGTAAACAACGAGGTCGTTCACGGCATTCCGAGAAAGGCGAAGATCATCCAGCGCGGTGACATTCTTTCTGTCGACTGCGGTGTTACGCTTAACGGCTACATCGGCGACAGTACGATGACCTACGTCATGCCGGGTGCTACCGATAAGGCAAAAAAGCTGGTCGAAGTTACCCGCAGATGCCTCGAACTCGGAATAGAACAGTGTGTTCCGGGCAATCACATCGGCGATATCGGCGCGGTAATTCAGGAATATGCCGAAAGCAACGGTTTTTCGGTCGTTACAGAATACGTCGGTCACGGAACAGGCGTCCACCTTCACGAAGATCCGGCGATCCCGCACTACGGCAAGCGCGGTGACGGACTCAGACTTCAGGAAGGAATGGTCGTTGCGATCGAGCCGATGATAAACGAAGGAACCTACAAAACGCGCACTTTGAGCGACGGCTGGACAGTCGTTACGATGGACGGCAAACTGAGCTGCCAGTTCGAGCACACCGTTGCGATCACCGCAAACGGTCCAGTTGTTCTTACAAGTCTCTGATTATTCTTTGATATCAGCCAGAAGTTTTTTCTCGTCCTCGTCGCTGATGGGGGCGAATTTTGCAACGAGAGTTTTTGACATGAGTATTAGCATCGCCGATTCGCGTGCACCGATTATCGGAACGTTTTCAGTCCAGTAAAGTCTGACGATGCGCGAGCGTCTTGCCGAAATATCGAAAAAGTTGATTTTGTCTTTTTCGCCCTGTGAGAAAAGGTTGTTTCCTTTAATGTCAAGAATGTCGAAGCCTTTTATAGGGAGTCCTGAGAAAATATCGTCGTTTTCTTTAAGTGAAATCTTGTCGATAAAGAAGTTTTCCAGGTGTTTTTCAAGCGAATTTTCCTTTTTTACTCTGAATCTTCCGTAGATCATTTCGACGTAGCCGAGTTTCGTGATGATGACGAATATGATTATCGCAAAAACAAGGACGATAAGGAAGGTGTCGATATTTTTGTTAAATATCATCAGCAATGAAAGAACCGTGAACATGATCGAAATCGAATAGAGGATGAGTACGGTTTTGCGCTGGTTGAAGCCTAGCGAAAGGATAAAGTGGTGTATGTGCTGCTTGTCCGCCGCAAAAATTGACTGGTGACGCATGATCCGGCGCATAAAGGCAAGAGTCGTGTCGAGAATCGGCAGGCCCATCGCGATTATCGGAACCATTATCGAAACGACGGCGTGAGCTTTTGACTGGTTTCTTAAAGAAAGAATGGCCAGAATGTAGCCGATGAACATCGATCCCGAGTCACCCATGAAAATTCTTGCAGGATTGAAGTTGTAAATTAGGAAACCGGTTACGGCACCTGCAAGAGCCAAAGCTACGAGAGCTGTCGGCAGATATCCGTTTGCTATTGCGAGCATTGCAAGCGTAAGCGATGAAAACAGGGTTATGCCCGACGACAGCCCGTCCATTCCGTCAATAAGGTTGAACGCGTTTATGATGCCGATGATCCAGAAAATCGTGAGAAAATAACCGAAGATGCCGAGTTCAAGTCTTCCCCACGGCATCGGAAGTGATTCGATAAGTGCGCCGTGCTGCGTTGCAACAAAGGCAATAAGTATCTGAAAAAGCATCTTTATTTTGGCGTTTATACCTTTGATATCGTCAAAAAGACCAAGCAGACTTATCGCAAGACCGCCGCCGAAATAAAGGAGCATATTGCTCTGAGTTTTTATCGTGACTCCGCTTGTAAAGAAGAAACAGAGTAAAAATATCGGGAGCAGAGTTCCTAGAGAAATGCCGATTCCGCCGATTCTGGGAATGGTGCCGCGGTGGATCTTTCTCTGGTTTATCTGATCGACAAAGCCGAATTTAAGTCCTATTTTTATGAGTATCGGGGTCACGAGACAGACGAAAACGAAAGAAACTATAAAAGACGTCAAATATGTTGTCATTTTAACCTCCAAATAACGCAGACGATTAGAATACGGAAATTTGTTTTAAAATCAAGAAATAGGGAAAGATTGCGCCGTTTGATTAAATATCTTTCCCTTCCTTGAAATTTTTGCAAAAATCGTTAAAATACTGCGTTTTTTTGTTTTGTAGGTGAGAAATGAAAAGGTTTTTGTGTTGTTTTGCCGTAATTCTGGCGATGGTTTCGTGCTCCGGCGGCAGCGGGAATGTTGAAAGCAAGTGGCGCGTTATAAATGAAGAGACTTACGAGCCGAAAATAGACGGAAGTCAGCTCTACACTTCGCTCGACGAGCTTGAAAAGCTGATTGTTGCTCCGGTTTCCTATTTTAGAGACAAAAACGGGATTTACTCTTTTTCGCAGAATATCGATTACGAAACGGTTTCAGTTATAAAAACCGCTTCGGAGGATGCTGAGAATGAAAAGACGACCGAAAGAAAGCTCTCTCTGCATGAAAATGCAAAGTATAAAAGTGACAAATCGGGCAACTTTTCAATGAGTTATCGGAACAACAAAAACGAAGGCTGGGATATAATCTGGCGTGACAACTTCTTCTACCGCAAGCAGTTCGGCGGCGAATTTACGAAAACTTTCAGCATGGGTGAGCACATTACGCTCCGTGACAACCTTTTCGGCGCGATTCCTTCTATCTATCTCATGCTTCGCGACCACGCTTCGATAGAATCTGAAAAATCGTGGAAGATAGGCACATTCAAAGGACATCTCGTAACTATCGTTTTCAGCGATAAAAAAGCCGACCGTGCCGCACTTCCAGAAAAAAAGTACCTCCAGAACCTTCAGGGCACCGAGGAGATGCGCGACGATTCTCTTGTTGCGGGATTGGCCGGTAAAAAGAAAGATCATATCAAAGGAAAAATGACGGTTTTCGTCTCTCTTGACGGAGCTGTAGCCGAAATGAAAATAGAAAATCTTTCGTTCAGGTTCACAGATGAAGACGTAACTTTCAGCATCAAAGGTGTACGCACTCTTTCGACCGATTTCGCAGAAACTATCTCAGAACCCGAATACAACGAGGAATATCACAGAAGAACACTTGATTCTTCGGTAAACATAATGAAGAAAAAGTCAGAAAAAAAGGAAGAAAAACATGACGAAGAATGAAAAATTAGAGACAGTCCTCCGCACGCTTTCCGATAAAAAGGGCGTGAATATCATGGCTTTCGACGTAGATAAAAAGTCGGGCTATACCGATTTTATCGTTTTCGTAACGGGAACGAGTACGCAGCACAACACCACGATGGCTGATTCGCTTATGCGCGAACTTAAAAACGCCGGATTTGCAAAACCGCTTGTTGAAGGCGAGACGAGCGCGAAATGGGTCCTTGTCGATGCCGGAAGCGTCGTAGTCAACATCATGCTTGAAGAACTGCGCGACTACTATTCTCTGGAAGATATCTGGGCAGGATGCGCAAAAGTTGACGTAAGTTCTTATATTCAGTAATGAAAATCACTTTAATCGTTGTCGGAAAACTCAAAAGTCAGTTCAAGGAGATCGATGATTTTTTCCAGAAAAGAATAAAAATTTATTCTCCGCTTGAAGTGATCGAACTTAAAGAGCGCAACGATTCGGCTCTTGAAACTGAAAATATAATAAAATCACTACCTTCGAACTCTTTTGTCATAGCTTTGCGTGAAACGGGAAAATCTTTTGATTCGCTAACTTTCGCAAAACTTTTAAGCGAAAAATCAGTCTCGCACGGCTCGATCGTGTTTGTCGTCGGCGGTGCATACGGCTTCGGCGATATCAAAGAAGACATCGCTCTTTCGATTGCGCCGTGGACTCTGCCGCATCAGCTTGCCAGAATCAACATTCTTGAGCAGATCTACCGCGGACTTTCGATATTGAGCGGCTCAAATTATCATCACGGGTGAAAAAATGAAGAAAATTTTTATGTTTTTCGCGCTTTTCATCTTTATTGGATGCGGTGGAAGTGAGAGCGAAGATTTTAGTGAAAGCGAAGATTGCACCACAATTGACAACAATATGTGGTCATCGCCGTCATCAAGTCACATGTCTTGGTCTTCCTCTACCCACGTCAGCAGTACAAGCTTCGCGTGTATCGTGAATTTCAACCATGGTCTCGTGGGCTACTACGATAAGACACACGGTTACGATGTCCGTTGTGTGAGGTAGGTTTGCGCAGACCTCACGGTTGAGGTGAAGAAGCAAAATCAATCTATTTTTTGATTGTTTTTTTCGAGTTCTTTCGTCTGTCTGTCAAATTCCGAAATATATTCCCTGTCCTGAATGATGCGGAAAACATTATATTCTTTAATAGCTTTTTTTATCGCCTGATCGTGGCTGATTTTTCCTTTTGTTTCGAGCACCTGCTGGCGGGCACTGGTTAAAAAGAGGTTCACCGCATCAACGCAGTCCTGCATTTTCATCAGATGACCGTCCTCGGCCTGTAGTTCGGCGTAATCAATGAACATTGCGACAAGGCGGTTCAGGCGCGAGATTTCCTTTTCATTAAGATAATTTTTGGCGATTATGACATCGGATTCGTAAATTTTTCCATCCGGCGAGTTCTTCCAGTTTGTCAGTCCCATGTGCTCTTTCCGTGAATCCGCACGGTTGAAAACTATTTCGGCTGCGGTGTTTCCGCTTACTGCAAAATGAAGTTTGTTCTGCACGAAAGCATAAAAATTTTTGGTAATTTCGCTATTCTTATCGAAATCGCAGCTGCACTGCTCGAAAATATCGGTGATTTTTTGATATGCACGACGTTCACTTGCTCTGATTTCGCGTATTTTTTCAAGCAAATCATCAAAATAGTCTTTGCCGAATGGCTTTCCGTTCTTCAGAAGTTTTTCGTTGATGACAAAACCTTTGGTGATGTATTCGCGCAGAGTCTTTGTTGCCCACTGCCGGAATTTTGTCGCTTTTTTTGAATTTACGCGGTAGCCGACAGCGATAATCGCATCGAGATTGTAAAATTCCATTGACCGTTTGACTGAACGGTTGCCTTCTTTTTGAACTATCGAGAAATCCTCGATAGTTCGATTTTTTTCAAGCTCATCGCTGTCATAAATGTTTTTTAAATGCAAAGAAATATTGTCTACACTGCAATCAAACAGCGCTGCCATCGCTTTCTGCGTAAGCCAGAAAGTTTCGTCTTTGTAAACCACATTAACGACAACATCCGCATTTTCCGTCTGATAGAAGACAACATCGTTTGTTTTTACCAATTCATTCATCTTTTCTGATACCATTTTGGCCCTCTTTCTAATTTATAAATAAACAGTTCTGCAGATAAGATATAAAAATTTGTTCTAAAAATCAAATTTGTTTTTAATAATTTGAAATAATATTTTGTTTGTATTTTTTAAAATTAAATTTATAGTTTAAAGATGTTGCTGCTATAATAAAAATTTCATCTTGTTGGTCCCAGATTGAATCTTGTCGGATTCCAACAAATCTGATTTATACAAAATTTATCGTTGAAAAAAAATCCTGTTTTCTTAATATTGCCCGGATTTTGATGAGGTTTGCATGAAACCGTCGAATTTTCTTCTGCTTTCGTTTTTGTTTCTTACTTTTCCTCTTTTTTCCTATAACGACTGTCTTAATGACGAAAAGATATCGGAAGTCTGCATCAGAGAACTTTTCAAGGCGAATGAATTTAGTCTCGCTGCATCGCATATAGACAAGGCGGAGTTTGCCTCAAAGACCGATTCAACGATATTGAAAATAGAGCTTTTCATGAAGCTTGCAAGGTACGACGAGACCGAAAAACTGATCAATTCTCTGCCGAACGATGTCAAGAATACGCTTTATTACAAAATGATCCTCGTCAAAACTTTCGTTGCGAGGAAGCGTTTCAATCAGGCTCTCGAGATCATAGACGAAATCAAAAGTTCATATCCGGTTTACTATCTTTTCAGCGACCTTGAGTGTGTAAAAGGCGATATCGCGCTTTACAGGAAGCAGTATGATTCGGCGATCGAATTTTACGACAAGTGCCTGGACGCGCAGGATAACGGTGCGGCGGCTTACAACCGTATTCTGGCGCTTGAAAAAAACGGCGAGCCGCAGGTAACGTTTCTAAAAGATTACATCGAATATATCGACAGTTACGGATCTCTTTCTTGGAAACCGCAGATAGTTGAAAGGCTCGTCAAACTCAAGAAAAACAAAGGCGTACCGAATTCATCTTCGCCTTATTACGTGAGATGGCTTTCGATAATGCGGCGCGAAAACAGGCTTTCTCAGTTTTTCAGCGATGAATACCTGGCTCTCCCGCATCCGGCAAACCTTGAAATTGCCGACTATCTCGTTGCCGCAAAACGCTATTCCGACGCGCTGAAAATGCTTGACGAGGCGCTTGCAAAGCAGGCCAAAGCGAACGACGCGAAGTATAAGCTGGTAAATAAAAAATACAGGATTTTGAATCAGGCGGGGCGCGAAGTAGAAGCGGCTGATTTTCTGCTCAAATCGTCTGAAGAATTTGCCGGAACGCAGAAAGACAGAATGAAATTTCTCTCGGCTCTTGTTTATTTTGAAAACGGCATGTCGGAAAAGAGCAAGGAGATCCTTAGCGGGATAGTTTCTGAAAAGCAGAATTCCAAATATTTCATGCTTTCCCTTTACAAACTCGGGCTCATTTATCTTTTTGAAGGAAACGACCTTTACGCTTTCACGATGTGGTCTGAGTTTCTGCTTTCCGAAAAGATAAATTATGACAAATTCGTGGACGGGAAGGGAAGTTTTGAGGCGATAGCAGGACTGACATCGCTTCTCGACAGGATAAACGGCTACTGCGCCGCACTAACGGATGTAAATTTCAAGTGTTCGGTCGATGAAAACGGCATTTCCGAAAGCGTTAGCAGCTTCATTTCATACTATGATTTCACCTATTTTCACATAATCGAGCGCGACGAATTCAAAAAGAACCCCGATTTCAGCAATGTTTCGGCAACTTCGCAGAAATGGCTTGCAAACAGAGTCGAAAACAGCGCGACGAAAGAGGAGTTCATCGAGACTCTGGCCCAGCTTCATCCAAAAATAAAAAAGCGCGAGCCCGCCTTTATGATCGATCTTTTTCTTAAGGCCGATGATCTTGACGGAGTTGAATTTTATGTAGATATGATGCGCATCTACACCTCTTACAACGAGGCAAAACACTCGAAAAACGCCGCTTCGATGAAGATCCCGATGCCTGAAGCGCAGATAATCGATGAATTTTCATCGAACTACAGAGAAATCCTTTCAAAAATTCACCTTGTCTACAACAAATTTTTCAAAAAAACGGCGAAAATCACGAGCTATTACTATAATCAGCTTAACGCCGATCTCACATATTCGCCGCATTACGGCAAAAAAGAGGAGTGGAGGCTGCTCTATCCGACGCCTTACCTTGAAGTAGTACTAAAACTTGCAGGAGAATTCAATGTTCCGGTGCAGCTCATCTATTCGATAATGCGTGCGGAAACTTACTACCGTGAATCGCTTTCTTCAAACGTCGGTGCGCTCGGACTCATGCAGATAATGCCGCAGACATTTGAAAAAATCAGCAAATTCGGCGGGATAAAGATAAAAGACCCGATGGATCCCTACGACAGTATGAAGGCATCAGTCTGGTATCTTTCAAAACTTTTAAAGCGTTTCGACAACAACCTTATTGCCGCGACAGCAGCCTACAATGCCGGCCCGCACAATGTTTCGGACTGGATCTCGCGCTACGGCGGCAAGGAAGCGTATCTTTTTGTCGAAATGATCCCTTTCAAAGAGACCCGCGATTACGTCAAAAAAGTCATGCGCTTCTACATGATTTACAGCTATATCTATGAAGACGAATTCTTCAATGTCGGTCTGAACGGCGTTTACGATGTCAACGAAAATAAAGATGTCGTGAATTTCTGAGTTGCACAGCTGATATATTTCTACCTTACGCAGATGGCGTAATAAGTGTAATTTTCGTTAGTTTTCAGCATGGTGAAAACTCTCGCCTTTCCGAAATCCACAACCCATGCAATATTCGGACTGCTTGCCCAAGTCGTTGAAGTCCAGTAGGCTTTAGTCGTCGATATGTCAGGAAAATCGGAATACGGAGCTCCTGTTTTGTCGTGGTTTAACAGAGTCTGAAGCTCGTTCTTGTTGGGAAGCCTCCAGTCGCTGTAATTTGCATAAGTCAGGTTTTTACAGTGGTCAAGTGCATCCTGCCAAAAGAATGTATCTCCCGAGACTGTTTTCTGCCACATCAAACCGTTTGTCGAATCTGTAACGACAACATTGCCGTTTAATGTCGATGTACTAAGCGATGATGCCGGCATCCCGTCACCTCTGACGCATATTGCTGTCAGTCTTTCACTTTCAGTCATCTCTTTGACATGTGACTCAGTTGAGACATAATACTGAACATAATATGCTTTTGTAGGCTCCGCTTTGCTTTTCTTCGATGTCCACCAGTATCTGGAATTGTTGGAATCATGGTTGTTTGTACTCGGGAAATAGGTTCTGTCCACGGCAGGCTGATATCTGCTGCCGTCCCCTATAGAGAAAACTTCCATAGGTGTCGGCAGTCTCCAGTCGTTGTATCCGGCATAAGGCTGCTTACAGTATGCGTCAGCGGCGTCCCAGTCGAAATCTCCTTCCGGTGTTGACTCCTGCCACTGCCACTGAAGACCGGTGTTGTTGTCATAAACAACATTGTCTCCAGAAATTGTCCTGATCGTAAAACTGTGAGGGGCACATTTCCCAAGGGAAGCATAATACCAATCCTGACCGTAAAAATCGTCATCTTTTTCTGCTGGACAAGCGACTGTCCCGCTCCCGGTGTTTTGATAGCATTTGTTCTGACCGGTGCAGATTTTGCCGAGCGGCAGAGGAGTTACGCAAGCCGAGTTGTTCCAGAAAAATGTGTCGTTGCACTTGAAGCTACACGGTTCGGAAGTTGTTTCCTCGCTCCAGAAAGCAGTTGCCGAAGGAAGCCAGTCCTCACCGCTCCATGTCTGCAATGAAACAACCGAAGCCGAAGTCCAGTGCGCATTTTCCGGCAACCCTCCGCACTGAACATTTTCCTTTGTATCAGGTTTGCACACAGAATCGTTCCAGGTGTAATTCGGTTTACATTCACACTCGTATTCATCCGACGATACCCGGATGCATTCGCCGGTCGAATTGTCAAGCGATGCGCACGGGTTCCCGGCACACGGATCTACACAATTATGAGAGGCATCCTGAAGATATCCCTCCTCGCATCCGCACTCGTATTCGTTTGCCGAGAGCGCAATACATCCTGTGGAATGCTCAACACCTGAACAAGGATCTCCTGCGCACGGGCTTGGAGAGTCTGAAACACAGCGGACTCTATCAATACCTTCTTTGCCGAAAGAAAAAAACAGCTCGCTGAAATCAATAAAATAGTAAGATTCGTCACCTTCGTACTCACCGGACAGTAAAGAAGAAATATCTCCAAAAACTGAATATTTTCCGCTTAAGTCGGTCGGACAATCGTCTTCTTCTGCGCAGTCAACGATTCGAACAAGTGTCTGGAGCTCATCCATTGTCGGAAGTCTCCACCAGTGTTCGGAATCTGTCTGGGAAAGCTCGTTACAGTAGTATAGTGCATCCTGCAGATACATCCAGTCAGGCGAGAGATCAGACCATAGAAGTCCGTTCTCATCCAAATACGGAGTTTTTTCATAGTTCAAACTTTCGTCAAGAACGCATCTTTGGACAAGGTCGGATTCTGAAAATTCGGTATTCTTTTCAATTCTTCCTTCTATTGAGTTTACCGCCCACAACTCATGTTTATAATAAAAAGGATCAGCTAATGTGCCGGAAACAATCATTCCGAAATCGTAAAGAAGCGTTCGAGACCATCCCTCATAGGCGCAGAAATTATCATTGTAGCATGATTCCTGATAACAGCTGTTTGTCACGCCGCAGGTTCCGTCGGTTTTGAGATGTTCCGTCGTGAAGATATTGCGGATCTCATCTATCGTCGGAAGTCTCCACTTGTTGGTGTCATTTTCGTTCAGATAGCGGCACATTTCCGAAATACCCGTTTCGTAAACAGTTTCCCCGCCCCAGAACTGCGGATAACCTGCAAATATGTTAGGATACAGCACTGATGACCAGATCGTGCCGCTTGCGTCTCTGCAAGGTCCGATACCGGTTTCATCACATTCCGGAATTTCAGGTTTTTCGTCAAGATCGCTTCTTACGCAGAGAGCTGCCAAACTATATTC
This sequence comes from uncultured bacterium, assembly GCA_947305505.1. Lineage (GTDB taxonomy): Bacteria > UBP6 > UBA1177 > UBA1177 > UBA1177 > UBA1177. The sequence goes on along the minus strand of CAMZDX010000027.1, from coordinate 8,426 downwards.
TTCCTGCGCAGGGAGTTGTCGTACAATTCCGTCTGTCATAGAGACGATCCATACATCATCACCGATCTTTCCCGGACTCGAAGTCCAGAACGCATCCGCATCCGTCACAATGTCAGGAAAGGACGACATGACTTCAACGTCTCCCAAGGTTTTCGAATAGTCTAAGAGTGAAACAAGCTCATTTTTGTTGGGAAGTCTCCAGTCATCAGATCCCGCATATTCAAGATTTTCACAATACTCAAGCGCATCTTTCCAACTGGTCTTGATGACGGAATCCTTCTTCCAGACAAGGTTTGTTGATGAATCAAAGACTGCGGTATCACCGTTTTTTGTGAAAGTCTTATAAGAGCTTTCATCAACCTTACCGTATTCTTCTCCGCTGACGCAATAAAGGTATGCCCTGTCCGGTACAACATTTGAAGGAAACATTCCGGATGACGGTAAATAAATATAATCTTCGGACGAAGTCAGGATGGAATCATAATCGTTGTGGTAAATTGCCCAGAAAAACGGATCTACAGGATTGCCGTGAAGCTGTCCCAGATCGGCAAGGGTAAGAACTTCCTGCGGAGTAGGAACTCTCCAGTTGTCTATTCCGGCAAAAGAGAACGAACATTCGTTTTCCATCTCTTCCAAAGTGCCCGATCTGTCGATCGCCCACCATATAAGACCAGTAACATTGTCTTTGACAAAAGGAGGTTCTTCAATACCTTCGGGTTTATTGATCTCGGTGTAGTCACGGTGTTTGACACAACCTTTTCTTGCGACATACTGCGCATCCTGACCGTAAAAATCTTCGCCTTCTTTCGGACAGAGAATCTGATGTCCTTTGCCGTCGGTGCAGATTGCCATGCCCGTGCAGAGCACTTTGGAATACATTTTTTTGCAGTCGTCGGAGCAGTTCGAACCCGCCACGGCTTTGTCGCACTTTTCACCGTTTTCACTATCGACCACACCGTCGCCGCAGTAGCTTGTTGTGCCTTCCGCAATCTGACAGCTTGCCGTGCAGAGTGTACATGAGGTTTCGCCGTAATCACAAGCGGTTTGACCGTTATCCGTGCCTTTATCGCAACCTTCACCTGGATCTACAATGCTGTTGCCGCATTCCGCAACATAAGTGTCTTCGTCTTCATCGACATCAGGGTTTTCATCTTCGTCGATTATTATTGTTTCATCTTCATCCGCGGTTTCGTCGGGTATTTCGTCTTCATCGTTTACAGGCTCGTCATCTTCAGATATATCGGTATCATTTTCATCATCATCTTTTATAACAGGCCCGTCGATTATATCTTTATCCGAGATTTCTCCGTTGTTGCCGTCAGGTTCTTCTATGGGTTCTTTCGGTTCAAGCGTGATGAATGTGAAAGCAGTGAAGTGACCTGTCGTCATCATTATCGGGTCCCCCGCTGCCGCGTTCATAATGGGATCCCCGGCTGCATTCGTCATTGTCGGATCTCCAGCAGCAGCAAGCATTATCGGATCTCCAGCCGCGCTGAACATTATCGGATCACCGCCGGCACTCATCATGATCGGGTCGCCGCCGGCGTTCAGCATTATCGGATCTCCAGCCGCACTGGTCATAATCGGATCACCGGCTTCATTTCTGTTCAGAACAATGTATGCGCCGTGCTCGCTGTAACTCCATTCGCCTTTTTCATCCCGGTATACAGCCGCGGTGATAATTTTGTTTTCAACATCTTTCAGGCTTTTCATCGAGATAATTACGGGTTTTTTGAAAATGAGGCCCGACGGCTCAAACTCGACGACTTTGCTTAAAAGATCTTTACCTTCCGTTCCGATATAATTTCCGGCATCATAGATTTTCATCGTGATTTTTGTGTCGCTTTCAAGAGCTTCACCCTGAACTTCGATCGAAATCGACTTATCGGAGTTCTCGATTTTTCCCCCTTTTTCGGCAGAAATTTCCTGAGAAATCTCTTCTTCAATTTTAAGTGTTTCTTCTTTTTTCTTTTTGCTGCTGCACGATACAAAAGCAAAGAGTGAAACAAAAACAAGAATCAAGCAAAAAACACGTTTCATTTAACCCTCCTTTTTAACGACCTTGCTAATTATTAAAATCTTAAACAAAAAGGCAAAAAATTTTTGTGTGATTTCAGGATTTGTTTTTTGGAATATTTTTTTCTTTATTTTTTATTATATATTTGACAAAAACCTTTTTATGATTATTGTTTATTTTGTGATTTTGGTTTTTGAGGTTAAGAAATGGCTAAATTGTTGTTTATTTTTTCTTTTATTTTAATTTTATCGTGTTCGGAAAACAGAATTTCAGATTATTTGCTGCCCGAAGAGTGCGGCGGAAAGTGTTATGAGGCGCATGACATCAATTCTTTGCAGGATGCTCTTGTAAATTCGGCCGCAGCTTTTTCAAACTGCATCTGTCTTGGAAGCGGAGTTTTCGAAGCTTCTGTTACAGTGGCAAAACCGCTTCGTGTCTTTGGCAGGAAAGACGGCTCTACTTATTTGAAAAGTCTTGTGATTTCAGATACTTCAGGAGTAGTACTGCGCGATTTTTCCTTCCAAAACATCTTGACTGATTCAGCTGCACTTTTTATTTCAGGAAGCTCTGTAGAAATGGAAAATATCTCTTTTTCAGGTATTGGCGCGAGTTCAGTTTTCGGCGGTAGAGGGATCGTGATTTCGGGCAGAGAATCCGAGGTTTTTATAAAAAATTCGAAAATGGAGCGTACTGACGGAACGGGGATCCTTATAAACGGCGCTCACAAAGTAACTCTTGAAAACGTCACTCTTTCAAAATGCGGTTTCGCCGCTCTCTGGGCGCAGAATCAAAGTGAAAACAGAGGATTTTTGTCTGTTTCCGGCGGCACTTTTTCCGATAACGGCGCGGCTGCAGTCGAAATTCTTGGGAATACAGCACTTAAAATTTCGGGAATTTCGGTCGAAGGAGTGAGAAAAAGGGATGTCTCGCTCGAAACAGTGGGTGACGGAATAGTCGTGAAGAATTCTTTTCTTTCGGAAGCGGAGTCTGTAACAATTGAAAACAGCTCGATAAGCGGTTTCGCCCGTGCCGGAATAATACTTGACGGCGCTGAAAGTTCTGCGGCAGTAGGTGCAAAATTTAAAAATCTTTCTGTTTTTTCCGAACAGGGAAGTTTCGGGCTTGTTGTTCAGAATGCGGTTGAAGAGAGCACTTTGCGTGAAGGGATAACGCGGAACGATTTTTCATCAGCCGACATAAAGCGTGACGAAGAACTTTTTATAATCGACACTTTCTTTGAGCTCCAATGATAGCGCTTATACTTGTTTTTATTGCGTTTTCTCTCTTTTCGTGCGGAGGGACTGCGGAAAATGTTCCGGTAGAAAATGAAGATTTCGACGAAATTATAGATGAAGCGTTTGAAGAGTGTGCGGAAAACTCCGTTTCATATCAAAAGCCCGAATTGCCTGAAAAACCTGAGATTTCTGAAATGAAAAAATACGACAAAAATTTTGACTGTATTCCTTTGCCTGAGCCGGAAAACAGAAAATTGATTTTAGGTGACGGGTGTTTTTCAGGCTGCATCAAAGCAGAGGAAGAGCTTTATATTTCAGGAAACGGCGCAGAAAATACGCTTATTGTTTGTAATGATGAAGAAAATCAGGCTGTTATAGAAGTCGCACCAAATGCGGTGCTTACTTTGGAAAAAGTTTCTCTTTCGGGGAATGTCCGCTGCATTTTTGCCGGAAACGGATCTGTAACAACTGTTACAAAGAGTGTTCTTTCCCACTGCACGAAAGGCGGGATAAACATCTGTCCCGATGAAGCCGGTTGCCGCGCCGATCTTATTGTAACTGACAGTTTTGTCGGCGATATCGACGAAGCGGCCTCAGGAATAAGTTACGGAATTTCTTTCGGAAACGGCAATTTGAGCGTTTCGGGAAGCAGAATTGAAGGCGTCAATTCTTTCGGAATAGCGGTTTGGGGCGAGAGCGGCAATTTGAACAAAATAAGTATGGAAAATTCCGAGATTTCCAGCATTTACGGCGGTCTTAGAAGCTATGAGGGGCACGGCTTTTATGCAGAAAACTCTGCTGACATAACCATAAAAAAGAGCTCGATTTCAGATCCAGCCACTTCATTTGTTTTTGTCTCTTCGGAAAGTGACGAAATAAATTTGAAACTCATTGATTTTACTGCCGAAAACATGCTCGAAACTATAGAAGAGCAGGGCGGTGTCGTTCTTGACGGCAAGGTTAAAGGCTGTTTTGAGCGTGTTTCAATAGAAAATAGCAGGGGAAACGGCGTTTTTTCGCGCGGAGCGGTGCTTTATGCCGAAGATCTGACAGTGAAATCAGTTTTTTCGGACGGTCTCGGCGAAAACGGTTTTGCTTTGCAGCTTGTCGACGGGAGCGAAAGTTTTATAAAGTGCCTTTCTGTAAATTCGGCTGAAAAGGCTGGGATCCTGCTTGACGGAAAGTGCAGTGCCGATATTGAAGATTTTGAAATTATTTCAACAAAATCAGATAGTTGTTTGCAGGAATTCGGAGTTGGCGCGGCAATTCAGAATGGAGCGGATAGCGTAATGAAAAACGGTCTTTTTTCAGAAAACAGAGAAACTGGAATACTGGTAGCAAGTGCCGAGATTTCTTTGGAAAATGTCGAAATCAAAAATACTCTGCCCAGAAAATGCACAGAGACAGGAAACTGTGTTTTTGCTCCGAAAACCGATTTCGGTCACGGAATATCGCTTTACTCGTCATCGCTTCTCAGATTTGATTCGATGATACTTTTCAACAACAATAACGGCTTGAACATAGCCGATTCCGAGATTAGGAGTTTCGGCTCGAAAAAGCTCTTTTTTGGGAATAATATGACGGCGGTCAATGCCTGGAATATAAACAATTTCAGTATGTTGGAAGAAAATTTGTCAAATTCTTCATTCTGCGGAAACGGCTCGGTTTTCACTTCCGATTCGCAGCCTGTGAGAGATGGTCTGTGAAGTGAATGTTAGCTTCTGACGTAGTGCGGCATTTCAAAAGGGATCACCATCGAAATTTCGACAAGTCCGCCGATTTCTCCGTTTTCCTTATACCACGGAGCCTGGTAAATCATCTTTTTTCTGCCGTTTTTTTCGATAGTGTAGACATTCGAATGGTCGTTTGTCATCATATCGTGCATTATGTCGATCGATCTCTGCTGGTGGCATTTCATCAGATTTTCGCCGATCATGCTTCTGCCGCCAGAAAGAGCATTGCATGCCGCTTCATTCATGTCTAAAATGTTTCCTTCGGTATCCATGACGGTGATTGCTGCACCGAATTTATCGACCCAGCCTTTGAACATTGTTTCCCCCTGATTTTTTAAGATTTTTATTGCCTTTCCAGCATGTTCTGGTGAATTTCTTTTGCGTTAAAGGAACTTCTGACAAATCTGCCCGAATAAACTTCTTTAAATCCGATAGAGAGTCCGTAGTCGCGCAGTTCGTCAAATTCTGCCTGGGTATAGTCTTTTTCGACCGGAATATGCTGCAGTGACGGGCGGAAATATTGTCCGATCGTCATTATGTCGCATCCGACATCGCGCAGATCGCGCATCAGAGCACGGACTTCTTCAATATTTTCGCCGACTCCGAGCATTATTCCTGATTTCGTGATTAACCCTTTGCGCTTCATGTAGCATAAAACGTCAAGTGAGCGCTTGTAGTCAGCCTGCGGACGGACTTTCGGATAAAGCGAGCAGATAGTTTCTACATTGTGGTTGAAGACATCTATCGGAGAATCGGCGACGATGTCTAAATTTTCCTTTATTCCGAGAAAGTCAGGAGTCAGTACTTCGACCAGCGTTTCAGGCGATAACTCTTTGACTTTTTTAACTGTTTCGGCAAAGTGCGCAGCTCCGCAATCCGGAAGATCGTCTCTTGTTACCGATGTTATTACGGTGTAAAGCAATCCCAGATCTTTGACGGCAAGTGCAAGATTCATCGGCTCATCCGGATCTGGAAGAGGGATGTTTTCATTGTGGACGATATTGCAGAAGCGGCAGTTGCGGGTGCAGCTGTTTCCCAAAATCAGGAAAGTCGCCGTTCTTTTTTTAAAGCAGTCGCCTATATTCGGGCAGTGTGCCGATTCGCAGACGGAATGAAGGTGATGCAGACGCAGAATCTGCTTCATTTCGGCAACGAAAGGAGATTTAAAAGTCGATTTTTTGAGCATTTCTTCAGCCATAATCTGCCTCATTGAATTTAAATATGTCAGTTTAGTGTCATGTTTGCAGCAAAATTTTCGATTTCTTTAATGAAATCCGATATTTCACCGACTGATTGCGGTGCTTTTCTGCCGCTGAATCTTTCTGTTGCGGCCTGCACGATTTTGTGTATTCCTTTGACTTTGATTTCGCCTTTGAGGAATTTCGATACTGCCGTTTCGTCCGATATCGCGTAAGCTGTCATGCCCGAAAAGTCGCGGTTTTTAAGAAGTTCAAACGCTGTTTTGAGCAGCGGATACTTCACGAGATCGGGTTTATGGAAAGTCATTGTTTTGTCGAAGTATGAAAAGTTCATTTCGGGAAATTTTTCAACGACCGGCAGCATTTCGGGGTAGGAGAGTGCTGCAGCTATCGGAACGAGCATATTTCCGACGGCATTCTGCGAAAGGCTCGAGCCGTCTTTGAAAAGAATGGCCGCGTGGACGTTGACTCCGGGATGGACTAAGACATCAAGTTTTTCGGGGGCAAGATCGAAAAGCCAGAACGCTTCGAAAAGTTCCAGACCTTTATTGAGCATCGTCGCGCTGTCTATAGTTACTTTCTGCCCCATGCTCCAAACGGGGTGATTGAGTGCCGCCGCCGCGTCCGCTTCTTCCATTTCAGCTGCGCTAAGATCGCGCAAAGCTCCGCCGGAAGCGGTGATATAGACTTTTGCGATATCGCTTTTACGGCTGTGTTCAAGAAGCTGCATCAAAGCGGCATGCTCGCTGTCGATCGGGATTATTTTTGATCTGTCGGCCGTGACGCTTGAACCTAAGTAATATCCTGAAATAACTAATGATTCTTTGTTTGCAAGACATACTGGGATCCCGCGTTTTATTGCTTCGACCGTGATCTTCCAGCCCGATTTTCCGGGAAGAGCCATGACTATTTTGTCGGGAGCGAGGTCTAGAAGGCGCATTATCCCGTCTTCGCCACAGGAGATTTTTCCATCAAAAACGACAGAATTTTTATCTTCTTCATCCATCACAGCAACTGCTTTGAGCGATTTGTGGCGTGCGGCAATTTCATTCAGAAGAGAGATGTTTTTCCCTACCGAGCAGCCGATCATTTCAAATTTGTCGGGAAAGGCGCTGACAAGGCGTTCGGTATTGGTTCCGATAGAGCCTGTGATGCCGAAAATTACGATTTTATCCGACATAGCTTTTTACAAGAAGCGAGACGAAAACTATAACTGCCGAGACGAGAAGCGAATCGGTGCGATCGAAAAGGCCGCCGTGACCAGGAATCAGGTTGCTTGAATCTTTGACCCCTGCGCCGCGTTTGATGAGCGATTCGATCAGATCGCCGAACTGAGCGAAGATGCCGTCAAGAAGCGCTACGACGAGAACGAACCAGATATTTTCGTTTTTAAGAAGGGTGAGAGCGAAGACAAGGCCGGCAATAACTGAAAAAATCATGCCGGAAACTGCTCCTTCCCAGGTTTTTTTGGGGCTTATCGCCGGAGCGAACTTGTGCTTGCCGAGTGCTTTGCCGCCGAAGTAAGCCGCGCTGTCGCAGACCCACGGGATCACGAGCATGAAAAGGAACCAGTGCGGGTTTGAGTTCGGGAATTTTTCAAAAACCGGTTCAAGGCCGAAAGTGTAGCTTTTGATCAGCGGGAAAAGGCCGAAAGTTATGCCGAAATAGAAAAATCCGAAGAAATAGACGTTCATTCTTCTGAATTTCACTTCGATCGTATCTTTTCCGGTGAGCGCGATCATCGGAATGAGTGCCACTCCTGCAAAAAGTACCGTAAGAAACTGTTTGAGAGGCATATAAAGTTTCCAGAATGCTTCGCCTGACTTTCCTACTTCGACTATCGAAGCAGTCGCCGGGTTTGCTGCCGCAAGGAAAATCGCATCCATCCGCATGATCGAATTTGCCATCGAAAGCATGAGAATCGCTGCGATGATGAAAAGCGGGTGATTCCTTTCCTTGAACATTGAAAGATATTCGGCAAAAGTAAAAAATGCGACGGCAATGATGAGATAATTGAAAATTGCGGATGGCAGAAAGTAGATCATTCCGACTACCGCGGCAATTCCGATCACAGCTGTTATGATGCGTGTTTTCATGAAAAACTCCGGTCTATACTGATTTGTGGTTAGTCTCCGCTGATTTTCCAGCCTGCGTTTCTGAGAGCCGCAAATACTTTCTGCTGGGTCTCTTTCATTTCATCGATCGTGAGGGTGCGCTCTTTCGCGTTGAGGACGACTCTCAT
>CAMZDX010000026.1 GCA_947305505.1 uncultured bacterium | reverse complement strand
TTTTATGGAGTTAAAAATGATATCACCGAAACTTGAAAGGTTGAAAAAGGAAGCAGGCAAGCGGCTTATTGTCTCTCTTTCCGGCACAACGCTTACAAAAAGCGAAATATCGATGCTGCGCGAAGTAACGCCCTGCGGAATCATCTACTTCAAAAGAAATGTCGAGAGCTGCGAATCGCTGCAAAGCCTCATAAAATCAACGAAATGCTTTGATTCAATCGAGTTTCATTCGATTGACGAAGAAGGCGGAAGAGTCCGCAGACTGCCGAAAGACGACTATTCGCTTCCTTCGATGAAAGAGCTTGTGACTTACGGCAAAGAGATCGCAGCAGAAAAAATCGGTATCCTCGCTCAAAAACTGAACGAGATCGGAATAAACATGAACATGGCGCCGAATGTCGATCTGAGAAGCGGCGAAGACAATTCGATAGTCGGAGACCGCTCTTTCGGCGAAGATCCAGAAACTGTCGTCGAATTTGCATTGATTTACATCAAAAAAATGCAGGAAGCAGGCGTTTTTCCGGTAATAAAACACTTCCCGGGTCACGGAACGACCGTAATCGACTCGCACTCGGAACTTCCGCTTATAAACAAACCGTTCGACGATCTTTTCAGAGAAGACCTAGTTCCGTATCGGAAACTTGCGAACGCTGCCGGTTTCGTGATGAAAGCGCACCTTCTTCTGCCAGAAATCAGCAAGTTTCCAGCTTCACTTGCTCCGGAATGGGATAAAATTCTCCGCAAAGATCTCGGTTTTGTCGGACTTTCAATGACCGACGACATCGAAATGCATGCTCTCGACAGATTCTCGGCAAAAGAGAAAACGGAACTTTTTTTCAGAAGCGGCACTGACAAACTTCTTATCTGCTCCGGCAAAGATGAAACCATTCTTGAAATGCACGAATCGGCTGTAAAATTCCTTGAAACTAAATAAAACGAACCAACTTGCTTTTATTTTTCCATTGAGTACAATAGCAGGTCTTTTTTTTGAAGTAGTTTTTTGATTTCAGGAGTGTTGCTATGGCTGGCATTAAAGTCGGAGAATACTTTTTAAATAAAGGGCTTATTTCTTCATCGGATCTCACCCTGGCTCTTTCGTTTCAGAAAACGCACCCGACATACCTCGGAGAGATTCTTCTCAAACTCGGGAAAATACCGGAGGCAGAACTTTTACAATACCTTTCAAAACAGTTCAACGTGCAGTACATAACAAGCGAAAAGCTTGAAAAAATGGCTGTAATGAATCCGTCGGACATTATTCCTCAGAAAATGGCGATGGACAAAACCATATTTCCGTTGAAATACAGCATCAACAACTACCGTCTCACTCTGCTCACCTACGAACCGCAGAACATAGTGCTTTTTGACGAGCTGAAGATACTTTTGAACGGCGTCCAGTCTGTCGTTCCTGTCGTTGCGACTTCAAACGTCATAAAAGCTCTCATCATGAAACAGTACAACAACGATATTACCGCTTTCGACAGGCTTGTCAGAAACTCCGTTTCGATGCACCACGACATGTTTGCCAATGAAACGATTATTTCCCTCGACAATCCGAACGATATTGAAATGGCGAACAGGATTCAGGATATCGCCACGATGGATGAGGATAAGCTGCGTCAGGAAAAGCGCGAGACATTCTCGATGATCGTCAATAAGGCTGAGCTTTCCGACACGAAAGTCGATGTCACCGCTGTAACCACTTCGATGATGAGCAATATGCCGAGCTGGGTTCGTGAACAGGGGAATCAGCTCATAGAACTTCTCCGCATATTCTCGAATCTTCTCGATGTAGCCGCACACGGAGACGCTTACTTCGCTCACTCGCAGAGAGTTGCGATCCTCTGCAAAGAGATCGGCGAAGCGATACACCTTTCCGAAGTCGAACTTTATGACCTCACTATTGCGGCCTACCTTCATGATGTCGGCAAAAAACTTCACCTCACGGCTCTCGACATCAAGAATCAGACAAACACTGACAAAATGAAGAACTATGCGCAGATAGCGACAAAACTTTTCACAGACGTTCAGCTTTCAAAACTTGCACTGAACTGTCTTGAAAACATGTACGAAACCTACAACGGACAAGGTGTCCCGCGCGGCCTCAAACTGAACGAAATTCCGGTGGGATCGCTCATTCTGCTTCTTACGAACACTTATGATTTCATGACGAGAATATCGGGAATGTCACCTAAAGACGCACTGCAGCAGCTCAAAGATACGATGTTCTTCAGTGACAGACTGATAAATGCTCTCGAACAGACACAGCAGATATCTGCAACGAATTCTTCTCTGAAAAAGGTCAATGCGATCGTTATTTCGCAGAAAAAATTTGATCTTGACGACATTGCGGACAAATTCGGCCGGGTAAACATCGACGTTATAAAAGCGAAAACCATTGAAAAAGCTGCCCAGGTAATCAAAGACGAGAAAGAAAAACTCGGATTCATTCTCTGCGATATAGATATGACCGAAAGCGCTATCACGCCGCTTCGACTGTTAGCCGCAATCAAGCACAAAAAAGAGATTTCCGAAATTCCTTTCTATTTCTTTTCACAGTATTCAGTCGACAAAAACACGACTATCGCAGCAAACGCACTCAAAGTTTCAGGCATTTTCGCGAATTACCATCCTGTCGAAATGACAAGAAAAATTGCGGACGAAATCAGGAAAAAAATCTAATCGAAAGTTCTGAAATGAGGATGATTCGACATTTCGAGCATCTCTTTATCGCCTCTGGAATCGCCATAGGCATAGATGTCTGAATATTTTTCAATATCGTAAACTTCTTTGACTCTGTTCACCTTCTCCGCTTTGCGGCAGTTGGCTCCGACAATATTTCCGGTGTAGCGGCCGTCCTTTATCTCTAGCCGCGTTCCGATGAGGTTGATTCCGAATTCGTCGGTAAAAGGCTTAAGCCAGTCTTCGGGAGAAGCGGAAACGAGCGAAACATCGGCACCGTTTGCAAGATGATTCTTTATCTCGTCGAGAGCCGGTTTTCTAAGGTATTTTTTTACTTTACGCTTGTAAAAATCCCGGGCGACAGCGTCAAACTTCTCTTTTGTCCAACCTTTTATCGTCAGCTTGAAAAACATTTCCTTAAATTTTTTTCTCGACATAAATCCGGCAATACACAAAAGTGCCTGGGGAAAAAGCAGAATCATTACCAAAATCGTCCTGAAATAACCGAAAGAAAAAAACATAAACGGAACAAAGGTGTCTGTATCCGTAATAGTTTTATCGAAATCGAAAAGTGCCAAAGTTTTATCTTCTTTCATATCGACCTCCAAACAAACAACGGCGGAAATTATATCGAAAAATCGTTCTAAAAAAAGGATTTTTGCGCTGTGATATTGCAATAAAAAAAATATTATATAAATTCCTGCTTTAGCAAAGGAGGGGGGCTATGACACAGAAAAAAATACTCATAATCCACACGGGTGGAACTTTTGTAATGGAATCAAATGAAAAAGGACTTCTGACGCCGGGAAATTATGCTTTGGAATACATTTCCGAAAGGATAAAGCCGCTTTTTGACGCCGAAATAGCGCAAGAGCAGCTTTTCAACCTCGATTCATCGCTTTTCAGACCTTCGCATTGGGTGAAAATTGCCGAACATATAGCAAAAAATTACGATCTTTACGACGGTTTTGTCGTTATTCACGGCACCGATACGATGGCTTACACCGCGTCGGCACTCTCTTTCATGCTGAAAAACCTGGGAAAGCCGGTAGTTATGACCGGAGCACAGCTGCCTTTGATCGACCGCAGAAGCGACGCCTTCATGAATCTGGTCGATGCGATGGAAGTTGCAATAAACAGCGATCTCAACGAAGTCGTTCTCCTTTTCAATCACACGGTTTTCAGAGGAAACAGGGCGAAAAAGAAAGACGCGTGGGATTTTGACGCATTCTACAGCCCGAACTACAATGCTCTCATAAAACTCGGAATCGGTATGGAAAGCAAAAAACACCGTTTTCTGCCGAAACCTGCGGAGAAATTCGAGATAGATACACGTCTCATGGAGCAGGTCGTAATCATTCCATTCTTTCCAGGGATCGACTTCTCCACATTCTCAGTCATGGTGCGGAACAAAAAAGTCAGAGGAATCGTCATCGAGGCTTACGGCAGCGGCAACATTCCGAGCGATAACCCGGGTCTTGAGGAACTTTTTAAAGATGCGGCTGAAAACTGTGTCCCGATTGCGGTATGCAGCCAGTCTCCCATCGGAAAAGTCAATCTCCGCCTTTACGATGTCGCTTCAAAAGCCGAATTCTACGGACTTATCAGTGCAGTCGATATGACAAGGGAAGCAACTCTGGTAAAAATGATGGTTGCACTCGGAAGATACTCCGACATCAATGAGATCAAAAAATTCATGATGAAAAACTGTGCAGGCGAAAAGGAAAACGAAAATGTTGGGTAATGAGCTTAAATATTCGGGATTTGCGGCGATTATCGGCGTTCCCAACTCCGGAAAATCGACTTTTCTCAACACGATAGTTCAGTCGAAAATATCGATCGTCACTCCGAAAGCGCAGACGACACGCAACAAAATCCGCGGGATCTACAACGGTGAAGATACTCAGATCGTTTTCACAGACACTCCCGGAATAACTTCGACAGATTTCGGAAAACTTCTCAACAACTGGATGAACAAATATAGTTTTTCTGCCGCGCAGGATGCTGATTTTACCGTGTTTTTTGTAGACGTTTCGACTCAGCACCCGGAAAAGGGAATCGGTGAAGAAGAGGCTCATATTTTAAAAAATCTTCCGCCGAAAACTCCGGTAATTCTCGTTGCAAACAAGATTGACGCCGTCAAACCGATGCGCGTTGACGACACGATCGCGGTTTATAAAAAACACTTCAACTTCGCTGCGTCATGCGCTATTTCGGCAAAGGACGGAACCGGCACGGAAGAGCTCATAAACACACTGAAACAGTTCTGCAAGCCGGGTCCGCAGCTCTTTCCCGAAGACATGTACACCGATCAGGAAGACAACTTTCTGGTTTCTGAAATCATACGTGAAAAACTTTTCCTCGAACTTTCGCAGGAACTGCCCTACTCCGTCGTCGTGACAGTCGAAAAAATGCATGACCACAGAACAAAGGATATTCTCCTTGTTGACGCGACGATCCACGTTGCAAGAGACAGCCAGAAAGGGATCGTTCTCGGTAAAAAAGGGGCAACTTTGGGAAAAATCGGTTCCGCTGCAAGGCGCGATATCGAAGAACTTTACGGCTGTCAGGTGGGTTTAAACCTTTTCGTCAGAGTTGAAGAAAAGTGGTTCGACAAAGAAAGACTTCTTCAGAAAGTCGGTTTTGAAAAGGATTTCGACAGATAATCAGAGTTCCGAAAGCAATCCGTAATAATAAAGAGTGGGATAAGCACCGGTAATATCGGCTGCAACTTCGCTTGCAGAATTGCTCAAAACAACGACTCGCGGCATAACATCGGTTTTTTCAAGCGAAAGTTCCTCAGGAGATGAAACCACCGCCATTTCAGGAATCATATCACGGTATTCCCTATCTTCCTGAATATCGTTTTCAAGATAAAGGCGGATAAAAAACACGCGGTTTCCGAAATAGGAAACAAGTTTTGCCGTCGTATCCTTCATTTCAGGACACGCCTTGCACCAGCTCGCAGAAAGTTCAATAAAAACAATGCTTTTTTGTGCGATTTGACTGAGCGGATACTCTTCTTTCGTGTAGATGTCACGAACGATTATGCCATCGGCAAGCGATTTTTTCTTCTTAAGTTCAACAGGCTCAGGCTTTGATTCAGTCTGTACTTCAGGCTGTTCATCATTTTGGACTTTGTCGGCTGTTGCACAGGAAAACGATGAAAAAACAAGAAAAAAAAGAATGAAAAAGAACTTAGTTTTCATTTATCGGCATACACTGCGGCTCCTGACAAACGTAAACTTCACTTTCTTCTCCACCGGAAACTTTCGCGCAATACATAGATGCACACTGCTCATTTTTTGTGCACGGAAGACCTGCGCTTTTCGGCCACTGGCAGGTGTGAGAGGAAGAATCGCAGTAAAGCCCGCGGTCAGTATCACAGAATTGCGAGCACTGAAGATTGGAATCGGCCGGCATTTTCTGGCAGACATTCGCCACGCCGCACTCAAGTTTCGAGAACCTGTTGCATTCGAGAACTATATCTTCTCCGTTTTCATCCTGCTCAGGTTGAACACCGCACGGAGAACCGATCGTATCGCTGATTCTGGAACGAGTGCAGAGATTGTCGACACAGCTCAAACCGACGACACATTCATTTGCATCTGTACACGCCAGACCTTCTCCTTTTCTTTTCAAGCATACTCCGAAAGAATCGCCCTCTTTGACGTAGCAGAAAAGGAAGGTCGTACAGTCACTGTTGCTTACACAAGGATCATTGACAACTCCGGTACTGGATTTGGAGCAGCCTGATGAACGGCATTCGTATCCGATAACACACCTGTCAAGCGATGAATTGCAGGTCTGATCAGGTTGTTTGTACTCCACACACGATCCAGGACAAACATCGCCGCGCATGTTGCACCAGCCGTTTTTGCACTCTTCGTCCTGATAGCATTCCTGTCTCAGCTGCTTTGTTCCCTTAAAGACATTGGCACATTCCGGAATATCAAGAAGCTGGACATCGAACGGATTACAAGGTTCCATCTGTGAAACGACCGAAAAACACATTTCAGCCTGCTGCATATCAAGAGACATCCAGCCCATCTCTTCGGCATTTTTCAACATTTCATATTTATGTTTGAAAATTACAGACTCTCCTTTGCGGAAACCTTCAAACGGTGTCGCTGAATTAAGTATCGTTTTCGGGCAAAAAGAAATGTTTTCTGCATTGACAAAACCTGATGCACAGTGTGATGCGGCAGTGCAAAGCGTATCAAGATACCTGTCAAAAAAGTTTGCCGTATTCATCTCGCTTTCATTTGAAGGAGAACTCCCTCCGCATGCGGAAAAAACAATGGCAAAAGCAAGTAGAAAAAACAGTTTTTTCATCTAACCCTCCGGATTTATTTTAAATTTTCTGCCTGTAATTTTCTGACAACCTGGACATGCCGGTAAAATTCCGGTCAAATGTCTGCCGCATTCGCTGCATACGAACAAAGATGAATCAGGAATTACGGCATCAAGAAGATCGGAATCTCCGGTAACGGAATTTCTCAGCGTAAGTTTTCCGGCGATAAGAGCCTCCGCACCGACATTTGAAGTTTTTTCTTCATATTTTAAATTCTTATTGAAAAGCACGTGGAACAGCTCTTTGTAATTACCGTCAACACTGTAATTTATTTCGCTGCCGTTTTTAAAACCGAGAAGAAATGAACGTCCAAGGATTTCGTAAGTCTCACCCAAATCAATGATTTTATTAAGGAATCCTGAACTTTTTTTAGTATTGGCACTGATAAGTGCAGCCAGATAATCCGCAATAAGCTCCTGCTTATCATCAGCGCATTTTTTTGAAAAAAGCGAAAGCCACTTCAAAGCACTGTTTTTATCTTCTTCCCGAGTTCTGAAAAAATGATTTACCGCTCTTGCACAATAGCGATGCAGGGCGGTCTCATTTTTCGGATCTGTAATGGAAATATATTTTTTTATTTCTTCAAAACCTGCTTCATAGTCGCCTTCAGCCTCGTAGACCTCCGAAAGCAAAATGGCAGCAGGAGCATAATCGGCACACTTAACGGCATCTTTAAGAACCGAAAGAGCCTTTTTGTTCTGTTTCAAAACTATGTAGTCTCTAGCTATGTGCTCCAAAACCATGGCACGGAAAACGCCTGTTGTCGCAGGTCTGAAAAGAACATCCCTATGAAGTTCCAGCGCCTTTTCGGGATTTTTATCGCGCAGAACATCTCCTGCAAAAAGCCAGAAAACAGGTTCTTCGTGGTATGTTCCAGCAAGTTTTTTCAGCTTTGCAAAATATTCTGAATGGTTATTCATATGACATTCGCGCAAAGCATCAAAAAAATCCTGAATTTCAGGCGAAAACTTATAAGTCGAAGTATATTTCCTGCCTTTTTTCTTAAAATTCAAAAACCACAAGATAAGCTCCTAAATTTGTTCATGATTTTTGTCAGAGATATCCTTTGCAGGAAGATTTTCTTCATTGTTTTCGGCAAAACTCGAATCGTCGATATCTTCAAATTTTTCATTGCGTATAGCAACAAGTTCAGATTGCAGTTTTTTCAGCTCCTTACGCAATTTTCTTTCACTACCCGACATAAAAATAATATCGAGAAAAACCGCCATAACCGAAAAAATAACGCCGGCAAGGAAACAAAACAGAGAAAGAAGCCAGAGCTGAATATCCTTTATCGAAACAAAAATCAGATTAAGGGTAACATTTGTATCATTCACTCTTGCAAAGTAAGCAATCAGCACCGCAATCAAGGCAACAATAAGAATGAAAAGCAGTTTTTTTACTAATTTCATCGTTCACCTTCTTAAGTTAAATAAACAAAAAACAACATATTATACGCACAACTCAAATATTCTGAATTTTTTTTAAAGAATCAACATAAATCATCTGTGATCAACATTGAACCACCATTCAGCACTGAGACCGAAATAGTGGAGAACAGAATGTTTCGAACGGAAATCTTCTTTATTGTATAACTGACGGGCATCATCATTCTGATAAGCCATTGTATAAACCAGCCTGAGTTGAGGTCTGCCGTAGTTTCCTCCGCCGTAAGTAATTATCGGAATCAGCGAAAATTTAGTAACCTGCGGCATAATACTTTTGGTTTCACCGTTATTCAGATTCGTCAGACCGTTCATATCCTTGAGCTGATGCGAAATTTCAAAAGCAAGGTAGAAATTTTCGTGAATGAAGAAATGCGGACGCAGCGAAAAAGTGTATTCAACGAAATCGTCGTTGTCGTATTTATTGCCGTCAGCATCCGTGAAAGAACGGACATAACCGCCGAAAATCGCACCGAACCAGCCGATTTCAAGATTCGAAGTAACTGCAAAAAGTATTTCGCGAGCGTCTTTTGTTTTATAATCCAAATCAAATCCCCAGGGAACAGTCATCAGACCGTAAGCCGCCAAACCACCGGAATATTTGAAGAAAATATCAGTAAAGCTGTTTTTTGCATATCCGAAAAGACCGAGCTGACCACCAACTGACCAGCCGAAATCTTCAGGATAAACAATCGAATTATCTTCATCCAAAGGATCGTTGCTCTTTTCGCCGGCACTTATTCTCTGGAATTCACCGATAAGTTTCCATTTTAAACCCAAATCTTTATTAAGCATATAATGCTGTTTGTATTTCAGACCTGTAACTATTCTTTGTCTGTCCATCCAAGTGATGCTTTCGGAACCGAAAGTGTCTGAAACTACTTCCTGTTCCTGATACTGCCAGTCGACTTCGAGGCGGTTGAAACCAAAATAGTATTCAAGCGCCCAGTTATCAAAATTAAGCGTTACGCCGCCGCCGTAAATATTGTCATCGTCAAGCGGCCAGAAATCGAGAAGATAGATATCGTCACCGCGGTACATTCTGCTTCCCACCCAGAAACCGAGCGGTTTTATAAAAACGTTTTCAGCTCTGACAAAAAGATTGCGGATGGCATTCAGAGCAATCCATTTGCCGTTATCGTGAAAAAGCGACTCGGAAAAAGCGAGTGTCGAAACAAAATCAAACTTCGGACCGTTGTCACCTATCTTCGGAAAAAGATATACAAAATCAAGTTCGACATAGCTTTCCTGTTCAAGTCTGCTGCCGTGACTGACTATATTCACCCACTTCGGAGACCCGCCGCGAAGATCGGTTGCCGGCTGAACTCTGCCGTAAGAGCCAAAAACAAAACCGCGTTTATCTTTTTCTGCAGGCTTACTTTCGGAAGATTGATCCTGATCTGCGATTTTTTCAGTTTCATTGGCAGGACTCTCCGCTGCTGCGGTCGAAGTCCCTTTATCAGAAGCCGGAACCTCGTCATCTGCAGCAGCAAGCCACAACGGGCACGAAAGAAAGATTAAAACGAAAAAACACTTGACAAAACTGTTCATGATTCACACACCTCACAAAAAAACCGCTAATATTAGCAGTATTTATGAGGTTGTCAAAACAAATTAATTTTTACTGTACAGTTACTGTCGTAACCATTTTGCCCAGGATTCTGAAATCTTCCCGGCAGGTCACGTTTATCGGAGAATATTTTTCATTTTCCGGAAGGAGAAAAACTTCTCCGTTATTCAGCGAAAGGCGTTTCAAAGTGGCATCACTGTCGATAAGAGCGGCAATTATATCTCCGTTTTCTGCAAGCGGCTGACGCTTGATTATAACCAGATCGCCGTTGTTGATTCCGGCATTTATCATACTGTCGCCGCGAACTCTGAGAGCAAAAAATCTTCCTTTTCCGATATTGCTTTCATCGACAAGGATCTCCCCTTCCATATTTTCGTCTGCAAAAATCGGAACACCTGCTGCGATCGTGCCGATTACCGGAACTTTCACAAGTTTAACCTTTTCATTTTTAACAGGTTTTTCCTCTACCCGCTCCATGATGCCGATAGTTCTTGCGGCACCTTTCTGGCGTGTTATATACCTTTTTTTCTCAAGCCGTGAAAGCTGCTCGAAAACTGAAGTCTGCGTTATATGCAGAATTTCAGCAATCTCTTTCGCAGTCGGAGAATAGCCGTTTGCATCAATAAAATCCGAGATTGTCTGTAAAACTTTCGCCTGTGATTCCGTAAGTCCGTTTTGTCTTGAAACCGTCATTTTTCACCTCACAAAAAAACATAAACCCGCTAATTATATACCTTGAATTTAAAAGGTCAAGAAAAAAAATACAGGCCTTGACTATTTTTTATAAAACACACTTTTCCTTTGCTTAACAAAGAAAGATAAAAATAGGGATATGTTTGGATTTTTTAATTAAATCAAGAAGTTATTCGTCTGCTGTGCAGTAACCGGTGTATTTGTCGCCGTTGTCAAGGTGATAACCGGAACTGCATACACAGTAAAGCTGGTGAGACCCTGTCGGTTCGTAATAACAGGATCCTGAAGGACCGCAGAAAGTCAATGAATATATCGAGTTGCACAAAGATGTGTCTCCTGTCAGTTCCTGCGGACATCCTGACGACGCATATTGAGACGGCGGATTGTTTTTATCGCAGATAGAACATTCGACATTGTAGAGAGTTTCTAAAACAGTAAGAATACCGCATTCCACAGTTGCACCGGAAGGACTTTCTGTCAACCATCCTGCATCACATATACATTCACCTGTCGTATTGCTGCATGTGCCGTGTCCGCTTACCGTAGCCGTTGTCTCAAAACCAAAAACAGAAGTTCCGGTACATTTATAAGATTTAAAACACGCCTTCGCGTCACAGTTTTTGACACAGCTGCCGTTGCTCATAAAATATCCCGTTGCACAGGTATTGCATTTTTCTCCCATATAAGCAGCTTCGCACGTGCATTTTTCAGTGCCGCCTTCAACAACACACGCCGTTGCATGACCGTTGCAGAAGTGAGCCGTATCACAGCTTGTGCAGTCAGTACCGGAGTAGTATGCATTGTCACACTCGTTACAGTTTGCTTCGTTTGTTGCATAGTCAATTCCGCATTTTTGCGGAGGAGTGCAGGTTTTCAGCGAACAATCTTCTTTGCATTTGCCGTCACTATTGCTCTTGATATAGCCTTCTGCACAACTTTCACACCACCTTCCCGTCAGGTGATTTGTCTGAACACATGTACATTGTACAGTATTTCCGACTTCCTTACATCCGTTGTTGTTGCACGGATTCGGACTGCATGTAATATTCGGAGCACATGAAACAGCACCGTCGCCGTCTTCATCGTCATCGGCTGCCTCCAAATGATATCCTTCAGCACATTCGGAGCAGTCTTCACCTTGATGTTTGTCGTCACATATGCATTTTACTGTCGTAGGATCACACTCACCGAAACCGCTGCAGCCTTTCGGACAACCAGTAATATCATCAGGAATCTCCGAAGAAGCATTGTCATCGTCTCCAGGCACAACAACATCATCAGAGATGTCGTTGTCGGAATCACCAGGAATTTCCGAAGTATCGGAAGAATCATGCGTTTCACCGCCTTCCTGAGAATCCGTATCCGTCTCAGCACTCGGTTGACGACAGACCGAATCTATACAGGAATAACCATCAGGACAGTCAAAAGCCGTAATGCAACTTCCTTCATCCTCGTCTGTTGCACAGGCAACAAAAACGAAACAAAGAAACAAAACAGAAATCAAAGCTGAAAACTTCATTTTTCTCTCCTTAATCAAAAAAACCCTGCTATTTTATTCAATTTATATTGTTTGTAAATATAAAAGATAAACACTAAAAGGAAGTATGTTGATTTCCCTGCTTTTTTTCTTAGAATGCCCAGTTTTAGGAGGTTTCATGCTTTTACTTAAAGGGATTTCAAAACAGTTTTCAGGTCAGACGATCCTCGACAATGTAAGTCTGCCGCTTTCAAAGCACATAACTGCGCTTGTCGGGAAAAACGGCTCGGGAAAATCGACTCTCATGAAGATAATTGCGGGAATCGAATACTGCGATTCGGGTGAGATCACTTTCAAAAAGAACGCCGTCATCGAATATCTGCCGCAGCAGGCGGTCTACAATTTCAAGGGAACGGTCTTTGAAGAAGTCTCTTCCGCGCTCGATTCCGGCACTTACGATTCTCTTCTTTCAGAACAAGCTGAAATCATTAAGAAAATCGAATCATCAAAAGTTCCTGACGAAAAATTTCTTGTCAGATTAAACGAGATCGTTGAAGAGATACACAGGATCGAAGTCAGGACTAAACAGAAAAATTCGGTCGAAACGATACTTCTCAATTTAGGCTTCCGCAGAGAGGACTGGCCCCGCCCTGCATCGACTCTTAGCGGCGGCTGGCAGATGAGGATCGCCCTCGCCCGCGTCCTCGTTAAAGAACCCGATATCATCATGCTTGACGAGCCCACGAACTATCTCGATATCGTGACGATAGACTTTCTTGCGGGCTGGCTCAAAAGGTTCGACGGACAGGTTCTTCTCGTTTCGCACGACCGGGATTTTCTCAACGATGTCTCGGAAGAAACATGGGAAATCTTCAACGGCGAAATAACGATTTACAAGGGAAACTACGATTTTTACCTCAAGGAAAGAGAGGCGAAAATCGCACTTTTGGAAAAGCAGCGCGAGAAACAGCTTGTTGAGATCAGGGACCTGCAGGATTATTACGACAAAAACCACACGAATGCTGCTCATGCGGCCATGGCACAGTCGAAGCTGAAAACGCTGGAAAAACTGAAATCAGAGCTCATCGTTCTGCCGCAGAAAGCTCCGACTATGACTTTCCGCCTTCCCGAACCCAAACGCGGAGGCGAAATCGTCGCAGAACTATCCGGAATCACTCATAAATTCGGCGATCTCGAAGTCATTTCAAACTACAAAAGGATCGTGCGCCGCGGTGAAAGAATAGCACTCGTCGGAAGAAACGGTTTCGGCAAATCGACACTTCTCAATATCATCGGCCAGGAACTTCAGCCGACTGCGGGAATATGCAAAATCGGCGCAGGAATAGATATATGCTACTTCAGGCAGCACGAGATCTCGAAACTTCCTGCCGAGATGACAGTTCAGGGATTTGTCGAATCGATCGCACCTTTTGAAATGATGACAAAAATCAAAAATATTTTGAGCTGTTTCCTCTTTTTCGAAGACGACTGGGATAAAAAAATCGCAGTCTTAAGCGGCGGCGAAAAAGTGCGCCTCGCCTTCATCAAATTCATAATGACTCCGGGCAATCTTCTCCTTCTCGACGAGCCGACGACACACCTCGACATCGATTCGAAAGAGATCCTTCTAAGCACTTTGAAAAGCATTCCGGCGACCATCATCTTCGTTTCGCACGATTCCCACTTCATCAACTCCCTCGCGACTTCGATAGTCTACTTCAGGAAACGCGGCGACATCTTCAATTTCGAAGGGACCTACAGCGAATATCTCGATATGTACGGTCACGAAACGATTTCCGAAGAAACTGCGACGGAAAAGCCCAAAACATCCGCTCCCAAAACCGAGGAAGTCAAAGGAAAAATCGACTTCGCCCAGCAGAAGGAGATCCGTAACCGCCTGAATAAATTAAAGAAAGAAATCGAAAACCTTCAGGATAAAATAGATTCATTAGAAAAGGAAAAGCAGGAGATCTGCGACAAAATTTCCGCTTCATTCGATCCAGCACTCGCTTCCCGGCTCGGCAAAATCGAGGACGAACTCCTTGAACTCATGGAAAAATGGGAAGAAAAAAGCATCGAACTCGAGAAAATTTCAGAAAATTAATTCCGACATATCGTTATATCGGCATCAAACATTCCTGAAATCGAACTTTTCCAGCTGATCCCAGTTTTTGTTTTCGCACCAGTAAACGGTTCTTTCCGTCACGTCATAAACCATGGATACGACCGTCGGGCACACTGTCTGTGAAACTTCCCTGAGTATTGCGAAACAGTCTGCGACATCAAAATCGTCGTTTGCCGCCTCAAGCATGGACAGAGCTTTCTGATAGCGGTCCCAGCCCATCCACGGATGAGTTTCGCTGTCCATTTTGTAAGGCGAAAAGTTCGTCATTACCTTGTACTTCGGCTTCTCGAAATACATGCAGCCCTGCCCCGGGACTATCTGCAGCAGATTTCCGTCCTTATCGGAAAGCGACGACATGAAGGTAATACCCGGCACGCTGCATACCCTGCCCGATCCAGCGGTTTCCCTGATTTCCTGAAGCGTTTTTTTCATAAGAAGAAGGTCGATATCAAGCAGAATAATGTGCTCTTCCCCGCCTGTGGGATCGCTCCTTTTGTCAAAAGGCCAACAGGTCGGCATTCCCACGAAATCACCGCGCGAATTCGCCCCGAAAAGAGGCATCCACCCTTCCTTTGCGTCGTTTATTTCGATATATACGCCGCTTTTTTCCTTACGAACGCGGTATTCCATATTGAGAATATCGAGATTCCACCCGACTATCGTCTTTTTTCTGTTTGAAATGATACTTGTGCACATAAATTCATCCTTAATTCATCG
Source organism: uncultured bacterium (assembly GCA_947305505.1). Lineage (GTDB taxonomy): Bacteria > UBP6 > UBA1177 > UBA1177 > UBA1177 > UBA1177. The sequence goes on along the minus strand of CAMZDX010000026.1, from coordinate 5,511 downwards.
TAGCGATTCGAAACTGATCCGCAGATTTCTTAATAATTCCGCTGACATCCGCCCCTTGAATGTCAAGCCCTTCAGCTTTTATGCAGAGAGTGTTTTTTATTCCGAAAAGGCCGGTACAAAGCTGTTTCACGTAATCGTATCCGTAATTGTTTTCGGGTATGAATCCGCCGGCTGTCGTGACGTAGATCAGCCTCTCTGCTTTGCACAAGCCTTCAGGGATCCCAGCTTCATTATAGACAAAAGTCAGTCCGTTCACGCATATCGCTTCGATATAGCATTTTAAAACTGCCGGAAAAGAGAGATCCCAGTAAGGAGCGGCGATGACGATCTCGTCCGCAGCACTGAACTGTCTGGCAAAACGGAACATTCTGTCCGAGTAATCGCCTTTTTCTATGAATCTGTCACGCCTTGAAAGTTCGACATAGTCCAGAGGTTTAAGATCTTCCTCGAACAAATTCAGCATTTCAATACCACCGGATATCGTCTGAATCGCTTTTTTGGCCAGCATGAGCGTTCTTGAATCCGGTCTCGCACATGCATTGACAAAGAGAATCATCTACTTCGCCCCGTAGATTTTGTAGTAATCCTCGATCCTGGATTTCATTTCATCGTCGATGAGGACTTTGCCGCCTACTTTGCGGCCGTAGAGGTATTCGACGACTTCCGCCATGTTTACGATGGAGAAAGTTTTCATTCCGAAATCGTCATGGATCTCATCAAGGGCACTCTTTTCGCCCGTTCCGCGTTCCATTCTGTTGACCGAGACTGAAAGTGCCGCAAGTTCGATATCAGCTGCCGCTTTGAGGAGCGGAACTGTCTCGCGGATGCTTGTTCCGGCCGTGGTTACGTCTTCGATTATGAGGACTCTGTCACCTTTCTGAAGTTTGTGGCCGATGAGGTTTCCCCCTTCGCCGTGATCCTTGACCTCTTTTCTGTTGAAGCAGAAGGAGACATTCTTGCCGAATTTCGAGCTGAGAGCAATAGATGCCGAAACTGCAAGCGGGATCCCTTTGTAGGCCGGTCCGAAAAGGACATCGAACTCCCCTTTTGTGTTTTCCATGATAGATTCTGCGTAAAATTCACCGAGTTTCGCGATCTGCTCGCCCGTTCGGTATTTGCCGGTATTTACGAAAAACGGGGTTTTTCTGCCGCTTTTTGTGACAAAATCACCGAAAGTGAGAACTTCGCATTCGACCATAAAATCGATAAAATCATGTTTGTAGTTATTCATATTTACCTCCAATTAAGGTTAAACCGGCGGATTATAGCGAAAAACGGATTGAAAACAAGGCTGTGAATTTTGTAATTCGGTGATTTTCTCATATAACGACATAAAATCAGTTTAATGTATTGACAATAGACATAAAAGCAATATAATAATACTTGTTTTGGTTGGATGGAGATGAATTATGGCAGTAAAAACAGACACAAGCATGACTATCAGGATGAACAGAACTGTAAAGCAGGAAGCTCAGCAGCTTTTTGCCAATCTAGGAATGGATATGACGACGGCGATCAATGTCTTTTTAAGGCAGGCGATTTACCACAACGGATTACCGTTCGAGGTTCGTTTTGAAAATCCGAATGCAACAACAATAGCGGCACTGGAAGAAGGTGAACGCATGATCAAAGATCCAAATGCAAAAAGATTTTCAAGCGTTGATGAACTTTTTGAAGAACTTGAGAACTGATGAAATACTCGATCCAGATAACAACCCAGTTCAAGAAAGACTACAAACAGGCAGTGAAGCGCGGCTGCGACATCCCTAAACTTAAAAAAGTCATTTCTATGCTCGCTGACGGTGAACAACTTCCGCAAAAATACTCGGATCACGCATTAAAAGGCATTTTCAGCGGCTACCGAGAATGCCATATCGAACCCGACTGGCTTCTGATTTACAAAATTTTGGAAGATGTTCTTGTCCTTTCTTTGTACCGGACAGGAAGTCACAGCGATCTCTTCTGAGCGAAGCAAAAACTTGCCTTCGGCCTGAAAGCACTTAAAATGTTGCGGTTTTTTCGAGATGGAGTGCTGAGCCGGGACCTGACACGGCTCAAAGGAGGGAAAAATGAAAAAATTTTTGGTTTTAGCACTTTTTGCAGTTTTGATCTGTATCGTTTCATGCGACGGAGGCGGTTCGAAGATTGGGGTCGAAGATGGTGAATCTGGAAGGAACACCGGAGAACTTTACGGAGAGTGTTACGGCAACGGAACATGCAATGAAGGCCTTGTGTGTGAAACCAGGGATAATGTCTGCGTCAGAGACTCAAACAATTCGGGACATGGTGATGATTCAGACGAACCTTCGGAACAAGGTGACAGCGACAATGAGTCTGATACCGCACAAGATGGCAGTGATTCCGCGGCTGACAATGATACAGGCAGTTCCGATACCCAGGTTCCCGATAATGACGCAGATACGGATACGACTTCAGGTGATCTGACTCCTGATAATGATACCGACACTGGTGCAACTCCGACAGGCCCGTGCGACCCTAACCCATGTCTTGATATTGCTAACTCGACAGGAAAATGTATTGAAACAGGAGATGCGACTTATTCCTGCAAATGCAATTCCGGTTACAACTGGAACGGCAGTACCTGTACAGACAGCAATTTGGTATTTAGTCACGGATGTAGCCCGGCAAACCGGTGCAAACGGAATCCGTGTCAGAATGTTGAGAACTCGACCAAAGAATGTATCGAAACAGGAGATACCACTTATTCCTGCAAATGCGATTCCGGTTACAACTGGAACGGCATAACCTGCGCAAGCGGCAGCCCGTCTTCGCTTCCTGAATGCAGTCCGACAAGCACTACCCCGTGCTTTGATCCGTCAAGCGGACTCATGTGGTCTGCAAAAGCAGATGAACCGGTGACCTGGCTTAATGCGCTTTCCTACTGTTACAGCCATGCTGAAGGCGGATACGGCAACTGGCGTCCTCCGACAATAGATGAACTCAGAACACTTATTGTAAACTGTCCGGCCACAGAAATGCCCTACGGTGACTGTGACGTAAGAGACACCTGCCTGTCAAGCGGCTGCCGGAATTCCTCCTACGGCTGTTCAAAGGATTCGTCATGCGGCTGCTCAGCAGGTTCAGCTGGTGGTAGTAAATTCGGAGAAACCGGATATTTCTGGTCTTCCTCTGAGCGATATGATGACTCAGACGACGCATGGAGCGTATACTTTGATATGGGCGCAATCCTTTATATCAGTAAGATCAACAGCCGCAATGTCCGTTGTGTACGGTAGAGGGTAAGTTATGGAGGCCGCATTTTGCGCAGACCTCACCATTTTATTCCCTCTCCATTGTGGCGAGGGAAAGTGGTTTACCGCCGCAGACGGGTCGAATGTCGAAGTGCAACGGTGAATATTTTTCAGATAAAATCTCCCATATTCCCATTTTGAGATGGCGAAAACGGAACACCGCCTTATCCTACACCAACCAATGAGCCGTATCAGGTTACGGCTCTACAGCAGCGACCGACATCTCTCCCAGAGTGAGAGCCAAGTTCACAAATTTCCCATAATTTCCGTAATCCACGATGAATCCAAGATTTCGAAAGCGAAGCATTTTTTGCCTAAATCTTTGAGAGATGCACCGATGTGGTAAAGGATTTGGTTGTCAATTATCAAAAATCTGTCGTGGATTTTTTCTGTATGTTTCAGTTCAAGCACCGGATATTGTTCATTGAATTTCTGGATATCAAGAGGTGTGATTTTTGTCTTAGAACAAGTGAAAATTGTGACTTTCACACCGCTTTTTTTCTTTGCCAAGCGTTCCAGAACACTTAAATCAACATAATTATCAATCAGAACGATCTCTTTTTCAGCCTCAGCAATAAATGACTCGAATTTCGCATAAGCATCGAAAATCTGACCTTGAAAAAAAATTCCCTGCTTGTCCTCGATTTTGTATCTGTCCATTTTGTCGAAAAGTTCATCGATTTTTCTGTCGGATTCTAACTGGTGAAGTTCACTGGTTATTTGCCGTTTTTCCATAAAATCCAATCTTTGAAAAATTTGGGAATTTGTCTGCGCAAACCGGCGTAAAGCGACAAAAGCTTCCATAATCATGATGCTTGTCTGCACCGCAGTATCGCTTTTTAGAACAGCGGAAAGCATTGCCACACCCTGTTCGGTAAAGACGTAAGGTAAATATTGACGACCGCCTCTGGTTTCTGTTTTTGAGGTCGCAAATTGCGACCTCAAAAATTCAAATTCACTCTCATTGAGTTGAAACATAAAGTTCGACGGGAATCTTTCAATATTTCTGCGGACTTGTTCATTAAGTCTCTTTGTTTCAACACCGTAAAGCTCCGCCAAGTCTCTGTCGGTCATCACATACTGACCTCGAATGAGAAGAATTTTGTCCGAAATATCGATTTTCAGATTATTTTTATCCGCTTCAACATTTTTTCCCTTTAAAGAGAAAAGATTCTTTGGAATTTCAATCTGGCTAAAACCGTGAATATATTCTTTAATTTCCGCAATATCTTTGGTGTTTTGCGAAGTCTGGAGCGCAAGCTTTGCAACATCGTCATACCCTACAAGATGTTCCTTATCAATGATGTAATCTTTCATCGCTTTGAAAAGGCGAACCAGAATTTTGCTCTGTTTAATAGCCAGATCACCGCGAAGAACTGTCATCAGCATATAGATTCCTTGCTCTGTGAACGCGTAAGGAAGGTATTTAATATTACTCCCTCGAGTGCCTTTTTCGTTCAAGGTCAAAAATTTTGACCTTGAACATTTAGAAATTTCGAACATCTCCTCCCAAGTCAGCTGAAACCTGAAATCTTCATCAAATTTCTCAATATTATTTTTGACTTGCTGATTGAATGCCTTCACCGAATAGCCGTATATTTCAGCCAGATCAAAGTCAAGCATCACCTGTTTTCCGCGAATAATGTAGATTTTGGATCTCAAATCACTTTCACTGTGAATCACAACATCTTCTTTCATATTTTACCCAACAACACAAAAACACAACAACAAAAGTATAATTTTTAGAATTTTAGTCAATTAAAATTTTAATATTAGATAAAAAATCGGCAGTATATGGTAAATTTTCAAGAGATAAAAACAGCTAAAAAATCACAAAATGGAGATTTTTTTATGAAAAAGTAAGGAGAATCTTAGAAAAATTCACTTCGGGAACTTATTTTTTGCCGAACTTCTCTTCGTAAAGTTTCTTGGAATCCCTTGCAAGAACGAGTTCTTCGTTGGTCGGGATGACCATAACTTTAACTTTGGAATCGTCGGTGCTGACGACTGCTTCGGTTCCGCAGATCGTGTTGTTGAGCTCTTTGTTCATCTTGATGCCCATGAACTCAAGTCCTTCGACTGATCTTTCGCGGATCTCGCCGACATTCTCGCCTATTCCGCCTGTGAATATTACTACATCGACTCCGCCCATTGCTGCAGCGTAGGAAGCGATGTATTTTTTGATTCTGTATGTGAACATTGCAAGAGCGAGAGCAGCGCGTTTGTTGCCTTCGTCACG
>CAMZDX010000025.1 GCA_947305505.1 uncultured bacterium | reverse complement strand
TATGGTCGCGTTTTAAAGCGCGTTTGACTTCAAAAGTTGTCATTTCGACATAATTTTTGTGTGATATCAACGACATATAAGTTTTCATGCCAAGTGTTACAAGGTCTGTAAAACTCTCAAAATCGCCTTCTTTTCTTTTTGCTTCGGCCTTTTTGATGAACTCTTTTGCAACTTCGGCAGGAACGACTTCGGGCACTTTTTCGACCGCCTTTTTAGCAAATTTCTTTTTGAGTTTTATAAAGGCGAAAACAAGTGCTGCGGTAAGCAGCAATGCGGCTGCGGCATAAAGCAAAGTGTAGTCTTTTTCGCGGATTTCGGCGTTTTCCCTAAGCCCGCGAAGTTCAGTGTCGCTCTCTTCAGTTCTTGTCTGAACTGTGATTTTGAAAGGTTCGACCGTTCCCGAAATGCCGCCCGAAACGATATTTATTTCGGGGATTTCGATTTCACCGCTTTTGAAAACGACTATTTTGAGTAAAACAGCGTCCTTTTCAGGAGCTGCCTCGACTTTTCTGATTTTTGCATCGGCAAATTTTTCATTAAAAACCGCAGAAATGTTTTCAGACGGCTGGATTTTGACCTTTACAGCAATTTCGTCGCCTAAAAAAACATCACCGCCTGGAATTTCAGGCGAAAAACTTTCGGCAAAAACTGAAAAACTCAGAAAAACTATAACAAAAATCAGCTTTTTCACAGCATCCTCACGCGAAACAGACCAAAAAACCGCGTAAACAACACTAAATAAGACGATTTTATTTCACAAAAATCAATTTTAAGGGCTAAAAATCCACTCTCCCCGCCTCTGCTGCTCTACCGACGATTTCGAGGAACTCTTTTCTCGGGATAAATTCGGCTCCGAGCGATTTCAGATGCTCGGTTTCGACCTGGCAGTCGATTATAGGGCAGCCGATCTCGCGAAGTTTGCCGACAAAAGTGATGAAAGCGGCTTTCGATGCGTTCGGATAAGTCGAAAACATGCTTTCGCCGAAAAAAGCCTTCCCTATCATCACGCCGTAAAGCCCTCCTGCAAGGATGTCGGTGCCGGCAAGCCAGCTTTCGACGCTCACCGCATAGCCCAGAACATGAAGGCGGTTGTAGGCCTTTTCCATGTCGTCGGTGATCCATGTCCCTTCCTGATGAACGCGGACTTCATGGCGGCAGCGGCTTATGACCTGCGGAAAGGCGGTGTTGACAGTCACCGTAAATTCTCCAGATTTGAGGACTTTTTTCATGCTTTTCGAAACATGGAGTTTTTCGGGAAAAAGGACAAAGCGCGGATCGGGCGACCACCAGAGGATCTTGCTTCCTTGATATGAGATCCTGCTTTCATCCGAATACCACGGAAAAATCCCCGACTTGTAGGCAAGAAGAAGCCTTTCCGGCCTCAAATCGCCGCCGATCGCCAGAAAACCGTCAGGCTCGGCATTTTCGACAGGAGGAAAACCGATTGAACTTTTCGAAAGGTAGTAAATCATTTATCCCCGCACAAAAAACGACGCAATTTATCAGAAGAACGCCTTTTCTGCAATTGTTATTTTAATTTTTTTGTGTATATTTACCTGTTTTTGGAGGGAAAATGGAAAGTTCAGACAAAATTTTCTGCGGAATCGATATCGGATCGAGAACAGGCAAAATCGTTCTTATCAACAACAAAAAAGAGATGATTTTTTCGGAAATCATAAAAACTGTCGCCTCCGCGGCCAAAACTTACGCCAGGCTGATTGAACTGATACCCGAAAATCTTAAAAATATTACGGCTTCGGCAGTCACAGGCTACGGCAGGGAAAGCACGAAAACCTTGACAAATTTTTCAGCTACCGAAATCACATGCCACTATCTCGGAGTTCTTCACTCGCATCCCGAAATCAAAACCATAATCGATATCGGAGGACAGGACAGCAAAGTTATAACTATCGATAATTACGGAAGAATCAAAGATTTTGCGATGAATGACCGCTGCGCAGCCGGAACCGGAAGATTCCTGGAAGTCATGATGGAACGGATCGGTTTTTCGATTGAAGAATTCGCGAATCTCGATATTTCAAAAGTGGAACCTGTCAAAATAAATTCGACCTGCACAGTTTTTGCAGAAAGCGAAGTAATTTCAATGGTTTCCCGCGATGTTCCGCAGAATGTCATAGCCTCATCCCTTGCCAGAATGGTTGCGGCAAACACATTTTTCATGGCCCGTAAAACGCGCCCCGAAGCGCCATTTTTCATGTCAGGCGGTGTTTCAAGGCTGAAACCGGTAAGATTCCACCTTGAAAAACTTTTCGGTTCTGAAATAAAAACCGATAAATTTTCACAACTTATGGGCGCTCTCGGTGCAGCACTCTTTGCAATGAAGGAAACGGAGAAAAAATGAAGAAAAGAATCATTGCGATCGTCATAATTCTCATTGTTTCGGCACTTTTCATCGTCAGGACATTCACCGCCGAAATCGATGAATACGGCACGAAAGAGACCGATCTAGTCAAAGCGGCAGGAAAAAACATCTGCATGAGCTGCATTGGTTTATACGATGAAAACATCTTTGAAAAGATTCTCGAAAAATTCAGCTGCGAAGAAAAAAAGGAGGCATAATGACAAAAAATACGTCTTCTTTTTTAAACAAATTAAAAAACACAGGTTTAAAACGCAATTTGATACAATTATTCTTTCTTATAATACAGAACCCGTTTATCTCCAACTTCCTTTCAGGGAAACCCTACAACGGCCCGACAAAGACTTTCTGCGCTCCCGGACTCCACTGTTACAGCTGTCCGTCGATGGCTTTCGGGTGCCCGCTCGGAACTTTGCAGTATGTCATAAAATATGCCTCGATGATCCCGTTTTTCGCACTCGGAACACTCTCTGCAGCAGGCGCGATACTCGGAAGAGCGACCTGTGCATACGTCTGTCCGTTCGGATTTTTTCAGGAAATTCTTTATTCGATTTCTCCGTGGAAAAATATAGAAGCAAAACTGCCTCAGAAATTACGTTATATAAAATGGTTTAATCTTTTTTTCTTCGTTCTCTTAATTCCCGCTTTCGGACTTGCTCAGGGCTTCTGTGCATACGTCTGCCCCTCCGGACTTATCGTCGCAGGCATCCCGATAATCGCTGCAAATTCCGGTTTGCGGGCTTCGATCGGACTAACTTTCTGGTGGAAAACAGCTCTCACGATTTTCTTCATCCTTTATTTTATGAGAGAAAAAAGAGCCTTCTGCCGCTACATCTGCCCTCTCGGACTCATTCTGGGATTTTTCAACCGCATTTCACTTTTACAAATCAAATTGAATCAAAATAAATGTATCTCATGTTCCGCATGCAAAAAACACTGCCCCATGGGTATCGACCCCGTAAAAGAAGTCAATTCTATCGAATGCATCAAATGCGGCGACTGCGTCAGAGTCTGCCCGGTGAATAAGAATAAATAACCTTAAATAAAATGCGCAGCACAAACATGGACTGCCGCTTCGGTCCTTATTATCCTGCTCCCTAACGAAACAGGTTTGAAGCCGGCTTTCAAAAACTGCGCGGCTTCGTATTTTGTCCAGCCTCTTTCGGGTCCTACAGCAACAATGTTCGATTTTCCTTTTTCAATTTCCCCGATTTTCGGGAATTCTCCGGGTAGAGCGATGTAACAATTCGAATTTATTGAATATTTTGGCAAAACATCATTTGAATAGGGTCCGAAACGCTTAACCAGACTTATTTTCGGCGGAATTGTGTCCATACTCTGTTCAAGTCCTTTTGCAACAGCTTCGGCAAGTCCGGATTCTGTAAACAATTCGTTTTCCCAATAACCTTTGTCTCCGAAATATGTCTGGATAATTTCTATCCCTTCGACTCCGTAGGAAACAAGGTCTGAAATGAGGCGTGAAAGAACCTTCGGCCGGGCAAGCGCAACGATGACTGAAAGAGGGATTTTGGGAAGCGGATCTTCATAAAGTTCAAAAGAAAGAACCGCTTTTTCCGTTTCAATTTTTTCAATTACAGCTTTTCCTTTTTTACCGTTCAAAATTCCGACTCTGACTTCGTTTCCCGGATTCAGCTTCAGAATTTCGTTAAGGTGCCTGACTTTTTCACCGAAAATCTCGGCTTTATTTTCAGCAATCAGATCGCTTCGATTGAGTAAAAGCAGATTCATAGAACTTTTAAAACCGCAAATTATTCGTCTTTCTTTTCCTGAGCTTCTTTTTCAGCCTTTTCTTTCATTCTCATTTCGCGGTATTCTTCGGCCGTCATCAGAGGATCGGCTGTCTTTATATCGATGAAGAGAATGCCGTTTAAATGATCTGTTTCGTGTTGAAAAATAACAGCTGTAAAACCTTGGATGCGTTCGACTTTGCGCTCTAATTTGTCGCCGTTCATGACATCGTATTCGACATCGATATCCTGCCACCTTTCAACCTGTCCGTAACCTGCCGGAATCGAGAGACAGCCTTCCCATCCGACGACCTTTTCACCTCTTTTTTCTTTAATCACAGCGTTGTAATAAAATTCAAAAGGTTTTCCTTCTTTGTCGAATCTCTGAACCATGATGAGACGCCTGTTTATTCCGACTTGCGGAGCCGCGATCCCTACTCCGGTTCCGATAGCTTCTTTCATATAATTTTCAAGAACATCGTAGCCTTCTGCTCCAAGTTTTGCCGGAATCGAAACTTTTCTCAAAATCTCGTTATCCTTTTCGACATTATTCTGGAGAAGATGCCTTTCCTCAGGATTATTGATGTAGGCAATCTCTTCTGCGGTCATCGAACCGTCATCGCTTCCCTGCGCAACTGCTTTTTCCCCTTTTACAGAAGCCGTAGCGCATGCAAGAAACATCAGCGCACAAATTGCAAATAAAAAAGAATTTCTTAATAGTTTCATAATGTTACCTCTATTTAACAGTTATAAGTTTTCCGTTTTTGAAATCGATTTTTATTTTTCCGCCGTTTTTCGATTTTCCGAAAAGAATTTCGTCAAGAAGAAGATTTTCGAGCTCTTTATCCACTACTCTCGCCGTTTCTCTTGCGCCGAAAACCGTCGAAAAACCGAGTTCAGCCAAGTGTGCGACAGCGGATTCGGTGATTGAAAGTTCAATATTTTTGGAAACGAGCCTTTCTGCAAGCGCCGAAACATTCTTTTTGACGATTTTCTTAACGATTTCAGGCGTTATGCGCGAGAAATAGACAATGTGGTCAAGCCTGTTCAGAAACTCAGGCGAAAACGTATTTTTTACAGCTTCTTTGAAAGCGGAAGTGTTTTCAGAATGTGATTCAAAGCCTACCTGTTTTTTTGCGGCGTCTTTGCTTCCGGCATTGGAAGTCATTATAATTATTACGTTTTTAAAGTTAGCCTTACGCCCAGCATTGTCAGTCAGAGTCGCATAATCCATGATCTGAAGAAGCGAATTGTAAATGTCTGCGTGTGCTTTTTCGATTTCATCAAGAAGAAGAACCGAAGTCGGCTGCTTTCTTATCGCTTCGGTGAGAAGTCCGCCCTCTTCATATCCGACATATCCGGGAGGCGCGCCGAAAAGTTTGGAAACTGTGTGCTTTTCCTGATATTCGCTCATATCAAAGCGGATAAGCGGCATTTCCATTTTGTCTGCGAGCACGCGGGCAAGCTCCGTTTTTCCGACTCCGGTCGAGCCTACGAAAAGGAAAGAAGCGACAGGTTTTTCGGGATTTTTGAACCCTGCATAACTCTTTTTTATCGCTCTCACAATTTCGGAAATCGCCTCGTTCTGACCAAAAATCTCAGTTGAAAGAGCCGCCTCTAACCCTTTAAGCTGCTTCATTCCGTCAGAATTTACAGCTGTTTCCTTCTTTCCTGTGAGAAAAGCGGTGACTTTTTCAATATGCTCCGGCTTTACAACCTTTATTTTCTTAGCCTGCATGTTGCAAGCCGCTCCCGCCTCGTCGATCAGATCTATCGCTTTGTCGGGCAGAAAACGGTCGGTGATGTAAAGCGAAGAAAGTTCCACAGCCGCACGGAGAGCCTCATCACTGTATTTAACATTGTGAAAAGACTCATATTTTTCAGCCAAGCTCTTTAAAATCAGGAAAGTTTCCTCTTTCGAAGGCTCCGGAACATTTATCTTCTGAAATCTTCTTGAAAGAGCGGCATCCTTCTCAAAAAACTTTCTGTATTCGGTAGCAGTAGTCGCGCCGATAAATTTTATAGTCCCTTCTTCAAGAACCGGTTTCAGGATGTTAGCCGCATCAATCGACGAATTTCCTGCACTCCCTGCCCCGACAAGATTGTGAATCTCATCAATAAAAACAATGATTTTCTCTTCCTGTTTCAAGGCAGAGACGAGTTTGCTCATTGTCCGCTCCAAATCGCCCATAAAGCGGCATTCGCTGATAAGGCGCGAAATGTTGAGCGAAAGAATGCGGTAGCCTGAAAGCTGCTTCGGCACTTCATTCCGCGCAATTCTCTGAGCCAGACCTTCGGTTATCGCAGTTTTGCCGACTCCGGGATCACCGATGTGAACAGGATTGCACTTTTTGCGCCTGAGAAGAATCTGGATTGTCCGCTCGATGATCTCTTCACGACCGATTATCGGATCAAGCTCTCCCAAACGGGCTTTTTCTGTAAGATCTACCGTAAAAAGTTCAAGCGTGGATGGCGATTTTTCTGCCTCTTCCGGATTCAATTCAACATTTTCAGCCTCTTCCGGCTTTTCAGTTTCGGAAAATCCGCCGTGTGCGATCGCGCTCAGAAGATCGTATCGCTTGATGTTGTTAGCCTTGAGCAGACTTGAGGAATACGATTTGTCACCGAGATCGTAAATCGCTACGATCAGATCGGTCACTTCGACGCGAGTCCGCTGTGAGCCGAAAACATTGTTTGCCGCATCGAGAAGGCACATGTTCAGGTATTCAGACGGAACGACTCTCCCGTTTTTCGAGCTTTTGGGAACATATTTTTCGAGATATTCCCTGACATTCTGCCTCATTTCCGAGACATCGACATCAAAATGTTCGAGAAGTCCGACTACTTTCCTGTTGAAAAGCAGCTGAAACAGAAGATGTTCCGGAGTCACGAACTCGTCTTTGTTGTCGGTTGCATCTTCGATTGCCATGCTGAAAATTTTAGCCACTTCAAACGAAAACGGCAGCGACATATTATCTTTTTCCGCCATAGTTACTCCTTTTCAACGATACATTTGAGCGGGAAACCTTTCTTTTTCGCCGCTTCGTCGACCTGCGCAATTTTGGAAACGGCGATGTCGTAGACGTAAATTCCTGCGACTCCGCGTCCCTGTTTATGCACTGCAAGCATGATTTTGCGCGCTTCAGCTTCACTTTTTCCGAAAATGTCGATCAGAATTTCGACAACAAACTCCATTGTGGTGTAATTGTCGTTCAGCATAACGACTTTGTACATGTCGGGTTCTTTCAGTTTGAAATTTGTTCCAATCGAACGCTTCAGCGTTTTTTTTGTTGAAAAATCAGACATATCGTCTCCGAACTAATAAAACGATTGAATAAGCGATGACTATTTTTTCGATGCCGCGCGGCGCTTCATTATTTCTTTGTGGAGCGTCCACAACGTATCCTTAACGGCCTGTCTTGCCGCAATGTTCTTGACAAAAACGGGAAGAGAGCCGCCCGGATCGTTGTAAATGTAGTAATCGACTTTGATTTTGTCCGGCTCTACCTGCGTAAATTTGTAGAAGCCTTTGTTGTCGGCTACACGGACAAACTTGTCAGTCACAGGATATTTCGGATCGTCGAAAGGAACCCAGGTTACAGAGACCGAGCCGTCTTTGTTGTCAACTCTGCATGATTTGACGTAATAATCGCGGTTGGAAGCCACCGGTACCGAAATCTGGTTATAAGACCAGTCGCACTTGTCGTTCTTTTTAAGAACATCCGAGAATGTTATATATTTGAATATCTGCGGATGTTTAAGTCTGTCGAACATAATATCGACAGCTTCCTGGATCGTTCCCTGATAAGTGACGACCGCCTTGACTTCTTTGATATCGGAACCTTCGTGGTTGCGCTCGTAAAGTTTAAGCCCGTCCTCTTCGCTTACAAATTCCCATTTCGCCTGTTTTTTCTCGTTTTTTTGAGCGGAATCATCCGCAAAAACAGAGAAAAACTGTAGAAAAACAATGAAAATTATAAGAATTTTTTGCATGAAAAAACCGTCAGTAGTTAAAGATATTTGTAAAATGCTTTGTAGGAAAGATAGGTGTTGTAAAGGTCAGCCTTCGAAGCAACTTCAAACGGGCTGTGCATCGAAAGGATCGGCGTACCGACATCAAGAACCTGCATTCCGTATTCAGCGATGAACATAGCGATCGTGCCGCCGCCGCCGAGATCGACTCTTCCGAGTTCTGCTGTCTGCCAGCGTGCGTCGTCTTTGTTGAAAGCAGCTCTGCATTTTGCAACGAATTCAGCGTGTGCTTCGTTGGAGTTTCCTTTGCCGCCTGCACCCGTGAACTTCGTAAGACAGACGCCCCAGCCTACTTTGCCTGCGTTCATCGATTCGAAAGCACCTGCCCATTCAGGTTCGATACCTGCGTTGACGTCGGATGAAAGGAATCTGCTGTTTGCAAGAGAGTTGATGAGTGTATTGTAATCGCCTTTTCCGTAAAGGTTTATAAGTTTGTTGACAGCTCTTTCAAGAATGTTGGAGTTTGCACCGGCATTGCCTTTCGAGCCGATTTCTTCTTTGTCGAAGAACATCGCAAACTTGTTCTCTTTCGTTTTGCCTGCATCGAAAATTGCCTGCAACGCACTGTAAGCACAGATTCTGTCGTCCTGACCGTGAGCACCGACGAAACTTCTGTCGAAGCCGACATCTCTTGCCTTTCCTGCCGGAACAAGCTGAAGCTCGGCGGAAACGAAATCTTCCTCTTTGAAACCGTATTTTTTGTAGAGGAAATCAAGGATAGCGAGTTTTACGCTGTCTTTGTCATATTTGAAAGAGTAAGGAATCGAACCGATGAGAATGTTCATGTTCTCGCCTTCGATAACCTTTCTTGCGCCCTTTTCCATCTGCTCCTGAGCAAGGTGCGGAAGAAGATCGTTAATTGTGAAAACAGGATCGTTTTCGTCTTCGCCGACAACAACGTTAACCGTTTTGCCTGCTTCGGTGATTACAACGCCGTGAAGTGCGAGAGCTCTCGTAACCCACTGATATTTTTTGATTCCGCCATAGTAGTGCGTTTTGAAGTAAGCCATATCCTCTTTCTCGTAAAGCGGATAGCCTTTGAGGTCGAGTCTCGGCGTGTCGATGTGTGAACCGACCATGAGCCAGCCTTTGTCGAAATCGGTGTGATTGATTTCAGCGAGAACACATGCAACGTTGTCGAAGTTGATGAAAATCTTCTTGTCGTTCTTTGTTGCGTTTTCGATGTTTTTGTAGCCTTTCGCCTTTGCAAGTTCGAAAATCGTGTTGACAGCTTCACGCTCGGTCTTGGCATCCGTGAGGAATTTTTTGTAACCTTCAGCGAAGTTCATAATTTCTTTCATTTTAGCTTCGTTGATGCCGTCCCAGCCTGATTTTTTGGAATAAGTCAGGGTCTTCGGATCGAATTTCTCGGCTTTCTTTGCCGCCTTCTTTTCAGCCATTTCACACTCCATAAAAAACAATTAGTAAAGAAACAAACGCGTCATTATAATTAAATAAAAAAAATAACCAATTTTTTTGGAAATCAGTCCTGTTATCTTACACAGCGGACATATTCCTCATAAAGTTTAACACCGGAGCTCAGGTCTCCGAAACGGAAATCGACGTCCCATGCAAGGTTCGTATTGTAGGCAGGTGTAGATGAGGTCCAGAAATAGCCGTCTGACGACTCATCCGGGAAATAGGTGAAAGGAACTTCCGTTCTTTCATAGTTTATAAGCGACGCCAGCTCGTTTTTATTAGGCAGACGCCAGTCGGAATATCCTGCATAAGGCGGCTCCTGCGTGTTGAGACTCTGGCAGTAAGCCAAAGCCTGCTTCCATGTTTTGCCTGTCACATGCTCTTTCTGCCACATGAGACCGGTTCTATTGTCAGTGACTGTTTTACCGTCAGAAGATATCGTAAAATCGTCTGATGTCGCGGGAAGAAGCTCGTTTCCGGAAACGCAGAGGACTTTGTAGGTCTCGGGTCTTCCTCCTCCGTTTTTTGTATGGATATTCCTGTTATAACCGTAAGCCGGTTTAAATCCGAAAACCATGTCGTCCTCAAAGGCTTTGCATTCGCTGTTTGTCCACAGATACAGATGTATGCTTTCCGATGAAGGCATTCCGGTAAAATTTGAATTTGTCGCAGGTTCGTATTTATTACTGATGTCCACGATCGTAATAAATTCCAGAGGATTAGGAAGACGCCATGTGCTGATCCCGCCGAAATTAGAGGCATTGAGCTTGTTGCAGTGCGTTGCACGGTCTTCCCATGTGTAATTTTCGGTTGAAGCTGATCTCTCCCAGATGAGACCGGTGTTGTTGTCCACAACCACTTTCGATGTGGCTTTGAAACTCTGAGCCGTACATTTGTCGAGATACTGCGCGTCCTGACCGTAAAAATCGTCACTCGCTGAATCCGGACAAGGGATCTCGTTATCCTGTTTTACCATATTTGAGTCATAACTGTAGCAGCCTCTCTGACCGGTGCAGATGTTGCCGAGAGTGAGATGAGGCATATCGACTGAACCGGGTTTATTGGTGTTCCCGTCATTGTCTGAACTTCCGCCGCCGCACGAAATCATGAAAGATATTGCTAACAGCGCAAAAACAATAAAGAATTTCTTCATTTTGCACCTCATAAAAACAAAAGCGCAATGATTTTAATGTTTAAAGAAGAAAATGCAAGAAAGGAAAATGGATTATTTGAACGATTTCAGAACGTTGATTACGTAGTCGATATCAGCTGCGGTGTGGTCTGCGTTGATCTGGAAACGGATCTCTTCGTCGCCCTTCGGAACTACCGGATAGTTCATAGCCGTTGCGAGAACGCCGTTCTTTGTGAGCCATGCAACGATGTCTGCCGTCTTTTTGGTGTCTCTGACCATGAGCGGAGTTACGGGGTGCGGGCCTGCGATCGTCTCGAAGCCGTTATCAACGAGTCCTTTCTCGAATCTTGCTGTGATTTCGGCAAGGTGAGCAAGGCGTTTGATGCCCTCTTCGCTCTCAAGGATGTCGAGAACTTTAAGAACTGCGTAAGCCTCGCCGACCGTGATCGGGTTCGAGTAGATGTACATCGGAGCGGTCTGTCTCAAGAATTCGGTTACTGCTTTGGATGCGACAACGTATCCGCCGTTTACGCCGTATGATTTTCCGAGCGTGCCGATAAGGATGTCGACTTTCGCGCCGGTAACTTCCTCTGTTCCTCTTCCGGTCTTGCCGTAAGCGCCTACACCGTGGGAATCGTCAGCTACGGTCGTTACGCCTTCTTCGAATTTGTCGTTGTATTTCTTGCAGATCGCGGTGAATTTGTCGAACGGGCAGAAGTCGCCTCTCATCGAGAAAACGCCGTCTGTTACGACGATGCATCTTTTGCCTTTGCCTACAGCTTCCTGAAGTTTTGCTTCAAGGTCTTCCATGCTGTTGTGTTTGTATATAAGTTTGAGCGCCGGGCGGGAAAGTTTCATCGCGTTGATGATGCAGTTGTGGTTGAGCTCGTCGCTGATGATGACCGTTTCATTGGTGATAAGCGGGAAAATAACACCCATCGAAGTGACGTAAGCGCTCGAAAAAATCATCGCCGATTCTCTGCCGTGGAACTTTGCAAGCCTTTTTTCAAGGTCGACGTGAGCCTTGTGGGTTCCCGAAATGAAGCGGACAGCACCGGGGCCGACACCGAAAGCCTTCGTTCCCTCTTCCTCAGCTTCGATAACTTCCTTTCTCATCGAAAGACCGAGGTAACTGTTTGAATTCATTTTGATAAACTTCTGCTCGTAACCTTCAACGACATAACGCGGGCCGTTTGCGCCTTCGGGCGGAAGGATCTTGGTGATGACCATTTCGTCGCCTTTAGCCGTTCCCTTTGCTTTAAGCTCGTTTACATGATTGTTAAGAGCATTTTCAAGTCTTGTAGTCATAATAGCCTCCAAAAATTTATAAAAAACAAAAAATGACGCGAGAGTATAGTCTCTTGCTTTTGTTTGTGAAGATTTATCTTTGAAAAATTTACATTGACAGCTGTCTTATCATCTTCCCAGTCACAGACTCGGCGCAGTTAAGGATATCTTTCACTTTGCCCTGAAAAACGACGTTTCCCCCTTCTTCGCCGCGTCCGGGGCCGAGATCGATGATGTAGTCGGCGCTTGCGATAATCTGGCTTCTGTGCTCGGCAAGGATTACGGTGTGGCCTGAATCGTTGAGCGTTTTAAAGATTTCCAAAAGTTTTTCTACATCGGCGAAGTGCAGACCTCTGCTTGGTTCATCGAAAATAAATATCGATTTTTCCTTACTTTTTTCGGTAGCTGCAGCAAAACTTCTGCCGAAATAAAGTCTCAAAAGTTCGCCCGAAGACAGACTTGAAACGCTTTGCGAAAGTCTGATGTAGCCGAGCCCGCATTTATCAAGAATGTTCAGTATTTTCGAGATGTTGGAATCGTCTTCAAAAAATTCAGCCGCATCCCTGTTCTCCATATCGAGGATCTCTGCGATATTTTTTTCTTTGTACTTGAATTCAAGAATGTTCGGCGCATATCCAGTTCCGCCGCAGTCGGCGCAGAAGTGTTCGACATTTCCCAGAAAATCCATCGAAACCGAGTTTTTCCCCTGCCCTTTGCAGGTTTTGCAGATGTCATTTTTCGTGATTTTGAACGATTTTCCGAATTTCTTCTTTATCTTGTCGAAACACTCGGCGAATGACGCCACGTTTGATGATGTCGCGGAAATGTTTTCAGTGCTTTTTTCGTCGTAAAAAACAGGAATATCCTTAATATTTTCAGCCAGATACTTTATCAAAGTCGTCTTTCCGCTTCCCGAAAGTCCTGAAATGACCGTGGTTTTTCCAAGCGGGATCGAAACCGAGATATTTTTGAGATTGTTTCTCGAAATGTTTGAAACTGTAAGAAAATCAGAGAATCCGCAATCCTTCAAAACCGGTTTGAAGTTGAGCGTTTTAGAAGTCCAAGAGTCAGATTTTATCAAGGACTCGACGTTTCCTTCAAAAACGATTTTTCCGCCGTTACTGCCGCTTCCCGGGCCGCATTCGATGATGTTGTCGGCATATTTTATGATCTCGGGAACGTGCTCGACCGCAACCACGGTGTTTCCCTTCTCCACGATCTCCCTCAGAAGTTTCGCCATATTCTCGCATTCAAGCGGATGAAGTCCGCGGCTCGGCTCGTCGATCACATAAATCAGGTTCTGCAGGTTGTCGGCCGCACTTTTTACAAGTCTGAGGCGCTCCCTTTCACCCGTCGAAAGAGTTGAAGCGGCACGTGAGAGCGAAAGGTGGCCGATTCCAAGAGAAATGATCTTATTAACTTTTTCAGCGATCTCAGCCTTTATTTTACAGAAGATCTCTTCATCGGTCTTATCTTCAAAAGTTATCGTTTCAAGAATCTTTCCGATTTCCGAAACCGGCTTTTCACAGAATTCGTCTATCGACATTCCTGCGACTTTGACACTTAGAAGCTCTTTTTTCAGGCGTTTTCCGTGACATTCAGGGCAAACGGTTTTACCCATCAGATTCCGCAGTTCTTCCTCGTTTTTATTGCCCAGAGACCTGTAAAATTCATCGGTTATGAGATTTGCAAAACCTATCCACTTCCCCTGGAAACTGTGCGTTCCAGTGACATTTCCCCGCTTGTATTCCCAATTCACATCGAAAACATCTTCTCCCGCACCGGACATCGCGATATCGAATTCTTTCTCAGTGAGTTCATTCACCGGCTTTGAAAAATCGATCCCGAGCTTTTTCCCCGCCGCAAAAAGAGTGTGGATGAACTGGCCGTCTTTGTCAGCGTAAAAACGCCCCTGCTTCGTCGCCGCAAGGGCGCCGTCAGCAAAAGAAAGCTCGCGGTTTATCGAAAGTTTTTCAAGATCGCAACTTAGAATAAAACCCGTTCCAGAGCACTTTCCACAAGTTCCTTTTTCGGAATTGAAAGAAAAATCGCCCGCCGTGAAAGCGCACTTTTCACCGTTTTCGAGCCTTCCGGCACGCGAAAAAAGCATCCTGACAAATTCGTAGATCCCGCTCAGCGTTCCTACGGTCGAGCGTATCCCGGCGACTGAAAATTTCGCAGAAACGCCGATCCCTGCACGCAGTCCGTCACACTTTGAGACCGAACTCCGGTTTTTGCCGAGCAGAAACGTCTTTACGTAAGGCGAAACTCCGCTGAGGATAGCCTTTATGCTTTCGACAAAGAGAGTGTCGAAGGCAAGACTCGTTTTGCCGCTTCCCGAAAGACCGCATACAACATTGAATTTATTGGGTTTTATCTTCAAATCGACATTTTTGAGATTGTGCGTTTCGATGCTCTGCAGAACGATGTCTTTAGTGAGTTCTGCCTCGTAGTTCCCATCTTTCGCAGCCTCTTTTTCAAGTGAGAAGCTCTCGTTTTCACCGAAACTGATGACATTGTCGGCAAGCCTTAAGAATACCGGGTTGTTGTCGCTTGCAAGGACGGTAACTCCCGATTCCGCTACACTTTTCAGGATCCCGACGAACTTTTCGATATCGGCAGGATGCAGCCCGGCAGTAGGCTCCTCAAAAATCAGGACCGAATTTTCCTTTATCTTTGAAAGCCAGAGCGCGAGCTTTATCCGCTGCGCCTCTCCACCTGAAAGCGTGGATGAAGGCTGCCCGAGAAGCAAATACCCGATCCCGAGACGGGCCATTATGTCAAGAGTTTTTGTAATTAGCTTATTTTCTTTAAAGAAATCAAGTGCTTGTGAGACCGTAAGATTGAGGACGTCGTAGATCGAAAGCCCCTCCACTTTGACTTCAAGGACTTCGTCGATGAAGCGTTTTCCGTTGCATTTGTCGCAAACAGTCTCAACGCTTCCCATGAACTTCATTCCTGTCTCAATTACGCCGCCGCCTTCGCATTTGGGGCATCTTCCCGCTTCTCCGTTGAATGAAAAATGGGATTTCGAAAAACCGCGTTTTTTCGCTTCGTCAGTCGCGGCAAACAAGTCTCTGATCTTATCGAAAACTCCGGTGTAAGTAGCGGGGTTCGATCTGGAGGTGCGCCCGATCGGAGAGCGGTCTATTTTTTCATAAGTTATTGATTTTTCTTTAAGTTTTTTGATGTATGAATTAAGAAACTCTTTCTTTTCGGCTGACGATCTTCCGCATACGGCATTGAGTTTTCCGCTTATGATTTCACTTCCAAAATTGAGCTCCGGTGCGCCGTTTTCATACTTTTTGAGAGCAAGTGCAGTCGGAGTGGCAAGGGTTTCCGCGTTTTTCAAAAAGTCGTCAACTCTTCCCGAAAAAAGGATCTCTCCCCCTTCCGTGCCGCCGCCGGGGCCGGTTTCCACGATATTGTCAGCCATTCTGATCGCGTCGATATCGTGCTCGACCGCAATCACCGTGTTTCCGTTGTTGCGGATCTTTATGAGTAGACTAATGACATTTTTCAGCTCTCCGCGGCTAAGCCCGATACTCGGCTCGTCAAAAACGAAAGTCGTCCCTTTGAGCGGGCTCGATGCGGCCGAAGCGATCCTTATCCTCTGGATCTCGCTTGAATTGAGCTCGCTTGAATTTTCGGAAAGGGTCAGGTGTCCCAGACCGATGTTTATGAGCTCAAGAAGCAACTTGTTGATTTCATTTATTATTTTCTGCTCGGCAAGACTTAATTCCTTTGCATTTTCAGTGAGGAATTGAACTGCTTTTTCTAAATTCATATCGCATATCTCGGCAATGTTTTTACCTGCGATCTTGACTGCCAAAGCGGTGTCGTTAAGCCTTGCGCCGCCGCATTTTTTGCACTTTACCGAGCGGACGAAACGGAGGATGTTGGGGTTCCTGTCACGCTTCAGGATCTCTTCCATAACGTTGACGACCCCTTTGTAGTAGCCTTCTTCACGAGGTTTTGCCGTGATCCCTGTCCATTTCATGCGGCTTTCAAGGGTGTGCTTGCCGAAAGCGACTTTTATCTTATCGCTGCCGAAAAATATGACGTCAAGCTGTTCTTTAGTAAGCTCGCAAAGCGGCGTATCTACCGAAAAACCGTGTGCGCGGCATACTTCGTCAAGGACATCGAGAGTCACCTGCGAATAGATTATGTAGCCGTTCGGAGCGGTTATCTTCAAAGCTCTCTCGCGGATCGACTTCTTCCAGTCTGCAACAATTAGACCGGGGTCGAGAAAATCCTCTACTCCGTTTCCTTTGCACGCTTCGCAGTAACCGAGAGCCGAATTGAAGGAAAAAACCGAGCGCGAAATCCCCGCATGACGGGCAAAAAGGACACGCAGAAGGTCGTAGATCCCCGAAAAAGTGCCGACAGTTGAAACCGAAGTCGCGACATCGGCCCTCTGGTCAACTGCAAGAGAGGCATCAAGACCGCTTATAAGCTCGGCCGCGGGCTTTTTAGTTACGCCGAAAAACTTCCTCTGCCACGCAGGAAACGACGAAAGATAGAGCCGCTGCGACTCCTTGAAAAGCGTGTTGTAGACAAGCGACGACTTGCCGCTGCCGGAAACACCAGTCACGACCGTGAATTTTCCCTTTTCAAATTCAACACTTATGTTCTTGAGATTGTTCTCTGTGCAGTTTGTGATTTTTATTGTGTTCATCGCTAAAAAGCTCCTAAAAAAACCGCCGGATTATAGCGGAAAAACGGTCGAAAACAAGGATTGAAAAATTTTTCAATGCAAGTATAATTTTTGGATTTTTGTCGTTTTGAGGTGTTCCATGTGCAAAAAAGAGGAATTGGAATTTTCAGTTTTTCTTATCCATCAGCTTTCCTATTCGTGGAAGATGATCCCGGCTCAAGTTTACGATATTCTCAATAAAACCGGCATCTTGGATAATTACATCGTCCGCTGTTACGATGTGCTTCACACTATGGGCGAATTATATCTTGTCAACGATATCACCGATTTCGTCAGAGAAAAAGGAGTGGCTGTATGATCGTTTATCACGGATCGAACAAGATAGTAAAAAATCCTGACATCTCTTTTTCAAAACCTTTTCTCGATTTCGGGAAAGGATTTTATGTCACTGATTTTCAGAAACAGGCTGAAAAATGGGCTTCCCGAAAAGCGATGCGATACGGCGGCGAAGGATTCGTAAATTCCTTCGAAATGCAGGATGATCTTTCCGCTTACAAAGTCCTTAAATTCGAAAACGAAGATGAAAACTGGCTTGAGTTCGTCTGTGAATGCAGACGCGGTTCGGAAAACTACAAAAATTACGACATAATAGCGGGCAAAGTTGCCAACGACGATGTTTTCAAAACGGTAAACATGTATTTTCAAGGATTTTGGGACAAGCAGCGGGCTCTGGAGGAACTCAGATACAGTAAGGCAAACAACCAGATCTGCATCGTAAATGGGGACGTTCTTGCCAAAATCCTGAAATTCAAAAACTTTTACAAGGTAATTTCCAATGGTTGATCAGGAAAAACTCGCCAAATTCTATAAACAGGAACTCGAAACAAAAATCATCGGTTATCTCGCCGAAAAACTCGGAATCGACTTGCGCAAAGCGATGGATCTTTACTACACCAGCAAACTCAGCACCCAGATAGAACAAGGTTTATACGGGATCGAAAATCTGGATTACAAAAATCTTGCCGAAGATCTGATTGAAAACGAGATCCAGCCAAGTGAAAAATAACCGAAAAAAATTATAGCGGAAAAACAGTCGAAAACAAGGATTGAAAAACAGTTCCAGTTATTCTGACACAGTGCCGACATACTGGACTCCGGCCAGATTCAGCTTTTTACGGATTGCATTAATTTTATTTTCCGGGAACCTCGTTGCAGTCCCTTCCCGAATAACTGCGGCATTTATTCCTCTTTTTACCGCACCGAGTGCTGTCGCAGCAACGCATCCGCATTCGTCAAGACCGCAAAGATGAAGCATCTCGTAGCTTTTCTCACGTATAAACTTGTTCAGTTTTCTGCTGGTCAGAGCGTCACCTAAATACTTGTCGAAACAGTAATCCGACACAATATCCAGACCACTGTAGAGCTCTGCGCCCTCAGTTCCTGCAATCGAATAGCCGAACAAAAGACGGTTCGTAAATAAATTCTGAATGATGTGGCGGATATAAATAACATCCTGATTTTTATCATGATATTCACGAATCAGATCATTAACTGAAGCAACCAGTCTGGTAGTATCGTAAGAAAAACGCTCTTTCCTTTTCTCCCAAAGATAATCGTTCTGCATATCGATCACAAGCAAAGCGGTTTTCATATTGCCGCCAACAAATTAATTTGTTACTTAACCAGCTCAATTTCCTCGCCTTCCCCGATCACAAGGCGGTTCGGTGAATCAAACTGCTCAGCTCTCTCACGGTCAAAATACTTGCCGTCCTTAGCCGCGATCACATGATACGGGATATCGTGCTTGGCGCCGACAAGTTTCGCGCACTCAGCCGCTTCTGGAAGATCCATGTTGTAAACACCGTCGCAGCAGTAAAATGCGTAATCAAGCTTCTTTTCAGCAAGTTCAGGCATCTGCTGGGTTTTGCTCGTATCGCCCGAAACATAGACGGTTACGCCGTCTGAAAGCGTCAGAATATAGCCGACACATTCCTTAACGTCGTGATTTTTGTTGTATCCCGCCTCAACTGCCTCGATCTTGACATAACCGAGATCGAAACTCTGGTGCTTTCCGTCAGCGAGAGCCTCTTTCCAAGTGATCGTCCGGCAGTCATCCTTGCGGTTTTTGATTTTGTCGAGAGCGTTGTGGTCAAAGTGGGCGTGAGTGACAAGGATCAGGTCAGCCGCCGGCTCGTAGCCTTCTCCTACAAAAGGATCAATGTAGATCACCTTCCCTTCAGCCGTTGTGATGCGCAAACTTGCGTGCCCCATGTAAAGAAGTTTCGCCTTCGCGCCTTCTGACGGCTTGGTTTCATCCGTTTCTGCTGCGGGAGCGGAATTCTGCTCACCCTTTTGTTCGTTTTTCTCGGCCTGGTTTGATGCCGTTCCCGTGCAGGCAGCGAGAATAAAAGCCAAAAATGCTGACATAATAATTTCTACAATCCTCTTCATCTGTTTCTCCGTTTTAACTCTAATTTTCCTTCCCGACTTTTTCTGTCGCTTTGGAATAAAGCAGAAGAACTATGAAAATCAAGGTCGAATAAGCTGCCGCGTAGCCGTAGCGTTCCTGACGCTGGAACGCCCATTTGTAGGCTTCGCTTATGAGAATTTCGGTCGCGCCGTCGGGTTCGCCGCCCGAAACGAGGTAGATGATGTTGAACATGTTGAATGTCCAGACGCTGCCCAGAATTACTGCCGGAAGAAGCGCCGGTTTCAAAAGCGGCAGGATTACGTGTCTGAACCGCTGAAATCCGTTGGCTCCGTCAACGCTTGCGGCATCCTCGAGATCGTGCGGGATCGCCTGCAGTGCGCCGAGAGCGGTGACCATCATGAACGGGAAACCGAGCCAGGTGTTTGTCGTGACATTTGCCGCAAACGAAGTCCAGAAGCCGCTGAACCAGCTGACGGGTTCAAGCCCTATCGCCTGCAAGATTCCGTTTATCGCGCCGAACTGCCTGTTGAACATTCCTTTCCAGATAAGTGCCGTAATGTAGTTGGGAACTGCCCACGGGATTATGAGAAGCATTCTGTAAACGCCTTTAAGTTTGAGCCACGGCTCACGCAGCATGAGAGCGAGCGCAAGACCTATCGAAACATGCAGAAAAACATTCACTGCCGTCCACAAAATCGTGACAAGAAGCGTGAAATAGAACGAAAGCGAATCGGTTATCGGGAAATCTTTCGAAAGGAGGATCGAAATGAAGTTCGTAAACCCTACAAACTGGTATTCACCGCTTTTGTGGGCAAAAAACGCGACCGCCGTCCCTACCGCAAACGGAACAAAAACAAGGACGAGCATTGAGAACATCGCAGGAAAAAGATAGAGATAGGGTGTCGGCGACGACATAAGTTTTTCGAAAAATTTATACTTTTTTATCTGTCTGACCGTGAAAACAAGCCCTGCAACAGCCGCGATGACAAGAATTATTACAAAAACAACCGGGCTCTGCGCCTTCGGAAGCGGTTTTGAGAAGATTTTGAACTGCTGCTGCGCGCTTTCGAGTGCGTTTTCAGGGGTATCTGCACCGCGGAGAACCTTTCTCAAAGCACCAGCAAGAGGCTCCCAGACCATTCTCATTTTCGGGTTGTTGCTCATGGGAACTGAAACTTCGGCCTGTTTTTTGAAAACATTGAGGATCTCGTCAGTTGCAACCTCCTCATCCTCGTAAACCGAAGCTGTCGCGACAGACTGTCTTCCCGATATTGCGCGGACTTTGGCTGCATCGTGCGAAACGAGGAATTTTCCGAATTCCGCAGCCCCTTTTTTGTTTGTAGTTTCGTGATTTGAAACGAGATAAGCCTCGACCGTGAGGAAAGGTTTCATAACTTCGCCGCTTTCGCTAACTTTCGGAAGCACTGCGACCGAATAGGGAACATTTTTGTCGATTTCGCCTAAAAACCACGGTCCGTTGATGACAAAAGCTGAGTTTCCTTCGTTGAAAAGCTGCGTAACAAGCGCAGAAGTCGCTTCCTGCGGCGTAACCTTCGATTTATTTACTAAATTATCAATAAATTCAAGTGCTTTTACATTTCCTTTATCATCAAGGCAGGCCATGCCGTCTTCCCTTTCCGAGCCGTTTTCAAAGCAGAATTTTCCGCCGAAACCGTAGATGAAAGAAGCCGCGAAATATGCCGAAGTCGCTTCGAAAGCAAGACCGTATTTCCCGTTTTTTGCGTCTGTAAAACTTTGTGCCGATTTCAATAGTTCGTCAGTAGTTTCAGGTACTTTTTCGACTTTATCGGTGCGGTAGAAAAGAACGGCGCTTTTGAATGAAAGAGGAAATCCCCAGTATTTTCCGTTGTATTTCAATGCGTCCAGAGTTGAAGGAAGCAAAGAGTTTGAAACATTGCCGCTCAAAACATCGGAAAGATCCGAAATTATTCCGCTTTCAGCCCAGTCCCCTACTCTTTCATGAGCGAAAATAAATGCATCGGGACCGTTTCCGCGCGGGATCGCACTTGTCAGTTTGTTTGCGAAGGCATCATACGGAACATTCAGCAGATCGACTTTGTATTCAGACTGCAACTCGTTGAATTTGTTGCGTAATTCTTCAAGTGCCTTCTGCTCGTCGCCTCGGTACGAATGCCAGATCGTGACAGTTTCCTTCTCAGCAAAAAGCGAAAAGAAAACCAGCA
>CAMZDX010000024.1 GCA_947305505.1 uncultured bacterium | reverse complement strand
CAACGCAACGCAACGCAACGCAACGCAACGCAACGCAAATTATTAACAAAGCGTAACCCGGTTTCACCCAAGTCAAGTATTTCAGCCAAAAAAATTCAGAATTTTTTAATAATTTTAGAAGCTTTTTTTTACTTTTGGAGGTTTAGAATGAAGAAAATCTGTATTGTCCTGGTTCTTTTTTGTGCATTTTTCAAGATGTTCGCGGAAGATGATGAAAAACTTCGTCTCGCCGTTATGGAATTTGAAGACAGAAGCGGCAAAATTCCAAAACAGACTCTTTCCGATGCGACTGAGTATGTCAGAGCTTCGATTATCAGTTCAAACACCTACATCGTTATTTCAAAAGAGCGGCAGGAACAGGCAATGATTAAGGAAATGAAAAAGGAATCTTACAAAGTCTGCAACGACAAAAACTGCCAGATTCCGCTCGGACAGGCTCTTTCAGCCGACACTATCATGAGAACAACAATCACTTTTTTCGGCGGCATCTACACGATTTCATCAGAACTTATCGATCTTGAAAAAGAGGCAACGATAATCGGTGCGAAAAAGAATTATAACGGAGATGAAGTATCCATGCGCGAAGCACTTGATTTTATTGTTGAAAAAGTTATTTCAACTTATCAAAACGAAATAACAAAAGAAACAAGAGCAGCTCAGGAAGCCGAAAAATCAAGACTTGAAGCAGAAACAAAAAAGAGCGAAAACGACAGAAAAAT
The DNA here is from genome assembly GCA_947305505.1 of uncultured bacterium. Lineage (GTDB taxonomy): Bacteria > UBP6 > UBA1177 > UBA1177 > UBA1177 > UBA1177. The sequence goes on along the minus strand of CAMZDX010000024.1, from coordinate 21,234 downwards.
AAACGCCGCAAAACTCAAAGATGACGGAAAAATGTACCGCGATGCAGGAATCTCGGTTTTGGTTATTGGAATATTACCTATTGGAACACCTTTAACTATTGTGGGTGCTCTGGTAACAGTAGCACATGGCAACTGGACAAAAGCAGAACGAAATGCCGGAAAAGCAATGTTGGGAATTGGCTCAATTATGTTTGCCGGTTCACTTGCAGGTGGCACATACCTTTTAGTCAAAGGACTCAAAATGCAGAAAGAAGCCGAATATCTTGAGTTGAACAATGTTTCTGTTTTACCGACAAATGACGGATTCTACGCGTCTGTAGGATTTAATTTCTAAGTTTTCACAAAAAACAACAGTTCGATTTTTGCAGGCGAGCCGCCAGCGCTCCCGGAATACGTTTCAGGAAGCGTCTCTACCCTTTCTGAGATCTTCGATCCACTTGATTATGACAGGGAAGAAAACGAGATTGACCAGAGTAACCATGACTATTCCGATCGAAGCCATGATCCCGATGGACTGCAAACCTTTATGTTTTGCAAGAGCGACGCTGCCGAAGCCGACAAGGTCAAGATCATAATTTTTTCATCAAACTCTCAGTATCGATTTCCATTTTGCTGAAAGCGAACCATTTTTTTCCCAAATCTTTGAGCGAAGCCCCGATGTGATAAACCGTGTCATCAATGCAGAGAAAACGGTCGTGGGAATTTGTGAAAACTTCTAATTTAATCGGAAAATATTGGGAATTATGCTTTTCTATATCAAGCTTTAGCTGCTGAGAAATGTTTTTGGTAAAGATGCAGACATCAACGCATTCGCCATGCTTGTCGAGCATTTTCAGAACGCTGTCATCAATATAATTGTCGAATAATATTATCTGTTTTTTCGCACTGCGGATCAGGTCGCACACAAATGTATAGGCATCAAAAATCTGACCGTTGAAGAAAATTCCCTCAGCCGGAGGCAAAGACGTGCGGACAAAAAAATCTATTTTCTCTTCCGTTTTGCTCACCCGATTTTCCAGGCGTTCAATCCTTTGATTGACGGAATAACCTTTAAGCAGATAGTCTTTCAGAACTTTCAACGCCCAAATTCTGAACTGCGTACCACGTATCGATTTAACGCGGTAACCCACCGAAATAATTACATCTAAATTGTAGTAATCGACCTGATATGTTTTCCCGTCAGATGCAGTTGTTGCAAAATTTGCAACAACTCGATTTTTGCTAAGCTCATGCTCATCAAATACATTTTTTATGTGCCGCGAAATTGTTGATTTATCCCGCTGAAAAAGTTCTGCCATCTGATCTATCGAGAGCCAGACAGTATTCTGGTCGAATGTCGCCTGAATGCGCGTCACGCCGTCTTCTGTCACATACATTATTAAGCTGCTGGTGCTGTTTTCAGTCATTGGTGTTTATCCTCTTAGCCAAAATTCTTTTTCGATTTTATTTTTCACATATCATCTAAAGAACAAAAACATAACGATAATAAAAATATAAATTTTAGAATTTTAGTCAACATATTTTTAAATATTACAATAAAAAATCTTGATTTTTCAGCGAAAAAAGTCGGCGAAAAAACCAAAAATAATCCTTAATTTTCCCACATTTCCGTTTTGAGATGGCGAAAAGGAACGGTTTCCCTCTCAGTCGCCGCTTCGATAAACTCAGCGACCGACAGCTCCCCCGGAGTGGGAGCCAAGGAGTGACGGGCAAGTTCACAAATTCCTCAGAATTTTTCAATCAAAGATTTGTTTTAAGAATCTTTTTCTTTCCCTTCCAAACAGATGTTTTTATCCGCGATTTCTTTCGCATTTTTACTGCTTATTGTCTTTGCGCCTCGTTTTTCCAGAGATTTTCTCGCATCCAGAGCGACTTCCGCGCCAGAAACAGCAACCTGTGCACTTTGTTCAAGGTTTTCCGGATTTTCATTTTTGGAAATTTCGGTCGCGGAAACTTCTGCGAGCATATTCAGAATGAGTTCGACATTTGTCATGTTGTCACGCAGATTTTCTTTTTATTTCACTCCCGACTTTTGAAAGCCATACTTTGAAAGGCTCCGCTTTTTTGCTCGGAATTGACTGAATCAGCCTTAAAATCTGCTCGACATCACCGACATCCGTCAAGCGCATTTTGCCATCCGCTGCAGGCATTTTCAAAGCGTGACAATTTGTCACGGTTTCATTTCCCTCCTCTTTCAAACGCTGTTTCAGCTTGCGCCAATACGCAAAAGAATCAGAACTTTCCGTCAGCACGGCAATCACATCCACGATAGAAAAATACCACTTTTTGTATAGCAACAGGTCTACATGTCAGCAGTCATCTAAGTCATTTTACGAAGTTTGAGCCAGAAAAGCTCGAATTTACGCTTTTTTCTTTCTGAGATCTTCGATCCATTTGATAATTACTGGGAAAAAAACGAGATTTACCAGAGTAACCATGACTATTCCGATCGAAGCCATGATCCCGATCGACTGCAAACCTTTATGCTTCGCAAGAGCGACGCTGCCGAAGCCGACAAGAGTCGTAAGTGACGAATAGAAAACTGATCCCCCAGTATTTTTGAGATTTTCGATCATTTTATCTGGTGCGGAACGGTAACGGTAGTAGATATGAATTGCTGAATCTATGCCGGTTCCGATAACTGTAGGAATAATTATCATATTGAAAACATTGAACTTTATGCCGCAAATAACAGCCACGAGAATCATCCAGAGAATACCAGCCGCGAGAGGTAGAAAAACAACGAACGCGTTAAGAAACGAACGGTAAAGCAGCACGAGAACTATAAAAACTGAACAAAAGGCAAAAACTATCGCAAGAGGAACATGATACTCTATTACTTTCTTTATTTCAGAAAGTAGCATATAAGAGCCTAACAATCTGTAATTATTAATATTTCCACGGATCGTACCGAACTCGTCTATTATTTTCATAACATCGTTGACATCAGATTTGTTGCCGCCTAAAGCGACCATGATAAAGCGGTCGGAAGAACCGTCTTTGAGTGAAAGTTTGTCTGTAATCCAATCCGGCAGTTTCTCCTTTTCCATAGTGGACGAAACTTCCAAATAGGGTTTGAAATCTTTATTGTATTTCTCGATTTCGGCGTCTGTAAAAAGATTGATTTTCCTATCAATTAAACGTTTGATATCTCTTATAATTTTAATTTTTTCATCCTGATTTTCAGGAAGAAAGGTATATATCGAAATGAAATCCTTAAATTCAATCGAAGTTGATTTTTCAGCTTTCATTTTCGCCAAAGTTCTTGTTGCGTCCTCAGTTTCATCGGCTGAATTTGTTACGATAAACGATGGAAGCCCTGTCGAAATCGCATCTGTTTTCTCCCGTTTCTGGGCAGCGATATAACGGTTTGTGATACTGTCTTCATATTTTCCAGGGAAAGTCAAGTTGTCGAAATCATACTCAATTTCCCCGAATTTCACGGAAATCGCAGCGAACACCGTTATAACAAGAAAAATGATGAAAACTATCGAAGATTTTTTTGAAAAAGCTGTATAGACCGAAGCTAGAAAATCTGTAGTACGAGCCTTTATCCGCAACGGTTTCATTCTGTCGAAAAAGAAAACTATCGCAGGGAAGAAAATCATAATCGCTAAAAACGAGGTCGAAACGCCGAGCGCAGCAGCCAGACCGAAATCGGAAAAGCCTTTGAAATCAATCATTATCAGCGAGAAAAACGCTGCGACAGTCGTTATCGCGCCGCAGAATATCGACGGCATGACAACAGGCATCGACTTCATCAGGGCTTCTTCGGTATTTGAACTTTGTTCTGCCTGTTCGCTGAATCTTCCCAAAAGATGGATCGAAAAATCTATCCCCAAACCATATAAAATCGTAAATGAAAATGCTGAAATGATGTTGAATCCGCCGACAAAGAACTGCATCGCCGAAATCGCGCTCAAAACTCCGGATGAAAGCGGAAAAAAGACGATTAGAAGTGCTCTGAGCGACCTGAAATAAAAAATTATTGTAAGCGAGAGCAGGATTATGCAGATTGCCAGAGTTGAAAAAACATCGTTGTATATCGCTGTCATTTCGCGCAGTTTGTTGCGGAAATTTCCGCCGGCTTCGACTTCGACGCCCAATTTTTCCGGCTGAACTTCCGCTATCGCCTTTTCAAGCAGATCGACGATTTTTTTGCTGTCGGCGACATTGGTTTCTCCTCCTGCCGGACGCACTTTCATTGCAACATAAGTTCCGTTTTCAACTTCGTAGAACTTGTCCATTTTGTATTTGGAACGATAATCTTCCGCCTTTTTGAGAATTTCGTCCATTTTAGAGGTAAGATTGGAAGATTCCTCGGCTTTTTCATCAGATTTTTCCTCACTTTCACCTAAAGTGAGCTCCCTTTTGACTGCTTCGGCAATCTGATTCTGAACTTCGCCTTTTATTTTTTGAAGTTCTTCAGTGGTTGCGAAAAGAAGAGCGTTTTTTTCAAGATATTCGACATCTCTGTCAAATTCGACAAATCTGACAAGCGGATTTCCGTCGATTTTCGCCTTTATCTGCCGCAAAGCTTCGATATTTTTTTCTCTGTCAGGCGACTGCGCTACGACGAGAACTGTAGAATAACTTCCGACAATGTTCTCCATTTTTTCAAGTTCGATAACCATTTCGTTGTCGCCCTTGAATAGAGCGCGGATATCGGTATCGATTTTCAGATTGTTCTTGATGTAGAACAGTTCCAAAGATGTGACAACAAGAAGGCAGATCATCATAAAATATGTATGCCGCGCCGAAAAACCGATGAATTTTCTGTACAAATTTTTCAAGAGAACCTCTTATTCCTTTCCGTAAAGAGCCGTTTCGGTCTTGCTGCCGTTTTCACGCACCGCGCCGAGAAATTTTTTGACTTTTTTGAGAGCGATTCCACGCTTGAGGGAACTGATTTTGTCGATAAACAAAACACCGTCCAAATGGTCATTTTCATGTTGTATTGCAACTGCCGGAAGCCCGCTCACCCTGATTTCCTGAGGATGACCTTCGATATCGAAATATTTGCAGACGATTGTTTCGGCACGCTCTACATCGGCGTTGTATCTCGGAACGCTGAGGCAGCCTTCGCCGTAAACTATTTTTCCTTCCTTTTCAGTAATTTCGGGATTTATGAAGGCAATCGGACGGAATTCGGCACTTTTCGGCTTTTCGCCGTTTTCCTCTGCTTTTACGAAATCCAGATAGCCGAAATCTATGACAAAAATACGCAGCGAAACACCTACCTGAGGTCCGGCGATGCCTAAACCGTCGGCAGCACGCATCGTTTCAGCCATATCGTCAGCAAGTTGTTTGAGTTCTTCGTTAAATTCAGTGACAGGTTTCGCCTTTTCGCGCAGAACTTTGTCACCGACAGTCGAAATATGCAGAAGCGCCATGATTTCTCCTAAACATTGAATCTGAAATTGATAATATCGCCGTCTTTAACGACGTACTCCTTTCCTTCAAGCCTGTAAGCCGCCGCTTTTTTGCACTCGGCTTCGCTTCCGTACTTGATGAAATCGTCAAAGTGAACGACTTCGGCACGAATGAAACCGCGCTGGATATCGGAGTGGATTTTTCCTGCGGCGTAAAGAGCCGGTGTGCCGTTTTTGATTGGCCACGCGCGGACTTCGTCGCTTCCTGCAGTGAGGAATGAGATAAGTCCTAAAGCGGCGTAAGCACTTTTTATAAAGCGGACTGATGCGCTTTCCGAAAGACCGTAGTCTTTCAAAAATTCAAGCTGTTCCTCGGGAGCGAGTTCTGAAAGTTCGACTTCAAGCGGCGCACTGACGCAGAAGCACGAAATTCCGTCGGCTTCAAGCTGTTTTGCAAGCTCCGGTGGAACTGTCTGCTCCCCTTCCGGCTGATTGACAAGAACGATCATCTTTTTGAGAGAAAGGAAATTGTAGTTTGCAATGAGCTCCATTTCTTCGGGAGAAACGGTGTCGGCAGCGGGAAATTCACCGTTTTCAAAAAGATCACGCAGTCTTTGAAGCACTTTGAGTTCGGGCGGATTCTTCTTTTCCTTCATTTCGCGCTCGAGCCTTTTTTCTATGACCACGAAATCGGTAAGTATCATATCTTCCTTGATTTTTTTGTATTCCGCAGCCGGATCTGACGGATCTGAAGTCATAAGCGAATCAAAATTTCTGAGCGTCATGATGAGAAGATCGGACTTCTGGATAAGATTTTTGACTTTTGCCGGAAGAGCACTCTCTTTTGACGGCGGCACAGTGTAGTCGCTGAGAACGAACTCGCTGTAGGTTTTCTTTTTCGGGTTGTATATTTCCGCAAGTTTGTCGATTCTTTCATCGGGAACTTTGATAGTTCCGACAGTTTCTTCTTTTTTGCCGCTTTCAATGCCTGTCAGAGCCTGAAAAACAGTGCTCTTTCCTGAAAACGGCAAACCGATCAGTGCAGCTTTCATTCTTTTTTACCTCTGAACAAATGATTATCACTATTTGATTTTAAAATCCGGCGTTATCGTCAGAACTCTGGAATCGAGTTTTTCCGGAACAAATGTGATTTTGCTTCCTTTTTTAGCCGTGATAAGCGGAAGAAAAGCCATATTTTTCACATCGGCCGGATCAACGATATCGTTTTTCATCTTGTATGTGTGCTCTATCCTGTAAATTCCGTAAAGCTTTGGAAACATTCCTGTTTTTGCACGCTGCTGAATCTTCACAGTAAGCACTATCTTGTCACTTTTTTCGTCAAAAACGACATTTTCGACAACTGCTTCCGTATATTCGTCCTTTGAAACAGGATTGTCGGAGCTTTTCTTAACGAACATTTCCGAATCTGCCGGCGTCTGACGTTTCATGCTGACTTCAGCCACATCCAATTCGACATTTTTCAAAAGTTCGAAAAGGCTGTCTGGGGTCGTCGTCGGGAAAAAGAGATCTTTGCCCAAAATTTCGATACTCAAATCGGGAATCTGAGAGAGCATTTCTTTTCTGAGATCGTTAAGCTTTATTCCGTCAGCGACTTTTACGAGAACTCCGCCGTTTTTTGCAACCCAGGACTGGGCGATCATCGGAAGCCACGAACCGTCAACGCTTTTCAGAACAAACACCTGCTTCGCATCAACGCAGACAACGAGAAGAAAAAGAACCAGAAAAGCGGTACTTTTTACGAAAAAGAGAATACTATTTTTTTGATTTTGGCTTTTCATCTGCTTTTGCCTCTGGTCTCGGCTGCTTTTTGTGGAAATAATAAAGGACTGCAAATCCGAAGATAATAAACGGAATACTCAGATACTGCCCCATCGTGAGCCCTTCTTCAAAAACCTGATATTCCTTGATGAACTCGATACAGAAACGGAACGAGAAGTAAAGTATCAGGAAGAGCGCAGTGTAAAGCCCCGACTTTCTGTGGTCTTTGCGGACAAACGAAACTGTAAGCATGATGATAAGGATCGCGAAAGCACCGAAAGCTTCGTAAAGCTGCGAAGGATGGCGGACAGGCCAGTAGTTTATCAGGCACTCCATTTTGGAAATGTCGCAGTGACCGGTCGCGGCATTTATCGCAAGTTTCATATCATCGGGGTTCCTCAAAAATTTGAATCCCCAGGGAACAGTCGTTATTTTGCCGACTATCTCGCTGTTGAAAAAGTTGCCGAGACGGACGAAAGTAGCACCCATGATGCCGGGGAAAACAACGCCGTCGGCAAGATCCGTGAACGTGACTTTGTATTTTCTGGAAATGAAAATAACGGCAAAAATCAGTCCGACCGTCGCTCCGTGGCTTGCAATGCCGCCTTTGTAGACTTTGAGAATCTCAAGCGGATTGCTAAGATAATATGTAGGTTCGTAAAAAAAGCAGTGGACAAGACGTGCGCCGACAACAGTCGCAACAACGCCCCAGATCAGAAGATCGTCGGCGATTTTGTCAGGGAAACCGTATTTTCTGTAAATTCTTCTGGCAAGGTAAAAACCGATAAGAATGGCCGTTGCAAAAAGGATTCCGTAATATCTGAGCTGCAAAGGACCAATGTTGGCAATCACCGGATCAATATTCCAGACAATATAATCGTTCATTAAAAACAGCTCCAAAAATATCAATTAGTTAAGCGGCTCGACGTTGAAAAGCAACTTAGCCTTTATACTTGCTTCAAGTTTGCCTTCCGGTTTTGCAGCCTGCGGATAGAAAATATAGTAACTTTTTATTCCGAGCTGGAAATCGAGATGTTTTATAGCGTGCTGCAAAGTGTCTTTTCCGTCATAGGTATAAAGAAGATTCATCACCTGTTCCGAAGAATAGGTCTCGTCGTCGGTTTCAAAAACACCGATGAGATACTTTTTCATATCACCGTCTGACGGAGAAAAATAATTATCGGGATAACCGTCGCCGTCAACACCTTTGTATTTGCAAATAGTGAGATCGTCACCGTCTTTACACGGCGTAACACCGTCATCTCTGAAAGGATCGATTGGCTGTGCGTAAAGTTCGGCTTTAAGCTGGAAAGGCTTTTTGCCGGGTTCGACAGTCAACGGATTCTTTACCGTAAAAGTAAAATCACTCAGGGTCGCAGAATAGATTTTACTGAGGTATTTTTTATATTTTTTAAGTTCTTTCTGCTCTCCCATCTTTATTTTTACCGATTCGTTTTCCTGACGAATCTCAATATGCAGACATGATTCACTGATCGTATCCTGACACGCTCTGATTTGAGCTGTCTGGTCATTTTCCGACAAGTTGCAAAATGTCTCGATATTTTTGAATTCCAATATCGAATTTGACTCGGAATCGTTCTCTTCCTCCTCATCTTCTTCAAAAACCGAATCTTTGAAGTCACAGATTGAAAAAACAATCGACTCTTCGTCCGCCTGATGATTTCCGTTTGGAAGAGTTATGTCGTAACTCATATGTTTTTCTACTCTTATACCGGAAATCAGATCAATAATATCTTGCGTATCGAATCTGGGATAGGTAATGTCCGCACCCTTATCCAGCAGTTCCTGGAACGAGTTGTCAACTATGCTGCGGACTTCGCCGTTAAACATTTTCTCGATCGACCTGAGGCCTGCATCGACATCTATCGTATAAGTCGAAGGACTGGCTTCAGTGTTTCCCTCATCAAAAGGATAGTCGATAGAAATCGGAATCAGCATGAATTCCGAGCACGAAGTAAGCAGGGCTGCAAAAAGCGCCGCTAAAAGCAATGCGGAAATTTTGTTAATGATTTTCATTTGTCTCCCCTTCTTTAAGTAAATAATCTTCCATGAATTTGTCTAAAATAGGTTCACCGTCAAGCACCGCATCGGCGTTTCCGGTCTCAAAATCTGTTCTGTGATCCTTCACCATTTTATAAGGATGCAGAACATAACTTCTTATCTGACTTCCGAAATCGATTCCCATTTTCTGTTTTTCGATTTCGGAAGATTCCTCCTGCTTTTTCCGAAGCTCGAATTCATAAAGGCGCGATTTCAGGATCTTCATAGCCGTCGCCTTGTTTTTATGCTGGCTTCTGTCGTTCTGGCACTGAACGACGATACCTGTCGGAATGTGGGTTATCCTTATCGCCGAATCGGTTTTGTTGACGTGCTGGCCGCCTGCGCCGCCGGAACGGTAAGTGTCGATTTTCAAATCCTTTTCGTCGATTTCGATTTCGATCGAATCATCGATTTCGGGAGTCACGAAAACGCTGGCAAAAGAGGTATGACGCCGTTTGTTCGCATCGAACGGGCTTATTCTGACAAGCCTGTGAATACCGACTTCAGCCTTGAGGTAACCGTATGCGTAGTCGCCTTCCGCAATAAAAGTGATGTTTTTTATAGCCGTAGCGTCATCGCCCGTATTTTTATCGATGACTTCAAGTCCGTAACCTTTGCGCTCGCACCATCTCGCATACATTCTCGAAAGCATTACCGCCCAGTCCTGCGATTCTCTGCCGCCGGCGCCGGCATTTATGCTGACGATCGCGTTCATCAGATCGGTTTTTCCGCCGAGCATTTTCTGAAATTCTATCTTTTCGACGAGTTCGTCGATCTGAGCGAGCATCGCTTCAGCCTCGCCTTCGATCGTTGGATCTTCATCAAAAATTTCACGCGCCAGAGCCAGCTCTTCGATATCGGATTCCAGCTTTGAATAAAGTTCGAGATTGCTCTCAAGCACCCGTTTTTCCTTGTTCAAAGCCGCCATCTTAGCAGTATCCGACCAGATTTCCGGCAGATCGAGCTGTTTTTTGAGCTCCTCAAGACGCTCCCTTTTTGAATTTATGGCAAGAGATTCAAAGAAAATCTTAGATTTCTGGTCAAGTTCGGCAAGTTTCTGTTCCAGATCCTTAGAAGTCAGAGGCATTATTCCCACCTTAGATTTTCAATATTTATTTTTGCACCGTATTCAGTCATCATTTTATCCCGGTATCCATCCCATTTTTCAGTGCCGTATCTCGCAACCAGTTCTTCAACTATCATCGGATACGCCAGATTGAAACTCAGATGTCTTTTATAGGCGAAACCGGCGATTTCGATTATTGTATAAAAGTTCTCACTGTCAAGATAAGGACCCAGTATTTCACCGGGGAAACTCGTCAAAACGTCGTCTTTCCACGTTTCCCCCATAACATCGGCACTGAAAAGCCCCCATTCGCCGTTGTTCCGGGCAAGCATTTCGTCATCGGAACGGCTGGCAGAGAGTATTCTGATGTTCGCTCCGGCCCTGAGCTGCGAAGCGATATCTTCCGCCTTTTTTTTGTTATTCACCCTGACCGCATAAAGACGATAGAGCTTGTCGCGAAGGAATTCGTCCCTGTTTTCTATGTAATACTGACGAACTGTCTCGTCATCTATTGCATAAACCTCGCGTTTCGTCCTTTGACTCATGTATTCAATTATGGTTTTTCTCTTGAAGTCTTCGATTTTATTCTTGATTTCAGGAATATCACCGACTCCTTCGCTTTTTCCCATTTCATAAAGGAATTTTTCTGAAAGTTCGCGAAAAAGATAATTCTTACGCATCTCTTCAGAATCGGACATGTTGTTCTGACGCAGCCACAGATTGTATTTCAACTTAAAATCAGAAACAGAAACGACATCGCCTTTAAAAACATAGACGATGGAATTGTCCTTCAACTTTTCGCATGATACCGAAAAAAGCATTATAACAGCTGCAAAAACGCAGAAGAAACGGTTCATCTCACCTCCAAAGTCCGCTAATTTTACTCAGTCGCGCGCATATTACAATTAAATTAAAAAAAACTTTTATTGAAAAAAGAGTGTTAGCGCTCCAGGAAAAGAAACGTCACACAGTTTTTGGAAACGACCTTGAAGATCCGCCCGCAGTTTTTCAAAATATGTTCGCTTTCTGATCCTTTGCACTCACTGCATTTTTTAAGTCTGTTCGAACGCTCGAAACACCCTGCGCTGACAAAAAGCGGCGGATTGAAACCGGAAACGGAGACAATCTCAGGCAAAGACCATGTTTTTTCTTCATTTTCCTCTATCCACGAATATCCGAAAACAAGTTTTTTCCCGAGAATATTTTTGAAAAAAAGATAGGAAAACTTATTGGCGATATAAAGAGAAAAATCTATAAAAAAGAAAACATTATCGTCTTTTACATGTTCAAGTGCAAAATCAAGCTGGCCCAAATTGGAAAGACCGACAAGAATCTTCTTATCTTTATTTTTTAAAATCACATCATTTATCTTTGAAAGATATTTTTTACTCTCTTTCATCAGAGGAAGAAGCGGAATTGTCAGAAATCCGCCGACAGTTTTTAGAATATTTTCAGGATCGGCAGGCATGAAAAAAGGAATTTCTCCGTCTGGATTCATCTGCGTTCTTCTGCAGAATATTTCCGGAACTCCGGCGCTTTCCGGATTAGAAAAAGATGATAAAATTTCATCTTTTCGTCTTTCATACCCGGCATCTGCAAATTCTTTGTATCTGATGTAAAAATCGTTCCTTATTTTTTTCAAAACCGCCGGCTGGATAAACACGAATTCACAGCTTTCATCAAAAGAAACTTTTTCTGAAAAATAGAATGAATCACCTGAATTTTTCAATATTTCAGCAAACTTATCCTTAAAAGCCTCTTTGTTTTCCGATTTTTCGACAGGAATTTCTTCCGAAACGTAAAGGAAGTTTCCGCTTCTTATCAGAATAGAATTTTCATCTTTTATCGAAACTTCCGGCAAAACAGTTTTTTTCCACTTGGGAAAACTTCCGGAGCTGACCTTTTTTCTTTCCAAAGTTCTTGAACTTACAAGAAATATTTCATCTCCGACTTCAGGCAGTTCGGCTGTTTTTATATAAACTCTCGAACTATCGCCTACTATTTTGAGATTTTTACCGGTTGCGGAAGAAATCTCTTCAACCGAACAGTTGAAAGGCTGAGTTTCATCATTGTTTTTAAAAAAAAGCAATCCGTCTCTTATACCTAGAGAATACTTTGTTTTTATAAAGAAACGGTCATGCAGTTTTTTCTCACATACTCCTATTTTCACTCCACGGTGACCAGGATATTTGGAACTTATAAGATTTTCACCTGAAAAATTCTTGAGATAACCGAGCGTAGCCGCTCTGGCAAAACATATTCTGCTGTTTTTCAAAGCCTCGAAATAGTCACTTTTATCAAGCATTGCGCGATACAAAGCCGACGTGTGGAAAACATATTCGGGAGACTTCATACGTCCTTCGATTTTGAATGAGTCGACTCCGATATCACGAAGCTGAAGGACAAAATCTTTATATTCAAGGTCGTTGCATGAAAAAAAGTGACCTTTTCTGCCGTCTTCTGTTTCGTAGTAGCTCCGGCAGAGCTGCGCACACATTCCGCGGTTGCCTGAACGCCCTAAAACCATGCCGCTTGCAAGACAAAGGCCGGAAAAAGAGTAGCACAAAGCGCCGTGGACAAAAACTTCAAGCTCCATATCGGGAACTTCTTTTTTTATTTTTGCAATCAAATCAAAAGGAACTTCTCGGCTCAGGACCACTCGTGAAAAGCCCAGCGCTTTCATAAACTTAACACCTTCGACAGTGTGGATTGCCATCTGAGTCGAAGCGTGCAGCGGCATATCGGGGAAAAGCTTTTTCAACAGCGTTGCAAATCCGATATCCTGCAGAATAATGCCGTCAGCTCCGGCATCATTCAGAAAACGGGCTGAATCAAGAGCACTGTCGATTTCACTTTCTTTGATAACGGTATTAAGCGCGGCAAAAATCTTTTTACCCTGACGCGCGGCAAGAGTCTTGAGCGAAAGGAACTCTTCTCTGGAAAAATTTTTAGCAGCTTTTCTTGCCGAAAAATCACTTAAACCGAGATAAACCGCGTCGGCACCGCCTTCGTAAGCGGCAACGGCGGCTTCGAAACTTCCGGCTGGAGCAAGAATCTCAACATCCGCGCTCATAAAAACACCTAAAATTCAAGCGGCAGATATTTGCCTTCATCAAGAACTTTGTGCGAGTAGTCTTCAAGGACCTCAATGGAGCGAAGCGCTATTTCCGGAACCGGACGACCGGCTTTTTCGTAAAGTTCTGCTTCATATTTGTAGTATTTTATAGCTTCAGGAATATCCGAAATAAAATCAACAGCTGCAAGATCAGCAACGATTTCAACAAGTTTTTCCCCTTCGAACTGACCGCTTGCAATCAACTTTTTAAGGTAGAACTTTCTTTCGACATTCATCTCGAGATCTTTCATAAGCAGCTGCTTTTCATAGATATCTTCAATTTTGCTGTCGTCGAACTTTTCAAAACCGTATTCCCGGCATTTCTTCAGGCGTTGGCTTCGCTTCAATTCACTTGCATCAGGCTGATAATCGTCTACTATTCCGAGAGCTTTGCCGCAGTTTCCGCGTATCATATAGATGGCAGCAATATTCAAAGCACCGCTTGATGTGATATATTCGCCTTTTTTCAACATTTCTTCATAAAACGCAACAGCTTCGTCATGCTGCCCTTTTACAATGTGATAACCGATGATGTTGCTTAAAAGATTCGGATCCCAATATCCTGTATCGATAGATTTCTGATAATAATTCCATGCTTTGTCTGGGAATTTCATGTTGAGATATTCGGCGCCTATCGTGAAAAGTCCGCGGAAAGAGAGCGGCTGTTTTTTCTCATCGGCATGAAGTACTATCCAGTTGTTTTTCATTTCGAAGTTCCTCGAAATCGTGCGCAGCGAAAAAAGCGAAAAGACAAGGGACAAAAACAGGGCAGCACAAGCTCTTTTTCTGTTTTTTGAGAAGTCGAACATCTGGGAAAATCCGGTATTTTCGTTTCCGGCAAAGTGGTCGAAAAGAATTCCTGCTATTGTGCATAATCCGACGACAGGAACATACAGATAATGCACAGCCACGATTTCGTGTAGAGGAATTATCTGCATGACCGGAGCGAGCGAAACGACGAAAAATACGATCCAGAATGCTATACTGTGCCTGTTTTCTGTCGTTTGGGCTTCCACTTTGCTTTTTTTGTAGCTCGTCATCAGATACCAAACCAGAAAAACAAGGACAAAAGCTGCCAAAACAGAGAAAAACACTTCGAAATTCCAGTCTTCAACGAGCGGATATCCTGCATTGTCGAGAATAAGTTTCCAAGGAAAAACCGTAAGTTTCAGATAGTGGAGAAATATTGTAGCCGCCGTAAGATAGTGAACTTCCGGAGAATTGCCGTGGAAACGGATTCCTTCAAGCGAAACAAGCGCACTGCCGCCGCCGGAGATGGCAAGAAATGCAAAAAACGAAAAGAGGATGAGGAAAACCATAGCTATAAAATAAAACCACGGTTTTTTAAGAAGCGCCGCACCGTCTTTGTATGCCGCATACATTATGAAAACAAGCGGGATCGTGGCACCCATCTCTTTCGAAGATATCGAAACGACCATGAAAACGAGAGCGAGGACCAGCATTACCCACTGCTTTTTAACTGCTCCGGAGAGCGCCCTTTCCGCAGGAGAAACAGTTCTGTAAAATTTAAAAAAACAGCCGATACTGAGAATATAAAAAAGTCCCATTAGGACGTCTCTTCTGCCAGAAATATAGGAAACGGCATCGGTGTTTACAGGGTGGACTGCAAAAATCAGAGCCGCGACGAATGCAGCCCGTTTCGTAATCCCGAACATCTTGAGCGCCCAGAAAAGAGCGAGCACCGAAATCGTGTGATAAATTATGTTCATCAGCCTGAAACCGGCAGGATTCATACCGAAAATGCGGTAGTCAAGAGCATAGGAAACATAGCGCAGCGGACGATACGAGCGGAGAATATCGATAAAATTTGCCGAAGTTATCCAGAGTGAATTCTGAACAAGAGGAATATCGTCAAAAATAAAATCGTTGGGAAGCGAGTTGAAATAGACTACAACAACCGCCAGAACGAGAAAAAAAATCTGTTTTTTATTTGTGTCCGCCATTTTGCCTCCCGAAATCAAAGTCCGTCAAGCTCCTTGTCGAGCATATCCCCGCCCGTTTCGTGCTTCAAAGGCTTTATGAAAAAAATCACATTCAAAATCATCAGAACAGTGAAAAGAACAAACATGAAAAGTCCTGCAAAATCGGTTCCAGGAATAACGCCATCCTCAATGAAAAAGCCGTCATCCTTCATGTCGAGAAAGAGCGAATTTGCAAAAAAAGCCTGCATTTTGGCAGCCTTGGAATTTGTTTTGAAAGCGAACGCCCTGCCCTTTACCGTTCTGTAATGCGGACCGGAAAATGAATCTTCGTCTGTAACGGCGGAATCAATTATGAACTTTGAAGAACCGTTCAGATAGTAAACCACATGCCGTTCCCCGACAACACCTTTTTTGATGTTTCCACCCTGGATCGAAGTAATTCCTTTGATCTGAACATAGTCGCCGTCACGGACTTTCGCGAAGTTTTCGGTATTGAGTTCAAGCGCGTCGCCAAGATCTATCGGAGTGTTGTTTGAAAAGAAATAGATAACGTTGTCGGAAAATGAATAGATCGCATAAAGCAGGATCAGCGAAGCGACTGCGAACGTTATAAAATTCTTTTTTCCTACATAAAAACTGATTTTTTTCATGATTTTTTCTCCAGAAGTGCTGTAGACATAGCCGCGATCCCCTCTTTTCTGCCGGTAAAACCGAGTTTTTCCGTGGTTTTTCCCTTTATCATGATGCAGTCAAGCGGGATTTTCATTATTTCAGCAAGTTTTTCTCTCATTTGAAGTTTGTATCTGCTTATTTTCGGCGTTTCGCAGATGACGGTCGAATCGACATTCACGATCTGCCAGCCGCGCAAAGCAAGTTCTGAAACCACTTTCTCAAGAAGGATCGTGCTTCTGATGTTCTTGAAAGTGTTGTCGGTGTCAGGAAAAAGTTCACCTATGTCCCCAATCGCCGTTGCACCCAGAAGAGCGTCGATTACAGCGTGGATAAGCACGTCTGCATCACTGTGACCGGCCAGTCCGATGTGGTTTTCAATCAGAATCCCGCCTAAAAAAAGTTCTCTTCCCTCTTCAAATCCGTGGACATCGAATCCGCTGCCTACTCTTAAATTCATAACATCCCCAATCCGATAAAAAGAATCTGCATAAAAATATAAAAAACGAGGAAAACTCTCGCTTTTCTTTCGTCGAATCCGTTCAGTATCCTTCCTCCTTTGTAAACGAGGACCGCACGCCACACAAAAGATGTCAAGCCCCCTAACACAGGAATAACATTAAAGAGTCCCGTAACCATTATAAAACTTGACATTCTGTAGAAGTGTACCAGCCGCGTGTTTGACCCTAAAAGAGTGCTTCCCGCGTGCAGAATGAAAGCTGTAAAAACTATCGCCATAAAAGGAGAAATAAGAAGCTGAACAACGAGCATCGTGGAGGTCGGATTCATCATGTCGAAAACCGCATGAAGTGCCGCATCATCCTGCAGCAAAGATAGATTTTCATATCCCAGCGAAGAAACCGCCGCTTTGAAAGAGGCGAAATCAGGAAAAGCGGACTGAAAAAATTTCAAAGCCCAGAAAATCTGGAAAAGCGATGCCGCAAAAGCCGCAATAACGCCGTAAAGAGGAAGAAACGAAGGGTTTTTGCAGACTTTCATTTTGTAGAAAAAGGCTTCGGGAGTAAGCAGAAGTTCTTTGGTTGTAAGGAAAAACGCATCGGTAAAACCGAGTTGTGAAACGCGGTCCCACGGCGTTCCCGAACCCGTCACGATCGTTATTTTCTTAAGAACCGACTGAATTTTCTTAATATTTTCATTTATTTCCGATTCTTTATCCGTCTCTTTACGCTCTTTCGGTGCAGAATCAACAACGCTGTTTTTTTCATTTTTCAAAGGATCGCCGATAAATACAAGAGCTCCGCACTTAGGGCATCTCGTAATTCCGTATTTTGCAGCCGATATAGCCTTGTTGCAGTTCGGACACTCGGTGATCATATTTTTCTCCTTCAAAAAAGCGCTCGCTTATAACATAAAAAACAGACTAAAACTACAAAAAATTAAATTGAAGAGTAAAAAAATGCCTGAGCTAAAAAACTCAGGCAAAAAACAAAAATGTGCGTGATCTATTTTGGATGTAAAGAATTACTTTCTGAAACCGCCTCTCGGTCTCTCTTCGCGCGGACGTGCTTCGTTAACCGTAACGGTTCTGCCGTTAAGTTCGGTTCCGTTGAGGCCTTCGATCGCAGCCATAGCTTCTTCTTTTACCGGCATTTCAACAAAACCGAATCCTTTGGAACGACCGGTTTCGCGATCGATTACGAATCTTGCGGAATCAACTGTTCCGTAAGCTTCGAAAGCAGATCTAAGTTCTTCTTCACTCATTTTGTACGCAAGGTTTCCAACATAAATGTTCATGTCTCTTCTCTCAAAAAACAATTGTAAAACACACCCTGAGAACTATTTCTCAAGGTGACGCGATACTAATTGGCAAAAATTAAAAGTCAACAATAAAAAATGTTTTAAAAATTTTTTTTCTTTTTTCCCACTTTTTCAGGCTTATTTGACAAAACAGCTCCTTCACATAAATTAAGGAGTTTCATCGACCTATGAGAGGGAAAAATGTTCACAGGCATAATCGAAGCGGTTTCCGCAATAACAAAAATCGAAAAAAAAGGCACCGAATGCCGCATAAGCCTCAAGAATCCGTTCGGAACAGAAATAAAAACGGGCGATTCGATAGCTGTTGACGGAGTATGTCTCACCGTTGAAAGTTTTACCGGAGGAAATATTTCGTTTTTCGTCTCGAAATCGACTCTCGAAAAGACGATCGCGGCAAAATACGTCACAGGTTCGACAGTAAATCTGGAACGCGCGATGGCTGCAGACGGCAGATTTGACGGACATATCGTGCAGGGCCATGTCGATTCGTGCGGAAAAATCGCCGAAATAAAAAAAATCGGAGACGGAACCGAAATCAGAATCACTTTCGACAGAAAATTTGCAGATCTCACAGTACCGCGCGGCTCTGTAACAGTCAACGGAGTCAGCCTTACAATAGCGGAACTTGACGGAAACACTTTCAAAATCTCGCTCATTCCGGAAACTCTTAAGCGCACGACATTTGCAGAAACCCTCAAAACAGGCGCCGAAGTCAACCTCGAATTCGACATTCTGGGAAAGTATGTGGCAAGAATCATGCGCCGCAGCGGGAATGACACCGAATTGGAAGACCTGATCGAAAAACTCTAAGCCGCGCCGCCGACTCTTACCGTGATCCCGAGATCCCGTAATTCCGAGATCACGAAGGCGGCGAACCGAGATCCCGAGATTACGTGATTCCGTGATTCCGGTATTTTTTGCGCCGCCTATTTTTTCTTTTAAAAAAATTCTTTTAAGGTATAGTTTCCGGTCTTTTTGTGTGTGGAGGATTTATATGAAAAAACTGTTTGGGATCTTATTTCTTGTTTTTATTGCAATTTCCGGTTTGTCGGCAGAAACGCTTATAGTAATGGATACTTCGGACAATACCGGCAAAATCCATCCCGATGTCGTAAAAGGCTCGAAAGAATACATCACAAAACTCTTAAGCAGCATCGGCAAGTACACGATTATTAGCGACAGCACTGTGAATGATGTTAGAAAACGCTCTCCCGAATGGTTGAAATGCAATCAGATGGAATGTCAGATCGAAATCGGCAAAGCTCTGAAAGCTGACATCATCGTACTTCCATCAATCGAATACTTTGCAGGTATCTTCACACTGACGGTAAACTACATCTACGTTGACGGTAAAAGAAAGACTGAAGCCGGCGCAACAGACTTCAACGGCACGGCAGGCGGAATGAAAAAGGCTCTTGAAGCGGTAGTTTCAATGATCCACGGCAAAAAGACAGAGACTCCCGTTTTTGTAGAAGAAAACAAAGAACTTGAAAAATACAAAGCCGAGAACTTCAAAGAGACTGCTACGAAAGAGTATGTAGTTCCCGAAGAACCTGTTGTCCCGGCGCCTGCTCCGATAGTTATCCTTCCAGGTTCCGCAGCGTTTTCATCAGACAAACAAGGTGTAAAAGTCACGCTCGACATTTCCGGAAAATCCCCGAAAAGCTGCACGGCTCCATGCACGATAAACGATATCGAACCCGGAACGCACACTGTCCGTTTCGAACTTGCAGGACACACGACAAAAGACGAAACTATTGAAATCCAGTCAGGCAAAAAAGCCGAGAAAAAAATCACGCTGGTTCCGGTCATCAAAAGTCTTGAAGAGGTTAACAACGAGCTTATTGCGGCGGCAAAAGCGGACAATCTCGACCTTGCAAAAGAACTCCTGTCGAAAGGTGCAAGCATAAACTACCACGATAAATCAGGACTTTCTCCGCTTCTTATCGCCGTTTTGGGCGGGCAGAAAATTATGGCGGGATACTTCTCAGGCAGAGGAGCACAGCTTTCTTCCACTGAATGTGCCGCTCTGATGCGCGTTTCTGTAGAAAAGAACGATCCGTGGCTCGCTTCAATCGTTACAAAACAGAAAAACATGCTCAATCTCACCTTTGAAAACGGCCGCACGGTTTTGTGGCTTGCTGCAATAAAGACTTCATGGAATGTTTTTGACGAATATCTCAAAGGCGGAGTCAATGTCGAAATAAAAGATTCCGCAGGGCAGACGCTTTTGGCTTGGGCAATAGACACAGGAAACGTAGAAGTCATCAACAGACTCATAAAATCAGGCGTTCGTTTTTCATCTCCCGATGCCGATACAATGCTTAAACAAGCGGTCATAAACGAAGATGTAGACAGAGTAAGGTCTCTCACTCTCCTCAAAGCAAACGTCAACAAAGTTTATGAAGACGGTCTCACACTGCTCTGGTATGCTGCGGTAAAAGAAAGGACCGACATTGCCGAACTTCTCCTGAATGCCGGTGCAAAGGCCGAAACAGTCGATAAAACGGGTAAAAATCTCATCACATACTGCATGGAAAGACGCAAATACGAAATGGCGAAACTCCTCAAAAAACATGGAGCCCAGCTCAAGAACAAAGAGGCTGAATTCCTTATGCAGCGCGGTCTTGTCATCGGTGACGTAGAACTCGTTCAGACACTTATAAGCCTCGGAGTGAACGTAAACACAAAATTCAGCGACGGTCTCAGCGCGCTCTGGGTCGCAGCTTTCACGAACAACCGCGACATGATCGAAATTCTCGCTGAAGGCAAAGCCAACATGAATATTAAGGACAGCAACGGAAAAACAGTCCTTATGTGGGCAGTTGAAAACGATAAGAAAGAGGTTGCAAACATCCTCATCAAACACGGTGCGAACGTTAATCTGATGGACAACAAAAAAAGAACCGCGCTCCTTTCAGCCGTCCTTGCAGACAAGCCCAGAATGGTTCACATGCTCGTTAAAAACGACGCAAAGATCGACCTTAAGGACAGTGAAGGCAACTCTCCTCTTCTCGTTGCCGCATCACGCGGAAACATCGGTCTCGTCAAGTTATTCATTGAGCACGGTGCTTTCGTCAACGCTTCCGATATGTTCGGAAACACGCCGCTTCTGATCTCGCTCCACAAGAATTTTGACGACATAACAGAGCTTCTCCTTTCAAAAGATGCAGATCTGAACAAAGCGAACAACTCAGGAGAAACACCGCTTATCGTCGCGGCAAAGAAAGGTCACATAAAATTCGTCAAAGTCTTCGTTGAAAAAGGTGCCGCAATCGATGCAGCCGACAAAAACGGCGACACTGCGCTTATTCTCGCAAAACGTGAGAACAGACACGAAGTAGTTCTTTATCTTCTCAACAAAAACGCACTCATCGAAAAGCGTTCGGAGCAGGATGAACTTTTAGCTTATGCAACTCTGAACAGCTATCACGATATTGCAGAAAACCT
>CAMZDX010000023.1 GCA_947305505.1 uncultured bacterium | reverse complement strand
AAATTCATTTTTTTCTCCTTCAAAAAAGTTATTAAAAGTTCAAAACAATTAAAGAACAATTTTTGCGCGAGTATAAGACATGAATTTGTTTTAGCAAGTAAAATAACTTTAAATTCTACCGTGCAAAACTTATATTGACTCAATTTTCAAAAGTTCTATAATCCCCCGTTTTTTTGGTTAAGTTAGGAGGAAAGAATGAAAAAGTTTTTACTCGTTTTTATGTTTTTTGTTCCGGCACTGCTTTTCGCGGCAATCGGCGACAACGGTATTTCCGTTGCTCCTGACGGGAAAGAGCTAAAATGGGAAGAAGGTGCTTGGGACTTCTTCATCATGCACAAATCTCTGATTCAACAGGTAACCGGAGAGGCATCCACAACAGCCGGCAACCCGCAGGCAGACACATGTATCGACCAGAATGTAGGTTCAACTTACACACTTACTTCGAAACATATCCCGACAGATGCCAATATCGACCGTGCTTTCCTTGTATGGCTTTCAGGTCAGGATCCGGACAATCTCAACGGTCTGACCGATAATTCTGTAACATTAACTTTCACCAACAGTGCAGATCCGTCGATTACCCTTACGCAGGAAGTTACCGCTTCAATACAGGGAAATCTTGCAACGACGCAGATAGGCAACTTTGAATACGAAGCTCTCAACATGCCTGATTCATCGACAGGAAACACCGGCGTTTTCACCTACCGTGTCGAAGTTTCCGACTTCATGAAAAAAATCATCCAGATGGGTGAAGAAAAAGGTATGAACTCCGGTGAAGCCCTTTACGGCGACTACAACGTCAAAGGCATGGAATGTTCAAACCACCAGAACTACCTCACGACAAGCGGTTTGGTAGGCGGCTGGTTTATGCCTTTCGTATATACTTCAGCAAACATAGGAGCTAAGAAAATCTACTTCTACAACGGTCTTTCAGCTTACCGTTTCCAGGCAAACACAATCACTGTCAGCGGTTTCGAACTTCCGGATGAAGCAGTCATCAAACTCGGTCTCGTTGTTTTTGAAGGCGACCCTGGTCTTGCAAGTGCGACAGGCACATCTCTTTTCGGCTCAGCAGAACCCGAGGCTCTGCAGGTAAGCGGTGAGCAGGATCCGAACAATTTCGCGATTCTTTTCAACAACTGCAACCCGCCGAGATATCAGGACAGCTTAGGTCAGGCTTTTAACTACACCGAAATCTACAACTCCATTTCATCGATTTTCAGTTGGGAAAACAGTGAAGACTACTGGTGTATCGGCAACCCTGACAACCCGTCAGATACGACCAAGCCGATTGAATATGCGATCGACGCCGACATTTTGATGGTTGATGCGAGCATTAACGGTCCTTTCTACGGAAAATTCGTCAAAGGCGATAAATCGCTCAACCTGAAAATCGGTGCAAACCAGGATCAGGTCTACACAAATATTCTTGTCGTCAGTGTTGATACCAAACTGCCGGCATTCGACATTCCCAATGAAAGAGAGAAAAACTACTGCTCATGCTCTACGGATGAAGACGCAGTATGTTCAGACAGACCTTTCTACTACACGATCAAAGTTCAGAATCACGGTCAGAACGTAGCAAACGGCGTAAAACTTCAGGATACTCTTCCGGCACAGGTCGACTATGTTCCGGGAACGACTGAAATTGCAACGAAGTTCGACGCAAACGGCAACGGAACAGACTGGAAGGCAGTTCCCGATGTAAACAACGGATTCCCGTTTGCTTCCACGGCAGAAGTTGCTAACAGACTCGAGCACTGCAACGGCGGAGTATGCGGAGAAGATACTACAGCATGGATCAGATTCGTCGTTAAACCGAAAGCAAACCTTTCCAAAAACGAAGTTATCAGAAACAGCGCCGTTATTTCTTCTGCAGACAGCGAAACTCCATACTATTCGAACAGTAACATTCCTCTCAGACTCAAACTCGGAAAATGCCCGACCGTAGCTGAGTGCGAACTTCCTCCGAAAGCTCAGTGCGGCGGCGTCAGAATTGAAGGCAACGACAACTACTGTTCAAAAGATGAAGACTGCAAAGACGGTAAAAAGTGCAAAAACAACGAATGTGTTCTTGATGCAAGCGAAGATATCGTAACCGGTCTTAAAATCACATTTGACGCAGGTGCAAACTCTCCTGACAGCGGAACTTCCTCGATAATCGTTCCGTCGCCGAGCAACGGCCTCGTTTTAGGTCAGTTCTACCTTCTTTCCGAAGGCGAAACCGGCAAATTCTACGAGTTCCAGACTGTTGAAATGAAGCTCAACAAAGATTCGGATGTCACTGCAGCCAACTTCAAACTTTACAAAGATGTGAACGGAGACGGCAAAGTCGACGAAGGCGATACTTTGATTGCAACAACGGAAAGTCTCAAGAACACCTACATTGATTTTGCAATTCCAGATGCTTCGAACAGACTTACGGCAACCGGCATCAAAAATTACTTCCTTGTAACCGCAGACGTTTCATTTGACGAGGAAGGTAGAACCGGTAAATTCAGCATGCAGATAGAAGGTGAAGGCTCTTTCACGATCAAAGATTCTGAAGTAAAAGGATCAAAAATCGATTTCGCATCCTTCAGATTCGAGCCGACAAACGGTTTCATCTTCACGAAAGGCGAACAGGATCCGAAAGTTCCCGCATACAAAGAGTTCAACGGCAAACACGAAGTTCTTCAGGTCAGGACAAAATCGATCGGATCAGACGATGCTATAAGCCAGATCAAAGTAAAAACCGTATCGAATTCCGTTAAATTCGGAGAAGGTATAAAATCAATTTCGATCATCCTCGACAACGACAAAAACGGTGTTGAATCGGACGGTGACACCCTTATTAAGGAAGTCACCGATTTTGAAAGCCAGACAAACGTTACGATCGACGGTCTCAAAGATGTTCTGACTTACGCTAAAAATGAAGAAAAATACCTTATCTTCAAGTGCGAATTCAAAATGAATGTCGGCGAAAAAGCAAAAATCCAGATTCCGCAAAGCGGCGTCAAAATCAAAAGCGGCAATGACATAGTCGAACTTCCTGTAACATCAAAAGAATTCGTTTACGAGTGCGACAGCACCGATCCGAACTCATGTGCTTCAGACAGCGATGAAGGCGGCTGTGCAATATCCAGACTTCCGGAAAACGACAACTCTGCGCTTTACATCGTTTTTGCTGCTTTTGCTGCAATATTCGCTTTCGCCGGAATAAAACTTTCCAGTCTCAAAAAATAACTTTCCAGACACAATATTTTATCAATAAAATCAACTAATTTATTCTTCAACTTCACAAATCACAGTCAATATTGCCGATTTTCTTTGCCGAATTTTGAAATAAATTTAATATCTGCACTGTTTTTTTACCGTTTTTTCTGTTAATGGCAGGGATTTGCGATGCTTAATGAAGAATTACTCAAAAAAATCAGATACATAGAGTTAAACGTAAAAAAGAAGGTCGACAGCTGCTTCCAAGGTTCGTATCACACCCTTTTCAAAGGACACGGTCTGGAGTTTCAGGAAGTGCGCGAATACACCGAAAACGACGATGCACGTCTCATCGACTGGAACGTCACGGCGAGAACAGGAAAACCGTTCGTCAAACTCTATCAGGAAGAGCGGGAACTCACCGTCATGGTCGCAGCCGACATTTCAGGTTCGAGCATTTACGGTCAGAGAAGCGGGATACGCGACGCCATGACAACAATTGCAGCGGCTTTGACCTTCAGCGCGATAAAAAATTCAGATAAAGTCGGACTTCTCCTTTTTTCCGACAAAGTTGAAGAGTACATTCCGCCCAGAAAAGGCAAAAACCACCTTTTGACCGTCATCCGCTCGCTTCTAACCGCTGAACCGACCGGGCGCGGAACCGATCCTGATGCAGCATTCATGTTTCTCAACAAAATGATGAAACGTAAAGCTCTCGTTTTTTTCCTTTCAGACATGCTTTTCGATAAACTGCCCGATTCGATCAAAACGACCGCTTCAAAACACGAAATCGTCTCGGTCGGACTTGTTGACGACATGCTGTTTTCGCCCTTTACCGACGGCGCAGTCAGAACAGTCGACCCTGAAAACGGAGAAACCGCTCTTCTCGATTTCACGAATGCCGCCCGTATCGGAGAAGAGCGCTTCATAGCCTCAAAAAAAGGAGATTTCGACCGCCTCGGAATTCAGTCGATGTGGATAAGGAACCGCGAAAACTACATGGACGACCTTGTCAATGAATTCCAAAAACTGAACCGGATCAAAAAAAGATAACTTAAGATCGTTTCCTGTCACTTTACAAACGCCGCTTTCATCCGGTCGATATCCTCTTTTTTGCCGGCAGCGATAAGGACATCTCCCGCTTCGAGTGTTTTCGTTGGCGACATTGTCCCCTTCCCTGTCGATTTTTCGCGCACTGCAAGAACGAGAACGTTGAAATTTTCGCGGAGTTTCAGGTCAATGAGGTTGTGACCCCACATTTTTTTGTTCGTGTTGACGGCCTCTATTCTGTATTCGTCTTCGAATTCAATGCTGTAAGCCTCGGTCCCTTCGGCATGCTGCACGGTTTTGAGCATATTCGCCTTTGAGAGGATCTCGCGGTGATAAAAATCGATGAGATCGTGTTCGTGGATGCATCCGAGCACTTCGCCCTCTTCCGAAAGGACGGGAAGTTCTATGACTTCACGCTTTATCATGAATTTCATCGCCTGCGAAAGCGGAGTGTCGAGTTTTACGGTCGGGAAAGTAGTGTCCAAAAGGTCTCTTGCCAACACCATATTCCCGATAGCCTCGTAATCGACTTTGTTGCTCGAGCTGAAAACGCCGTTTATCGCACCTAAATATTTGCCGGAATCGTCAACGACATACGATTCGAAGCGTTCCTTATCCCTCATTTTATCAAGGATCTGCGGCAGTTCTTCGTCTTTGTGGACGATGACGCACTCAGGTCTGAGGCAGAGTTCAACAAAGTTTTCGTTCATGATCGAAGCCTCTTCGCTGTCGTCGATCGGAATACCCTCTTTGAAAAGCTGGTAGTTATATATCGAAAAATCGGTCATACGCTTGGAAATCATCGTCGCAACGACGGTCGAAAGCATGAGCGACGGCAGCATGTTGTAATCCCGCGTGATTTCAAAAACGAGAAGAAGCGACGATATCGGTTCCTGAGTTGCAGCACCGAGAAGTGCGCCGATTCCGACAGACGCGAAACTAAGTCCGATCGAGGGATCAAGCCCGGGATAAAGCATCGGGATTATTTTGCCGAAACCAAGACCGAAAATATATCCCACGAAAAGTATCGGAAGAAAAATTCCGCCAGAAGCGCCGCTTGCAAACGCAATAGACAGGAAAAGAAGTTTCAAAAGTGCGATCCCTATCAGAAATGCAGGCGTAAAGCCGTTTCCCATAAGCATGACATCTTTGCCGAGTCCGAAAATTTCAGGAACGAAAGGAACTGTCAGCGCAAAGGGAAGCAGAAGCAGCGGAGTGTGGATGTATTCCGGAAGTTTCGCCTTGACTCTGTCGAAAATGTTGGAGTTAAAATAGGTCAGCTTGATGAGACCGACTCCCAGAAGCGCGTTGATGAGACCGAAGGTCGTGAAGAGAAAAATCTCCGTTCCAGAACTTATCTCCGCGCTGAAACCGAGTGCAGCAGCAGGAAGCGCAGTGTGCCCTGGCATGAAGTATGAGCCGAAGAAACTTGCCGTAGCAGCAGAAACTACGATCGGAGTCAGAGTGCCGATAGCATAACTGCCCAAAATCGTTTCGACCGCGAAAATCGTTCCAGCAATTGGCGCATCGAATGCGACTGCAAGACCTGCAGCAGCGCCGCAGCCTACAAAAAGTTTGATTCGAGAGATCGGCATACTCAAAAACTGCCCGATCGAAGAACCGATAGTCGATCCGATCACGATTATCGGACCTTCGTTGCCGAGCGGAACACCCGTCGCAATGGAAAGCGCCGAAGTTATCATTTTGAAAACCGTTAGTCTCGGCGGCATTATTCCGTTGTTTTTCTTCAAAGTCTTGAGCAAAAATCCGAAGCCCGCGCCGCCGCTCTCCTTGCATACATAACGGATTATGAAACCGCTTATGAAAACGCCTGCAAGCGGCAGAACAAACTTGTACCAAAGCGGAAGTTCCTTGAATCTTTCGACTGCGGTCATCGTCGGAGCACCGATAAAAAGTTTGGAAAGTGCGTCTATCAGCCAGTTGAAGCACAAAAACGCGCAACCGGCTAAAATTCCTATCAGCACCGCGGCAAAAATGAGGAAAGTCCCCTCTTTGAGTTTTGCCTTTTCAAGAAAATTTCTGAATGCGTACAGCGATATTTTTTTCATGGTCTTTTTCTGTATATTTCCAACGTATCTTCACCCAGCTTTTCCGAGTGAGTCAAGCTGAAGGAGTTTTCAAAAATCTTTTTAGTTTCTTCATCAAAAAGAGGAAGCCCCGCTCCGAAAATTTTAGGCGAAACAATGAGCTGCATTTCATCTATCAAACCCTCAGTCATAAAGGCTTTGACAAGGTTTGCGCCGCCTTCGAGAAGGATAGAATTTATTTTGCATTCCGTGCAGAGTCTTCGCAATGCATCTTTCAAAGAAAATCCGCTTTCCAGAATGAGGGTTTTGGCACACTCTGCCTTGATTTCATGCACATTCGGAGAACTTGTGACTATTATAGGATAGCGTTTCATGATTTTTGCGTTCGGATCGACCGACAGATTTCTGCTGAAAATAACCGGCTGCGGGTCAAAACCTTCAATCAGCCTGACAGTAAGCAGAGGATCGTCTATATTTACGGTATTTGCACCGACTGCAATAGCCATGTGAGAATTTCTGAGAATGTGCGTGTGCTTCTGCGCCTCAAGCCCTGTAATGATGCAACGTTCGCCAACTTTGTCAGTGATGAATCCGTCGCTGCTGAGTGCTATTTTTGCCGTCACCCACGGAAGATTGCTCCTGACACCTTTGAAAAAGAAGCGGTTTATCTCTTCGACTGCATCAGCAAAACCTTTTAAACTAAAGACTTCAATACCGTTCTGCCTTAAAAAACCGATCCCGCCGAGAGCCTTTTTGTTTTCTTCCTCTTTTGCAACAAAAACTCGCTTGATACCCGCTTCCAGTATAGCTTTCGCGCACGGCGGAGTCTTTCCGTAGTGGTTGCACGGCTCAAGAGTGACAGCCATGTTGAGTCCGACTGCTTTGAAACCGAGTTTGCGGAGTGCATCGGCTTCGGCGTGATCCGAACCGTATTCCTGCGTGAAACCTTCTGACACGATCTTCCCGTCATCGTCAAAAATCACTGCTCCGACCTTCGGATTGGGATAGGTTTTCACAGTCGCTTTTTTGGAAAGCTCGACTGCACGTCTCATCATTTCTGTGACGATATTTTCAGGAATTCCGCTCAAAACACCTCCAACGAAAAAAGCCTCGCACTTTTATGGAAATAAACAAAGGTGTCAAATTTTTAAATTTTTTAATTATATATATAATCGTCCGTTTTACTGTTTTTTAAATGGAGAAAATTATGTCCTCAATATTGAAGATTCTCTCAATTTTTCTGTGCATTTTCCTTTTTGCATGCGGCAGCTCGTCCGATGAAAACAGCGAATTGCCGGATGAGAACATTCCGTCGGAGGATTCCGACTCGTCCGATACAGACACTTCTAATGAAGAAACCGATAAAGACGGCGACACCGCTGCTTCCGACGAAGACGGCGGAGAAAACAACGACGAAACGACTGATGAAGACGCCGATTTCGAAGAACTTCAGACTGGCGGGATCTACATTTTTTCCGATTTTGACGAATCGGGCAACGCGAAATCGAGAAATATTCTGGGAAACGGCGGCTTTTTGGGTTTTTCGATTTTCTCTCTCGGTGAAACATACTGGGCTGTAAGCGCAATACATGAGTCTATTCCCGCTTTCGACTGGGAAAAATCGACCGGAAGGCTCTATATTTTCGAGAAAGGAAAACACATCGAATCGCTTGATGACGCCACTTTCGTGCTGAATCATCCTGACAAAACAGTGCAGGTCGGCTTCGGCTACACTGCGGCCGGTCCGTGCGACATAAACGGTGACGGCCTTAACGATTTAGTCGTTTCATCTCACCTTGCATCATCCGGAGACCTTTATGCAGCCGGAGAAATCGTTGTTTTTTACGGCAGTCCCGACGGCTGGAACGAAGAAACCACTTCGATTTCACGCCTTTCCGACAAGTATATTCAGAAAGCCGACAGCATGAGCCAGTCTTTAGCGTGCCTCGACTACGATGACGACGGTTTTGCCGATATTTTTGCAGGCGGACAGAATGCAGGACCGGAACTTTCGGGCGGCGGAAGCCAGGGAATGGTCGCATTTTTCAAAGGAACTCCCTCAGGTCTTTCCGAAAACGAAAGCTGGGTAATGCTTCCCGAAGTTGAAGAAAAGGCGCAGTATTTCGGCAGTTCGATGCTTCTTGAAGACTTGAACGGCGATTCGAAACCAGACCTCGTCATTTCAGGCTGGGGTTTAAAAGAGAGCGCTTCTTCGGCAAATTCAGGCGGAGCATACATTTATTTGGGCGGAACCGACTGGCAGAACGGTGCAACTTACAAAATTTTCGGTGAAACCGGAACACAATTCGGAAGCGCGCTGAAAGTTATTGAAATCAGCGGCAAAAAATATCTCGCAGTTTTAGCAACAAAAGACAAAAACTACGGAACAGTCAACTTCTACGATCCGAAAGAAAACTTTGCCGAAAGAGGCCGTTTTTCCTTCCCGTCAGCATTCGAGGAAGAAGGAAACATTTCCGATTTCGACACGATAAAGCTCTCGGCTGATACCGATCTCATCGTTATCGGCGGCAAATACTTCGGTAACGGAGGAATGACTTACTGCGCGACGATCAGCAATAAAACGATCTCTGAACCTGAAGCGTGCAGATTCCAGCCGGCAGCACCTGAAGGAGGCTTCGGAAACTCTGTGTTCAACAACAAAAACGGCGAAATAGTCGTAGGAATGCCTGAATATATCCACAGATTTTAAGGTTTTATGGGAAACGGCAGATTTTTCTACTCGCGGAATTTCGTTAATTCGTTCGCACACGGACTACACAGGCGGATATATCACTATTTTTTCCGCAAATTCGATGTGGAAATTCCCGATCCTGTAGGCTTTGAATCGCTGAAAACCAAAGACGAAAAAGACAAAAAACGCCTTATAATCTACATTTCAGGGCGCAACAGCAAAATCGAACAGTTTCTTTTAAACGGTTTCATGATCGAAAACGGAATAACGCCGCCAACCCACTCATTCGGGCCGAAGACCCGCTTTTTCAGGCCGCTCGGCGAACTCTGGATGATGTTCTTCTCCATTTTCAAGCCGTCGATAATCAAAGAAAAATTTATTGAATCGCTCTACATTCCGGTCGATTCGCCGGAAGAACTGAGTATAGACCCGGTTTTTGCCGAAGTTTACCGCAAACTCAGGCATCAGGAAGCGACTTTAATTCCCGTCATCACGCTCTGGGATAAAAATCTGGACAAAAAAAACCGCTGGGAGTGGATAAACCAGCTGATCGGCCGTTACAACTTCTGGTCAACTTCGTGGGAACTTTTCATGTTCATGCTGAAACGAAGGAAACTGACTTTAAGAATCGGCATTTCATCCTCGGCAAAACTCGAAGATTCCGAAGAAATTTTCGTACGCAGACTGTGCGACCTGATGGACACATCCAAGCGGAACGTCGTCGGCGCGGCGCTTAAAAACTGGCTCGATCTCAAAAACGAAACTCTGTTCAAAATGGAACTTGAGTCAAAAGAGGAAAAACGTTCGGCAATCAGAACAATGAACTCAATGTCTTCGGAATACAGCCCGCTTTATGCCGAAATACTCTCATATTTCCTAGGAAAAATATTGAACGCGCGTTTCTCGCGATTCGTATATTCAACAAATGAAATCAACGACTTATGCAAACTGTGTGCGCTTCCCGAAACAAACACCGTTTTCGTTCCGACACATAAAAGCTATTTTGACTACCTGATTTTAAACTACATTCTTTACCGCGAAAAAGTGACTGTTCCACTCGTTGCTGCGGGCGACAACCTCGATTTTTTCCCGCTCTCACCTGTTTTGAGAAAAATGGGGGCGTTTTTCATCAGGCGCAAAATCAAAGACGACGAATTTTACAAAAAAATCCTCACGACCTACCTCGAACAGATAGTCACCGCCGGTTACAACATGGAATTTTTCATCGAAGGTGGCAGGTCTAGAAGCGGCATGGTGCGCTCTCCGCGAACCGGAATGCTGAAAATGCTCGCTGAAATCACGAAGGCGACAAATAGAAAACTCTACATTGTGCCGGTTTCCATAACTTATGAAAAACTCAAGGAAATCGAGGATTACAGCAGGGAAAAGCAGGGTGTGAAACAACCCGAATCGGAGCACTTTCTCAAAAAAATCTTCACCCTTTTCAGAGCAAACTACGGCCCTGTTTACGTCAGATTTTCGCAACCGATCTACCTAAACACGAAATTTACTGAAGAAACGGCGCTCAGAATCGCGGAAGTTCAGGAAAAATCCACTGTTATCAGTTTTTCCGCAGTATTTTCAGCAGTTTTCATGGCATTTGAGAGTCTTACTATCAAAGAACTCATTGAAAGAATGGAGCACTCTGTCGAAATACTCCACACCCTGCCCTACATCGAAACAGCTTATGCTTTGAACAACCTTGACGTAAACTGCTCGAAACTTGTCGGGATACTGCTCAAAAAAGGAGATCTAATCCAAAAGAGCAAACATCACGAAGAAAATCAGGAACTTACGATATCGAAAGATTCAATTCCAGAATTTTCTTTCTACAAAAATTCGGCTGCTTTCGCCTTCGCACCGTTCTTCTGCGAACTCTTGCGCGATACCGGGCTTTACTCTTTCGCAAGCGAATTTCTGGAAAACATCATCATGGGCTACTACGAATCACCCAATTCCGAATACAAGCCCGATGTTACTGCCCTTCCCGACTGGTTCAAAACGATGCTCAAGCGCTTTTTCGCCGACAAATTCACCATTTTGGGCAAAATTTTAGAACTACTACCGAAACTCGACCTTTTCGCTGAGAAAAATCTGCACCACACAACTATAGTCCAGCGACTCCTTCCCAAAATCTCTGCGGAAATACCGACCGCAACGGCAGACGAAATCTACGAAATGCTTTTCTTCCTTGAAAAGAAAGGCGTCATTGCAAACGATCTTACCTCTTTCGATGAAACCGCAGCGAATGAAATCATCAACAAAATCGAGATTCTTATAATATCCTGAAACATCACTTAAAACTTGACATTTGAACTTTTTTGCATAAAATGCGCCGGTTTTTGGTTCCGTGAGACTTAAATTTATGAATGGAGGATATTTTGGCTCACCACAGATCGGCAAAAAAAAGAATTAGAACAAGTGAAAAAAGAAGACTTTACAACCGTTCTATCAAATCAAGAGTAAAAACTTTCTCGCACTACTTCGAGGAATCTGCTGCTACAACTGAAAACAAAGAAGATGCAGTTGCAAAGCTCAATACCGCTATAAGCGAGATCCAGAAAGCTGCAAGCAAAGGTGTTCTTCACAAAAACACCGCTGCAAGAAAAGTCGCAAGACTTGCTCGTCAGTTCAACAGATCTTTTTCAAAATAAGATTTGAATTACTCTCTTATACTTCAAAATATTTCTGAAATTTTCACCGCCACAACTTTATCTCCGGTTTTAAAAGGTTCATCTCTTCTTATTGCAGCTGACGAAGATGGAAAGATCTGCTTTGCCGGTGAAAGCGGTGATTTCAGAAAAACGGAACCCGGTTTCGAAACAGAATTCAAGGAAGTCATTGTCGATGCCGGAAACAAAGCGGTTTTCCCCGGCCTTGTCGACAGCCACACACACCTTGTTTTCGCGGCGACACGCGAAGACGAGTTCGCGATGAAATCGAGAGGGGCTACCTACGAGGAAATCGCGGCGGCGGGCGGCGGAATAATCAACAGCACCTTGAAAACGAAAAAAGCCTCGCTTGAAGAGATAGTCGAGCAGGCTTCAAAACGCCTCTCCCAGCTTGTTTCCTACGGCGTGACGACGGTCGAGATCAAATCGGGCTACGGGCTCGACACAGAAAGCGAACTCAAACTGCTCACGGCGATCGCCGAGCTCAAAAAACGCTTTCCCATTGAAATCGTTTCCACATTCCTCGGTGCGCACGCTTATCCGCCCGAATTCAAAAACGACCACGAAGGCTACATAAATCTCATAAACAACGATATGCTGCCTGAAATAAAGGCTCGTGATCTTGCCGAATTCGCCGATGTTTTCTGCGAGGAAGGCTATTTTTCGCTCAAAGAGACTGAAAAACTCATGCTCAGAGCGAAAGAACTCGGTTTCGGGCTCAAACTTCACGCGGACGAATTCCATTCTCTCGGCGGAACCGAACTTGCAGCCGAAATGGGAGCTGCATCGGTCGACCATCTCGAGGCGATAAGCGACGAAGGGATCAGAAAACTTGCAGAAAACGGCGTTGTCGCAGGCGTTCTGCCGATAACTTCCGTTTTTTCGAGACTTCCGTTCGCTCCGGCGCGCAAAATGCTTGAAAACGGCGTGACTGTCGCTCTTGCTACCGACATGAACCCCGGAAGCTGCATGTGCGGATTCTTACCGCTTGCAGCAAGTTTAGGTGCGACACAGCTGCGTCTCAGCGTAGAAGACTCGCTCAAAGGGATCACCATAAACGGCGCGAAATCCTTGAAAAGAGACAAGACCAAAGGCTCTATCGAAACCGGCAAGGACGCCGATCTCGTCATCATGGATTCACCGAGCATCTCATATCCGATTTACCACTTCGCCCACAACCACTGCGAAAAAGTGTTTGTCAAGGGCAAAAGGATCATCTAAAGTCTCTTTTTTCGACATCTCTGTTTTAAAACTATGAAGAATTTTAGCTGATTATCTATTTTCGCTCGAGTTTTGCCTTACGCTTTGTTGAACTTGTCTTTCGGCTGTCTGCAGCGCGGGCATTTCCAGTCATCGGGAAGATCCTCGAAAGCGACATTGTTGTTTTCCGCAGGATCATAGATATATCCGCAGATGCCGCAGACATATTTTCCGGTCGCCGTCTTGTAGGTGATCTCTCCGACAGGAATAGTTTCCGGCGGATTGGCGAGGTCTATAACTTTAAGGTTTTCCAGATTCTCATATCCGAGCGGCGTATGCGTCGAGAGATAAACTGTCGGATTTTTCTGAATAAATTCTCTAACACGGTCAAGAGTTTCCCTTGCAGCAGCTTTGTCCTCGAAAACTATCGAGAGTTTGTCGGCATACAGAGCCTCATCCGTATAGGTAATATCGCCGTGGAACATATAGAAAAGGTCTCCGTCCTCGGCGATGACGATGCTGTTGCCCTTCGTGTGCCCCTTGGCTTCGATCAGGCGGACACCGTCAGCAATGATCTGCGAGGCCGGGAAATTGTGATATGCACCGTCGGAATATGTTGCGCGGACGATATTTTCGCCTTTAAGTTCCAGCGCATCTGCATCTTCAGGTGAAATGTAGATCTTTGCATTCGGAAAAGCGCGGAGTTCGCCGGTGTGGTCGGCATGTTTGTGTGTAACAAGGATCTTTGTCACCTGCTCCGGCTTGTAGCCTGCCTCAGCCAGTGCCGATACATAATCCTTGATCCTTGTTCCGAGGTGGATCATCGTCTTTTCATCAGGAATTGCATCCGGAGCCTCTTTCGGCATACCCGTGTCGATCAGTATGACCTCACGCCCGGTATCAATGAGGTAATTCTGGAGCGAGGAGCGGTAACGCACGGAAGCGTCGAACTTCTCCATTCCCTCTTCGCCTCCGAACGCGAAAGGCTGCGTCATAAATCCGTTCTCATAAAGTTTCACTGCCTTGATTTTCATAGTCTGCCTCCTGTAAAAGTTAAAAATGAGCCCTATTTTGACACCGTGTCAGAATAAACGAGAATGATAATGTGTCAACAAATTATTGCATTTTTCTTTTTCACTTCATATCTTCCGTAAGATCTTTTTTTGATGGAGAAAATGATGAACAAAGAAAAAATCGTGAACGCAGAAAACGGCGGAACACCGCGGGAAAAAATAATAGTCAGAACAAGCATTATCGGAATCGTCGCGAATATTTTTCTTGCAGCTTTCAAAGCGGTGATCGGCCTCATGTCGAACTCGATAGCGATCGTTCTGGACGCGGTAAACAACATTTCGGACGCTGGAAGTTCGCTCATCACCATCATCGGAACGAAGCTGGCGGGGCGCGAACCCGACAAAAAGCACCCTTTCGGCTACGGCAGGATCGAGTATCTGAGCGCGATGGTGATTTCCGTGATCGTGCTTTACGCCGGTGTCACTTCGCTTGTTGAATCGGTCAAAAAGATCATCACTCCTGAAACTCCGGAATACACGGCGACTTCGCTTGTGATCGTCGGTATCGCCGTTCTGGTGAAAATAGTTCTCGGGCGTTATGTCAAAAGCGTCGGACTCAAGGTAAATTCCGATTCTCTCGTAAACTCAGGCGAAGACGCGACGCTGGATTCCGTGATCTCGGCTTCGACACTTGTCGCTGCGGCAGTTTTTCTGATCGCAGGGATCTCGCTTGAAGCGTGGCTCGGCGCGGTGATCTCGCTCGTGATCGTAAAATCGGGCATCGAAATGCTGAAGGACACGGTTTCGCGGCTGCTCGGCGAAAGAAACGATCCCGACCTTGCACACAGCATAAAAGAGACCGTCCTGAGTTTTCCCGATGTCAGCGGAGCATACGACCTCGTGCTGAACAACTACGGCCCCGACTCGTGGAACGGTTCGATCCACATTGAAGTTCCCGACACCTACTCCGCCGATATGCTCGACAGGCTTATCCGCGAGATCCAGGTCACAGTCTACACGAAACACAACGTGATCCTTACCGCGATCGGAGTCTATTCCGTGAACACTCACGATGCAGAAACCATTGGAATCAGGAACAAAATCCATGATATCGTATTTTCCCGAGAGCATGTGCTGCAGCTTCACGGCTTCTATCTCGTGAAAGAAGAAAAAACCATGAGATTTGATGTAGTAGTCAGCCTCGGAGCGGACGACAGAAAAAGGATCTACACGGAAATCCTTAAAGACGTAAGCAAAGAATTTCCCGGTTATCAGTTCCAGATCGTTCTAGACACCGATTTTTCGGAAGAATAGGTGCTTTGTAACCTCTCCAGTGTGGCGAGGGAAATGAGCCGTGTCAGGCCACGGCTCTACGATTATTTCCTGATTTCCTCTAATCTAGCCTTCAGATGCGCCAGATTTTCGGAAAGTAGAAAACGGTGCAAAAATTCAAATCTCGCTTCTGAGCAAAATTCCTACTCTTCCTTAAATGTTTCGTAGAAATATTTCCGAGATTCTTTTTTATTTTCTTTGTAGTGCTTTTCAGATGAAACCAGGTCGTTATTTTCATCATATTCAAAATCGATGCTGTACTCTTCCCATGCCGAACCTTCAGGTTCAAGATATTTTTCTGAAACGAGGTTTCCTTTCAGATCGTATTCATAACCCGTCGTTCCGGTTTTCTGCCAGCTTTCTGCTAATTATTGAGTTTCTCAACATTTTTGCACCGCTAATAAAAATTAAAGCAAGCAATTCTATCAATAGAAAAGAAAACAAGTTTCAGGCTGCTTGTTTCCATCAATAAAGTGGGGAAAGTTCACGAGTCCTTAATCTATAATCCCATACTCCATCAAATTTGATTTGGTAATCACCAAATTTAAGCGATTCTGCATTTTGACAATTTGATTCAAAAGGTATTGGAACTTTTTGTAGAGATTTCAAATTTTTCCTTTTGTTTATATTCCTCAAATTCTCCGGTTTCCACTCAAATCCCCACGGCTTTTTCGGATTATCCGGATTCGGCGTGTAGTCAATAAGCGGACATTTATTCGGATAAAAATCACAGTAACATTCAAGATCTCGGACAACCAAATCGGGATCTGAGAAAAAGATGTAAGTGTGTTTGTAAATAAAACTTTCATCTTTTTCTATCGCAAGGTCAAATTCTTCATCAAAACAAACGAGTTTTTTATCCGCAAAACGATATAAGCATTGATCATTTATTTCTTTTGAAGAATCTCTCGGATCTGAATATCTTCTGTGGAGAAGGAAATAATTATCGTTTATGTCTACACCGCCAGCACCGAGCATATCAAATCCTTCATAAAGTGTTGAGTATTTGATGTTTTTGGGATCTGAAATATCGGCAACAACAAAGGAATCAACTGATGTTTGAAGGTTTTCCGCTGCATAAATGATTGTATTTTTGTCTTTGAAAAACGGATATCTGCCGTTTTCACCTTCTCTTGAAACACGGAAACAGCTTGAATCACCGACTGCCAGATCACAGAACTGAACCTGAATCGGAGTATTGTAATCAAAGTAAGTAACATAACTTCCGATCATTGAAGGATAGCCAGCTCTCCGATTGCCGCCGTGCAATGTCTCTTTTTGGTAAAGAAGCTCTTTCCACTCATCCCATTCTCCCATTTTGGTATACATAATCTTCTCGTCTTTTGTAAACTGAAAATTTGCAAAAAGATATGTTTCTGTTGCACGAATATCTGAAATGTATTCCGGGGTTTCAGACATTTTGAAAGCTCGTCCGTAAGTGTTTGTCTCTTTGTCGTAATAGATTAAATACGAATAAGATTTTCCATAGCAAGGCGAATCCTCCGGTGTAAGTGAATTTACACGATAATCCATTGTTTCAATAAAGTAATATCTTTTGTTTTGCCAACCTTCTAAATGTTCTCTTCCTAACCTTTCTACTTTACGGGTATTTAAATCATAAACATACATTCCAGCAGTTTCCCAGGCATTCCAGTCTGTATTACCTGCTGGAACATCAAGATTATAGACAAATTTCCCTTCAAATTGATTAAACGGCAAAGAAACCCCATAAGCAGCCTGCCACGGTCCTGGTGTAAGCAAGGCATCACATTGAAATTTTCCAATATCACGACTCTTTTCTTTATTCCCTTTTTCATAAACAATCTGCGGTTCAAAAGGATAGTTTTCGGCACAAAAATCATAAGGTTCCGGAACGCATTCGTAAATGCAGTTTTTTGACCACAGAATTTTAACATTTTCAGGGTCTTTTGCCGATGTCGGTGCATCACCATAGTAATAATAGGCAACATTGTAATCAGCTTCGCCGTAAGTCTCAAAATAAGGATCATCACTCCTTTCGGGAATGTCAATATCTTGCTGCCAGTCACCCTCAAAAACATCAGAATCATCTTCCGAATCAATATCATCATCCAAAATTTCATCAAAATCATCAATAAAATCCGAATCTTGAAAGTCTAAATCATCGTCAACTGCTTCGAGGCCATCAGAATCAGAATCGGAATCCGGCAAGATGTCTGAATCATTTGAAGAGTGAGACGAGGTGCAAGAAACCAAGAAAATCAACCCCAAAATACCTAAAAAGAGTCTGAAATGGCGCGGCATTTGAACCTCCGAAGAATGATTATTTCGAAGCCGCAAAGAATTATACTGTTTATTGAAAAATCAGCAAGCAAAAAAGAAAAATTTACAAGACAAATCAAAGGTTGGGAGATTATGAGCCGTTCTATTCAACAGGATCAGACCTCTCATAGAGAGTTTTTCTGCCTGCTCCTATCCGGATAAGGGTCCCTAGCGAGGGAAAAATCGTTTCGCTTAATTAAGTGATTTTATTCTTTTGAAGAAATCCACTCGTCGTATTTTTCTTCCAACTTTTTGAAATCACAGCAAATTGGGCGATACCGACTGGTTCTGGTCTTCCTCTGTTCAATCCGATAATTCCAATGACGCTTGGTATGTGGATTTCAACTATGGGGGTGTGGGCAGCAACTTTAATGGCGGCTACAGCGATGTTCGTTGTGTGAGATCTGACCCTGGACCTGCGCAGACTCTTTGCGAAGGAACAGGAGGAACATGGGAGGTCAGCACTTGCAACTGCGGCGGGGAGAAAGTTTTTGACCCAACCGAGGGCTACAAATTGTCAAACTAGTCTTATGATTACAATCGCCGCAGAGGATGTTCCGATTTCAAATTCCGTATCATGCATTACCGCTACTTCTACATTATATACTGTCTGGATTTAACAGAAAATCCAGCAAACCAATAGTGACTATACCCTGTTCATCTGTTTTGCGCTTGATATCGTCACCGACAATTATTATTTTGCGGAAGTTGTCATTCGTGTTCAGTAAAGAACGTTTCTCCTGCGCTTCTTTTTCGCCTGTCGGCATCCGGTACACAGACTGAATATAAATGCGTTCAGGCCCTTTATTGATCACAAAATCAATCTCCAGCGGCAGACGGGCTGTCTTGTTGCCGGCACTAGTTGTCCATGTTTCAACAATCCCGACATCAACACTGTAACCACGCATACGAAGTTCGTTGTAGATAATATTTTCCATTATGTGCGTTTCCTCTTGCTGCCTAAGATTCAGAATAGCCGCACGAACTCCCACATCGGCGAAGTAATACTTTGTTTCCGTGCCGATATATTTCCGTCCTTTGACATCGTAACGCAATGCCTCCTCTATAAGAAAAGCATCCTGAAGATATGAAAGATAATCGCGGATCGTGCCGGCTTTCATAGCTACGTTTTCAACGGTTTGGAAAGTGTCACTTATTCTTTTAGGATTTGTCGGCGCACCGATGTTTGACGCCAGAACGCGGATCAATGTGCGCAAACCGTCAACATTTCTAAGGTGATTGCGCTCAACAATGTCCTTTAAATAGGTGAGTTCGTAAAGATCTGCCAGATATTTGCTCTTCTTTTCCTCGCTTTCAAACTGCAGAATTTGAGGGAGACCGCCGTAAGTGTAGTAATCTTTCCATGCATCGTGTTTGTCACCGCCGGCGGCATAATACTCGCTGAAAGAAAGCGGATATAAGCGAATCTCGTCACCTCTGCCGCGGAATTCTGTGACAATATCTTTTGACAAAAATTTTGAGTTTGATCCTGAAACATACACATCCAGTCGCTTATCCTGCATCAGACTCAAAAGCACTTCCACAAAGTCGTCCAC
This sequence comes from uncultured bacterium, assembly GCA_947305505.1. GTDB lineage: Bacteria > UBP6 > UBA1177 > UBA1177 > UBA1177 > UBA1177. Next base: position 3,672 of record CAMZDX010000023.1, on the reverse strand, counting down.
CAGCTGCACTTCGTCCAGAATCACATAGTGCATCTCTCCGTCTGGCTGCACTCTGCTGTCGATATATTCCAAAAGTGCATCAGGGTTGCGCAACCGTTTGTTTTTGCGGTTATCCAGAGATATTTCAATAATGTGATTTTCATGTATTCCCTGATCTGTAAGATATTGATGAAACAACGTCATCAGCAGAAATGATTTCCCTGACCGCCGGATACCGGTCACGATTTTAACCATTCCGTTACCCATTGCCGCTATCAACTGCTTGATGTATCTATCGCGCTTAATTATCATTTTAGAGCTCCTTTTTTGTGGTTAGCCACAGATTTTGCACCGTAAAATAACATTTATTTTTCATAATGCAAGAATTTAAATGCAAAGAGAAGGCGAATATCTTGAACTCAACAATGTTTCTGTTCTGCCGACAAAAGGCGGTGCTTATGCATCGGTAGGGTTTAGTTTTTAGATTTTCACAAATTCCCCATAATTTCTTCAATCCCCGATGAATCCAAGATTTCGAAAGCGAAACATTTTCTGCCAAGATCCTTGAGAGATGCGCCACCTTAAATCATCATATCCTTGCAATAAAATTTTTTAAAAATATAAGGTTGCGAATTGTTTTTTTGCAACTGGAGGAGAAATGCAGGAGCGTCTCGGAATTGACATCGGGTCAACATTCATCACTGTTTTTTCAAAGAATGAGAATAAAGTCGTTTTCCGCGCAAGGCATGGCGGAAAAATCACTGAAATAATTAAGAAAATTTTTGCTGACGCAGACCCTGATACCTGTGTCCGCTTTACCGGAAAAAACGCGGCGGAGTTCGCCAAAGTAAGAAGCGATATTTTTGTTTCGGAAGCCGAGGCGGCAAGCGCTGAACTCAAAAGCGCGGAATTTGCAGGCAAGGATTATGCCGCAATCATCGGAATAGGAGCCTCGTCGCTTAAAAAATATGTAATAAAATCGGGAAAAATTTCAGATATTTCCTCAAATTCGCTCTGCGCTTCGGGAACGGGACTTTTTCTTGAAGAACAGGCTGAAAGGCTTTCGATCGACCTTGAAAACATGCCGGCTCTCGATATCGCTGAACCCCCTTCTATCGCCAGCAGATGCACTGTTTTCGCAAAAAGCGACCTCATCCACCACCAGCAGGAAGGACGCACGAAAGAGGAAATGTGGGCGGGAATGTGCCGCGCGCTCGTCGTTTCGGCGACAAACACCCTTTTCAGAGGCCTTGAAATCAAGGGAAACTTCCTTCTCATCGGCGGAGTCAGCCTCAACAAAGAGGTCGTCCGCTGGTTCAGGACTCTTTTCCCCGCTTCGTCGTGGACTGTTCCCGTTTCCAGCGAAGCTTTTCTTGCAAAAGGTGCTGCTGTTGCGGCTGTCGTGAAGATCTCGGAGATCGATCCGGACAAACTCAGACATTCGTTCGTAACTGAAAAAATGCCCCCGCTAACCCTCAAAAAGAGCAAATATCCGGTTTTTGCGGAATTCACTTTAGATGAGCTCGGCAACGAGATCAGGATCCACAACGCCGCTTACAAAGAGATCCCTGAAGCGATCCTCGGCATGGATATCGGTTCCACAAGCACGAAACTGGCTCTTCTCGACATGAAAGGGGTTCCGGTTCTCGATATTTACAGAAAAACGGGCGGCGACCCTGTAAATGCGGCGAAAAAGCTTTTCAAAGCGCTTTATTCACTGATTCCCGAGACTACAAAGATCCGCGCTTTCGGTACTACTGGATCCGGCAGAAAGCTTGCCGGAATAATTTTCGGAGCCGATGCGATAATCAACGAAATCACGGCTCACGCGAGAGGAACGGCCTCGATGTTTCCTGAAGTCGAGACGATTTTCGAGATCGGCGGTCAGGACGCGAAATTCATCCGTCTCAAAAACGGAATGCCCGAAGAAGTCAATATGAACTATGTCTGCGCGGCAGGAACCGGCTCTTTCGTCGAGGAACAGGCGAGAAAGCTTGAGATCCCGATAAATTTGGTCGGAAAAATGACTGAAGACATTGTTCCGCCGGCTACGAGCGACCGCTGCACAGTCTTTATGGAGCAGGATATCCGCGCTCTTCTGCAACAGGGTTTCGACAAAAAGGAAGTTATTGCCGCAGTGCTTTATTCCGTTGCAAAAAACTATCTCAACAGAGTCGTCGGAAACCGCAAAATCAGTCAGGATAAAATTTTCTTCCAGGGTGCGACAGCAAGAAACAAAGGGCTTGCTGCAGCTTTCGAGAATCTGCTCGGAGTTGAGATCATCGTTTCTCCGTACTGCCATGTCATGGGCTGCATCGGTGCGGCATTGGTAGCACTGGAAGAAGTTTCGGCAAAGAAAGATTCTAAAAAATCGGCTTTCAGAGGAGCGGAATCGGCGACGATCGAAGTCACTTCAAGAACCGAAACCTGCAAACTCTGCAGCAACTTCTGCCGGATAAACCACATTTCGGAAAAAGGAGGCAGAGAATCTTCGTGGGGTTACGGCTGCGGAAGAGACGCCGAGACGACAACGCGCCGTGAGATCAAGGAATTCGAGCTTATAAAAAAGAGAAATTCGTCATTCTTCAAAAGCATGCTTCCTGAAAAAGAATCGATCGGAAAAGTGGGGATCCCGCTTGCAGTTTCAAGCTGGACTTTCCTTCCGCTCTGGAGAAAAATGTTCTCGCTTCTGAATATCGAAAGCGTGGTTTCGGCTCCTTCGACAACAAGTGCGATCAAAGGGCTTTCGTCAAAATATTCGGCATCCGATTTCTGCTTCCCGGTAAAAACTTCGATAGGTCACACACTTGAACTCGCGAACAAAAATATTCCCGTTTTCTACCCGACTCTCATTTCGGCCGGAGACAACGTAAAAACGGCGATCAGCTTCTTCTGTCCTTACGTTCAGAGCAATCCGTCGATAATTTCGACCGTCATGGAAAAGAACGGAATGGACCCGAAGACAAAAATAATCGACCCTGTGATCGATTTCAGAATGTCGGACGATAAAAACGGGACTTTCATTTTCAAGGCGCTTGAACCTTTCTTCCCGACTCTCAAGGAAAAGCAGGTGAGAAAGGCGTGGAAAGAGGCGCGCGACTACTACAGAAAAGAGACCGAGCGGCTTATCAATGAAGGCGAGGCGATGCTTAAAAACGCGAAAAATTCGAAAAAGCCTCTCTTCCTTCTTGTCGGCAGACCTTACAACCTTTACGACAAAGGAATCAACCTCGGCCTCCCCGAAACCATCGCGGGAATGGGCTTTGACGTGCTTCCGATAGACATGATGAAGATAAATGTCGGGGGACTTGCCGACACTAACTACTGGAATCTTTTCTGGAATTACGGTCAGAAGATCATCGCCGCGCTGAAAAAAGCGAAAAAAGAGGAAAACGTCTTCCCGATCTATCTCACCAACTTCTCATGCGGCCCAGACAGCTTTATTCTTTCTTTCGCAGAAAACGAAATGAAAGGAAAACCGATGCTCATCCTGGAACTTGACGAACATTCGAGCGACGGCGGATACCTCACGAGAGTCGAAGCTTTTGTCGATGTAGTAAAAAGCTACATGAAAAACAAGGAAAAACCGAACGAGCAGCCGCTTCCCGATATTTATCTTGCAAATAAAAAACTCAAAACCGGCAAGATATGGATCCCGCCGATGCACATGGGAACTCCTCTTTTCGCCGCGGC
>CAMZDX010000022.1 GCA_947305505.1 uncultured bacterium | reverse complement strand
TTGACATCACCGAAGCTGACGTCAAAGAAGGTTTGAAGAGAATGGAAAGAGTTCTCATGGCGAAGAAGTAATTTTTCTCCATCATAACCTCAAAAGAGCCGGCTTAGTCCGGCTCTTTTTTTTTGCGCACATTCAAAAATTTGTTTTTATACCGTTTCCGTATAAAATACACGGACTTTTTTTCGGAGGTTCAATGAATTCAGTTCGTTTTTGCTTGGGCAAAGCAGTTTTTGCCGTGATTTTATGCAGTTTGCCGCTTTTTTTCTTTTCATGCTCCAAAGAAGAAAAAACAGTTGAAACAGACCCAGATCTTACAATAACCCAGACCGACATAATGCTTCTTATCGAACACAAAAAAACGATCGACGGCATAACGGCGAAGTTCGACAAGAAAATTGCAGAAGTTACGCCGAGTGAAGGGCGTAAACTGATTGAAGAAGGCAAGAACGAAATCAACCAGTACCTGGAAAGCAAAGGACTCAGACCCGAAGTTTTCATGAAAAAATCGAAAAAAATACTGCGGGCCTACCTCGGTTTTGCCGAAATAAGCGATGAAACAATGCAGAAAAGGATCGAGATCCTTAAAAAGAACGATGCTTCGGAACATGATATAAAAACCAAAACTGCAGCATACAAAAAAGCTGGAGAGACATTTTTCAAAGAGATGACTTCAGGTCTCACGAAAAAGGAAATCGACCTCGTAAAATCGAACCTCAAAAACATCGCCGCCGTCACTGAATAAGCAGACATTTTTTTAAATTTCACGATTTTTGAAAAGCATCGCCTTATCAGTATTTTTATCTGTTTTCTTGCTATTCTTGTTTCGCGTACCTAAAATAATGCGTTTTATTGTTTTCTTATTGGAGAAACGATTTGACTAAAACTGTTTACCTCGGAATTACAGGCGATATTATCCACCCCGGCATAATAAATATTATCAACGAAGGGGCGAAACTCGGAGAACTCATTATAGGTCTTCTCACGGACAGTGCGATCGTAAGTCACAAAAGGCTTCCCTACCTCAGTTACGAACAGCGCAGACAGGTCGTAGAAAACATCAAAGGCGTTGCAAAAGTCGTTCCGCAGGAAGACTGGAGCTATGTTCCGAATCTCAAAAAATACAAGCCCGATCTCATGATCCACGGTGACGACTGGAAAACCAATTATCTTTCAAAAATCAGGGAAGAATGCTTTGAAGTGATGAAGGAATGGAACGGTGAAATAGTTGAAATTCCTTATACCAAGGGAATAAATTCCACCGCTCTTGCTGAGAATGCCGCTTCGATAGGAACAACTCCCGATATCCGCAGAGCTGCACTCAGACGCCTGATCGCTGCAAAGCCGATAGTCCGTATTCTCGAGGCTCATTCGGGGCTTTCAGGCTTGATTGCCGAACACGCCGCAGTCACTAAAGAAGACGGCGTTCACCAGTTTGACGGCATGTGGTCATCCTCGCTCACAGATTCGACTTCAAAAGGCAAGCCGGATATCGAAGCAGTCGATCTCACTACGCGTCTGCAGTCACTCACCGACATTCTGGAATGCACCACTAAGCCGATTATTTATGACGGTGACACGGGCGGTATTCCGGAACACTTCGTATTTACGGTACGTACGCTTGAGCGCAACGGAGTAAGCGCAGTAATCATCGAAGACAAGAAAGGTTTGAAGAAAAACAGTCTTTTCGGAACGGAAGCGAAACAGGTTCTTGCAACTGAAGAAGAGTTCTGCGAAAAAATCAGCGCAGGAAAAAGAGCTCAGGTAACAAAAGATTTTATGATTATTGCAAGAATCGAGGAAATCATCGCGGGATACAGTGTCGACGAAGCGATAAAAAAGGCTTTTGCAGCCGTCAAAGCAGGTGCCGACGGAATAATGATCCATTCCAAAAACAAAAGCGGCATGGACATCAAAGAATTCTGTCATAAATTCCGCGCTGAATACAAAAACATCCCGATAGTTCTCGTTCCTACGACCTACAATCAGTTTACCGAAAGCGAACTCTGCGAATGGGGCGCAAACATCGTTATTTATGCAAACCACATGCTCCGTGCTTCATACCCGGCAATGCGCAGATGCGCCGAAAAGATTTTAGAGGCGGAACGCTCGCTCGAAGTAAACGACATGTGCATGCCGATAAAGGAAATTCTTGAACTTATTCCCGGAACAAAATAGGAAACTGCCATGATAAGACCTTCGGTTTTTTATGATTTGCTTGTTAAAAACGGCACCGATTTTTTTGCCGGTGTACCCGATTCGCTTCTCAAAAATTTCTGTGCATACATCACCGACAATGCGCCTGAAGAAAAACACATAATCAGTGCGAATGAAGGTTCTGCGACCGCGCTTGCAGCCGGATATCACTTCGCCACAGGCAAAATCCCGCTGATCTACATGCAGAATTCGGGCGAAGGAAACATGATAAATCCGCTGCTTTCGCTTGTAGATCCGGACGTTTACTCAGTTCCGATGCTTATCGTAATAGGCTGGCGCGGAGAACCGGGCGTTCACGACGAACCGCAGCACGTAAAACAGGGAAAAGTCACCTGCACTCTGCTTGAAACGATGAAAGTTCCGTATCAGGTGCTGAGTGACGACGAATCTGAACTTCCGCAGCAGTTCGAAAGAGCCTATTCCTACATCAAGGCAAACAGTGCCCCCTATGCTTTCGTCATCAGAAAAGGAACTTTCGACGACTACAAACTTCAGAAAAATATTCCGGTAACCGCCGAAATGAAGCGCGAAGAAGCTATCGAAAAAATCATGCTTTCCGCAAATGAAAAGACGGCTTTCGTCTCAACAACCGGAATGGCAAGCCGAGAACTTTACGAACTCCGCGAAAAATACGGATTCGGACACGAAAGGGATTTCCTCACTGTCGGTTCAATGGGACATGCAAGCCAGATTGCCCTTTCGATCGCCATGCAGAAACCTGAACGCCCGATTTTCTGTATCGACGGCGACGGCGCGGCGATAATGCAGATGGGAGGAATGGCTACAATCGGAACGCGCAAACCGAAGAATCTCGTTCATTTCGTAATGAACAACGGTGCACACGATTCTGTCGGCGGACAACCGACTGTCGGCTTGAAAATAGACCTTCCGGCAATTGCGAAAGCGTGCGGCTACGAAAAAGTTTTTTCGGTTTCAGCAGCTGCCGAACTTGAAAACGCAATGAAAGAAATCACGGAATCGTTTGATAAAGACAAAAACGCCCTGACTTTCGTTGAAGTCAAGGTTGCAAAAGGTGCGCGCAAAGATCTCGGAAGACCGAAAAGCACACCGCAGGAAAATAAAAATGCACTTATGGAGTTTTTGAAAAATGATTAAGCAGGCAGTGATAATGGCGGGCGGACTCGGCTCGCGCTTCGGAAACAGAACTGAAGCAATGCCGAAAGGCTTTATTGAAATCGACGGCATTGCAATGGTCGAACGCTCGGTGAGAAAACTCATCGCGGCTGGAGTTGAAGAAATAATCATCGGAACCGGACACTGCTCCGAATATTACGACAGACTTGCAGAAAAATATCCCTGCATAAAAACCGTCAGGAATGACAATTATGCAAATACGAGCAGCATGGGAACGCTTGAAGTCTGCGCACCTTTAGTCAAAGATTCGTTTTTCCTTCTTGAAAGCGATCTTCTCTACGATTCAATCGGGCTTTTCGTTCTAGACAACGATATGAGGAAAAATCTTATCCTTGCAAGCGGAAAAACCAACAGTGAAGATGAAGTTTATCTCGAAACCGACGAATCAGGCGTTCTCTGCAATGTCACCAAAGACAAAGCAAGCGTCAAAAATCTCGCAGGCGAACTTGTCGGAATTTCCAAAATAACAAAATCTTTCCTTGATAAAATGGTCGCCTACTACGACAGGACACGGGCTGAAAACGCAAAAATCGACTATGAAACGGTATTCTGCCGCGTCGCAAAGGAGGAACCGGCTTATGTCCGCAGAATCGAATACTACGCGTGGACTGAAATCGATGACGAAGCGATGCTCGAACGCGCCGAGAAACTGATTTATCCGCGTATAAAAGAGAATGAAGCTTTACGCACCGTCCGTCGGGAAGTGCTGCTCAATCCGGGACCTTCAACGACGACAGACAGCGTGAAATACGCTCAGGTAGTTGCCGACATCTGCCCGAGAGAACTCGAATTCGGCAACTTGATGGAAGATGTTGCAAAAGGACTCACCGAAGTCTGTGCCGATCCTGAAACATACGCAACCGTAATGTTCGGCTGTTCCGGAACGGGTGCCGACGAAGCGATGGTTTCAAGCTGCGTTCCGCCTGAAGGAAAACTGCTTGTCGTCGATAACGGTTCATACGGCGAAAGACTGGCGAAAATCGCAAAAATTTACAAAATCGATACCGATGTTTTCAAATCGTCGACTTACGAACCAATTGATCTCGCAGCACTTGAAAAGCAGATGCAGGCGAAAAAATACACGACTTTCGCAGTTGTTTACCATGAAACGACGACAGGTCTGCTCAATCCGCTCGACAAAATCTGCCCGATGGCGAAAAAATACGGAATGACGACGATCTGCGACATCGTAAGCGCATACGGCGGCATGCCGATCGACCTTGACAAACTCGATATCGACTTTGCGACAAGCACATCTAACAAACACATCGGCGGAATGGCCGGAATCGGTTTTGTAATCTGCAGAAAATCGGAACTTTTAAAGCAGAAGGACTGGCCGATGCGGAACTATTACTTCAACCTTTACGATCAGTATCAGTATTTCAAAAGAACGAAACAGACCCGCTTCACTCCGCCTGTTCAGACATTTTACGCACTGCGTCAGGCTATAGTCGAAACAAAAAACGAAACTGTTGAAAAGCGTTTTGAAAGGTTCAGCGATTGCTGGAAAATTTTTGTTGCAGGACTGAAGGAAATGGGACTCAAAATGCTGGTCAAAGAAGAAAACCAGAGCCGCTTCATCACGGCAGTCCTCTTTCCCGAAAATCCGAATTTCAGTTTCAACGGTCTGCACGACTACGCACGCTCGTTCGGTTTTACGATCTATCCGGGAAAACTCGGCGATATAGATACATTCAGAATCGCAAACATGGGCGACATAAAACCTGCGGAAATGACCCGTTTTGTCGGCGTTATGCGTGATTATATGCACTCGATAGGCGTATGCTAGCGCCTTGCCGGAGGAAGTGATGCAAAAAACGGAAAGGCTTGATTTTATAGGAGCTTTTGAAAAAGGCTGGATACAATACAAGTCTAATTTCACGAAACTTATCGGCTGGGGTGCGGCAATCGCCGTTCCGCCGGTTTTCTTCCATTTCAGTATAACGGCAGGAGTGATTCTCACGCTGATTTCCGAAGGATTTCTCATGATTCTTCTTGCAAATTCGGTCGTATGCGCTTCAAAAGGGTTGAAAAACGACACTTTTTCTTCGCCGAAACTTCTTTTGAACTGCTTTAGAAACGGTTTTCTCATCTCGATACTGCTTTTTCCGATGCTCACTATCGGAGCCGCAGTCGCAGTAGTTCCTTCGATTGCCGTTTTCAGCGTATTCATGTTCACATTTTTCATCACGGCACTCGAACAGAAATTTGCAGTTGACGCGATGGTCGAAAGTCTCCGCAAAGGAAACGGCTGCAGATTTCCGTTATTTCTCTTTTCGCTTATTTTCTATGCGTCAGCAGCTCTGGCGTTTCTTCTGGCACAAATACTCATGCCGCTAGGATTTATTGCCGGCGCACTTATAACACCTTATTTTTTCTCGGTAATTTATGAATTTTATGACCAGCTGGAGACAAAATAATGAACTACGAAACCGATTTTTTGGCTTATCAGCTTTTGAACCTTTACAAAGGAAGAAAGGTTCTCGATTTTTTTGCCGAACCGCTTTTCGGCGACGCTTCGGGCAGATCCTACTGCCGCATCCACTTTGAAAACACGACTGTCGTAATGATGAAAGTCGCAAACATCAAACCCGGCGAATTCGGGCGCGGAGATTCATTCACAGACTTCATGGCGATCCGCGATTTTTTGAGCAGCTTAGGCGTAAACGTGCCGGAAATCCTTGCCGTAATTCCCGAACAGAAGGCGATGCTTCTTGAAGATCTTGGAGACGCTACCCTTTTCAAACTCATCGAAAACGACCGAAAGAACAAGTTCAAATATATAAAAGACGCGCTCGATCTGCTCACCGATACGCAGAAAAAACTTTACGACCGCACGAAATTCGATACTCCGGCAGACAAAAGAAAGTTCACGACCAAACTTTTCATGGACGAGTTCTACCATTTTTACGAATACATGATCGCAAAAAGGGTTTACCACATTCCATACAAAAATCTGTGGCCGAAACTTGAAAAATACTGCACGAAAATTTCGAAAGAGCTCTACACTCTGCCCTATTTCTTTTCACACAGGGATTTTCAGTCGAAAAACATCATGGTAAAAGACAATAAAAAATATCTCATAGACTTTCAGGATGCACTTATGGCACCTGCGGTTTACGACCTTGTTTCACTTCTTCGGGATTCTTACGTCACCCTTTCGGCCGAGGAACTTTCGTCGCTGCTTTCCTATTTCTGGAATACGAACGGCGTTATGCACGAAGTTTTCAACGACTACGATTCGTTCGAGCACGCTTTCTACATCCAGACTCTGCAGCGCAAGATGAAAGATGCCGGAAGATTCGTCTATCTCAATCAGGTCAAAGGAAAAGAGTGGTTCGTTCCCTACATCCTGCCGACGCTCGGTTACGTTAAAGACGCACTGACAAAACTCGAACTCGACAAGGTCGTAGAGCTTCTTGCTCCGTTTATTCCTGAATTTGACAACGGGAGATCAAAGTGAAAGCGCTGATTTTGGCCGCAGGTTTCGGAACCAGAATGGCTCCGATCACAGACAACATTCCGAAACCGCTCATTCCGGTTCTTAACCGTCCGACGATCGAGTACAATATCTACTTTTTGAAGCACTACGGAATAAAGGAAATTTATATAAACCTTCATTCACATGGTGAAAAAATCGCAAAAGCGCTCGGAAACGGCAGCAAATACGGCGTCAGCATTGAATATCTTCCCGAAAAAGAAATTTTGGGAACAGGCGGTGCAATCGCTTCTATGGAACCTTTTGTCAAGAAAGAACCGTTCGTCGTTATAAATTCCGACACGATTTTCAACTTTGACCTTGACAAGATGATCGAAAGCCACAACCACTCCGATTCTCTTGCTACTCTGGGCATACTTCCGGCATCGCAGAAAGATCCGAGAGCGGTCATCCGCGTTGACGGGAACAAAATAGTCAGAATGCTGAATGAATCGATTTACGACACGATTCCGGAAGGCAACGCCCTTTTCACGGGTATCCACGTCATAAATCCGCAGCTTCTCGAATTTATCCCGAAAGGCTGCTTCGTTTCGATCACAAGCTACGTTTACAAACGGGCAATCAAATCGAGAAGGAACCTCAACGCTTTCTACATAAAAGGAAACTGGTGGGATATGGGAACACCGGACGGATATCTTGACTGTTCGTTCGAACTTCTGCGCACTCTGCCGCTCAAATTCTTTGATGACACCGACATTTTCGGAGACTACTACCACACGAAATATGAAGATTTCGCAGGGAGCAAAAATGAAGACTTTTTTGTCGCACTCGGCAAAAAACTCAACTTCCCGCCTATAAAGCAGGAACCGCCGATAGTAATAGGCAACAACTGCGAGATCGAAAAAAACAGCGAAATCGTTCTCGGACCGAATCTTATTGCGGGCAACGGTGCAGTTCTCACCGCAGACCACGAACTTTCCAACGCAGTCTACCTTCCTGGTGCCGACGGAACAAAAGTGATTTACGGTAAAAACGGAAAAATATACTACTGATCTCAATTGAAATGATCCATTTAGTCAAAGAAAAGCTCAATATTTCCGGAAACCTGATTATTCCTGATGAAGAAGATCTCCATTATCTGGTAAAAGTGCGCAGGATCCGCAATAAAGAAAAGGTCTCTTTTGCCTCGGCAGGAGATGTCTTCGAAACTGAATGTGAACTTTGCGGTAAAGATGCCACATTTAAAATACTCAATAAATACAGCGACTTGAACAACACACCAAAACTTTTTGCGGCTTTGGCTTCAGCCGATATTTCTGCTCTTGAAGAGTGTCTGCGCAACGGAGTGGAAGCGGGAGCTGACGCGTTTTTTATTTTCAGGAGCGACTACTCGAACACCGACATGAAACTTATCGAAAAAAAGATGCCGCGCCTTAAAACGATAGTCGCGTCTGCTGCTTCACAGTCACGCCGCACAATGCTTCCGGAAATAACTTTGAAAACTATGGAAGAACTTGCCGGCATGGATTGCGAGCACATTGCACTTCACCCTTATTCATCAATAAATTTAAACAGTTACGATTGCAAAAATAAAAAAGACAAAATGCTCTGGATAGGTGCCGAAGGTGGATTTTCAGAAAAAGAGACCTCATTTTTCGAGGAGAAAGACTTCAATATGTTTTCCCTCAAGACTCCGATACTCCGAATGGAAAATGCCGTAACAGTCTCTTTAGCCTTCGTCAGAAACCTGATAAATTTGCAGAGTGGAGAACAAAATGATTGAAAGAATAAAAAATGCCGACTTGAAGGAACTTGAAAAAATTGCAGCGGAAACGCGGAAAAAGATGGTTGAAACGGTCTCTAAAAGAGGCGGTCACCTCGCCTCCTCGCTCGGAACGGTCGAACTTACGATAGCACTGCTGAAAGTTTTCGATCTGCCGCAGGACAAAGTGATTTGGGATGTCGGGCATCAGTCATACGCCTACAAAATGCTGACTGACCGCAGCGAAAACTTCGACACGCTGAGAACTTTAGGCGGAATTTCGGGATTTCCCAAAATTTCGGAATCGAAATACGACTTTTTCGGCACAGGTCACGGCGGCACTTCGATTTCGGCAGCTCTCGGAATGAGAGAGGCAATGAGGATGAAAAGCGACAAGTCCAAAGTGATTTCGGTAATCGGTGACGGCGCGATAACCAGCGGACTTGCCCTTGAAGCTATGAACAATGTCGACCGCTTCGGCAGAAACACTATAACGATTCTCAATGACAACGACATGTTCATTTCAACTTCTGTCGGAGCTCTTTCAAAGTGGTTCAGCCGCAAACTTTCAGGGCAGAAATACTCATCTGCAAGAACTGAAATCAAGCAGCTCATTTCAAAGCTGCCGCCTATTTTCCACGGCGACAAAATAGTTGAAATTATTAGAAAAACCATAAACTCATCGAAGTCTTTGCTTACACCGGGAATTCTTTTCGAAGGTTTCGGTTATCAGTATGTCGGTCCGATCGACGGTCACAATATTGAAGAACTTGTCGAAACACTGCAGGATTTGAAACACAACAGTGAGCCAGTGCTGCTGCACATTCACACAATGAAAGGCAAAGGCTACAGATTCGCAGAAGAAAATCCCAGAAAATTCCACGGTATAGCACCGTTCGACATCAAAACCGGAGAGATGAAAAAGCCGGCCTCGCCTTCTTTCACTGCGTATCTTGCCGACTATCTGCCGCGTCTCTTCAGAAGACACTCGAATTTAGTCGCGATAACTGCTGCAATGCCCGACGGAACCGGGCTTTGGAAACTTCAGGAAGCTTATCCGTCGAGAGTTTTTGATGTGGGAATGTCGGAAGGACATGCCGTTACGTTTGCTTCCGGACTTGCCGCCGGCGGTTTGCGCCCTATTGTCGCGATATATTCCACCTTTTTACAGCGCGCTTTCGACAACATCGTCCACGATGTAGCTCTTCAGAATCTGCCTGTCACATTTCTTATCGACAGAGCGGGTCTTGTCGGAGAAGACGGAGCGACGCATCACGGACTTTTCGATCTTGCATACTTCAGAATGATTCCGAACATGACCGTTATGGCACCGCGTGACGAGTCCGAAATGGCGAGGATGATCGAGTTTTCGCTTTCATTCCAATCACCTGTCGCTATCCGCTATCCGAGGGGAAGCGGTCTCGGAAAACGCGCATCCAACCGCCTCACTCCGCTTAAAACCTGCACGGGAGAGCTGCTTAAAAACGGTAAAGACAAAATCATGATAGTCGGAGTCGGCATAACGACTGTTTTCGCTCTCGAAGCGGCTGAAAAACTCGAAAAAGCAGGGGTTTCGCCGTTTGTTTACGACCTGAAATTCGTAAAACCGCTGCCTCTTGAGCTTTTCGAACTTATAAAAAAGCACGGAATAACAAATATCGTCACAGTCGAAGACGGCATTACGGCAGGCGGAGCAGGAAGTGCGGTACTTGAAAAGCTGAGTGACCTCAGGATGAACATTCCCTGCACGATTCTCGGAGTCAAAGACAATTTTTCGACTCACGGAACGCAGAAAGAACTAAGAAAAATCGAAGGCATTGACGCTGAGAGTATAGTGGAAGCGGTTAGTGAAATTATGTCAGCGCAAAGTTAAAATGTCAGGTCAGGCTCTCAGAACTACTCCAAAAGTCAGCTTTTAATATTTAACATTTCTTTATGACACAATCTTTTCGTTTGCACTCATGTAAATTTTTCGATACAATTTTTTTGTTTAGAAATATTATGGCTCTTATTAATCAGCTATTTTTACTAATAAAAAGAGTTTGGAATGTTTGTTGCTTTTATTCTGTGCTTTTGATAAAAAGCGGTGCTTTGTTGTTTTTTTATTTTGGAGACAACTATGAAAAGAACATTGATTTTGGCCGCAATGATGCTTGCTGCGGCAACACTTTTCGCTGAATTTAAAGCATTTTACTGTGAAACAGATTTAGGAGTATGCACTTACGAACAAAACGAAAATTATTACTGCGAATCTTGCAGCTGTGCCGAAGGTGTCGGATATGCCGCTAGAAACTGCGGCAACTTTGAAGCACCTTTACCAACAGTAGAAGAGTGTTTTGCCCAGATTAACAATGTTTGCAAAAATACTGAGTTCAGATGTGAAAATAATGCAGGAAAATGTTTTATTGCAGAAGACGGGGTATATGTCTGTCAGTGTTTCGGGGTATGGTCGGCAAACGGAGCCAATGAAGGAGCATACTACGGAACAGTAGAAAGGAATGAAGAAGCCTGCAAAAGCAAACTTGTCGAAATATGCGGAACCGAACCTGCAACAGTAAAAGATGTCTGCGAAAAATCTGAGATTTTAAATGAATGCATCGCATACATAAAATCTGTTGATGCCTGCTACGGACGGCAGTGGCCGGATGAAAATAACGAAGCGGTTCTTGACCATACGGCAGACGAATCCGGATCGGTATATGCCAGAATCTCTAATTGTTGTCAAAAGGAAGATTATAGAAAAGAACTGCAACCAAAAGGAAAATGCCTTGAAAACTGCACAGAGGAAGACTGCTGCAAAGCCTGCGGATTCCATACGGGAGATCCCGTTTCTTCGGAAGAAAGCCATGCTGATGCTACAAATACCGAAGCTCCGGCAACCGACTCAGCACCTGAAGATAAGGCTGACGGCAACACCGCAGCACCTGCAGAAAACAAAGAAGAAAGCAAATCCGACGGCTGTTCGCTGCTTTTCATCTAATGTCCAGATATTAATCTCCTATTTTTCCTAAACCAGAAATATAAACTGGAAATTTTAGTTTTACACAAAAGAGAACATGTTAACTTGGCGCTGACAACCATGGCTTAAAATTATTGACAAAAAAAAATTGAGAATATTTATTGCTAGCAGATTTAAGTTTGTTTTTTTATAGGAGAATGAAATGAAAAAATTACTTGTTGTACTCGCGATTCTCTTCGCTGTTTTCGCTCTTTTCGGCGAAAAACCGAAATTTGACGTTATCAAACCTGCAAAACCGATTGCAGTTAAAAACATGCCCGCTTTTGTAGAGCAGAAACTTCCCTCTATTATTTCACTCAAAAGCCCGCTTTTCAAAGGCACAATCCAGAATTCAAACACGATTTCCGGAACAGCAATCCATAGAATAGCATGGTCTTACAACGGGATTCCTGTTGTCGGAAAATTCACTGTAATCAAAGAAAATGACGGCAAGATTTTCAGTATTATCAATGGTTTGAGAAATTTTTCGATTGATACGAAACCTGTTCTTTCCACTGAACAGGCAGCTCTCACACTGAACGGAAAACATTTCGGAAATCTGGCAAAAAAGTCCGATTTCGCAGCAAAACTTGTAATAATCGAAGACTCGGGAAACTACAGGCTCGCATACCGCATCCGCTTCCGCCCGGTAAGCCCTGTTGACGGCAGATATTTCTATGTCGATGCAAATAACGGCAGACTTCTCCGTACAGGAAACCTCGTAAAATTCGCGTCAAACAAAGCAAAAGTTTTTGAAATGAACCCTGTCAGCACTCCCGATCCGATAGAAGTTGATCTTCTCTGGGTAGGAGACGATGCAGAAGGAAAACTTTCAGCTGCGGCTGATGACAAAGGACTCAGAAAAATCGTTGCGGCGAACTGCCCGGATTTAGGCGAAACCTTCGTATATGATGTCGGCGGCGGTCAAAAATACGAATTCCCGGTCTGCACTATCAAGCAGCTTGCAAACAAAGAGGAAAACGGCAGCTTCATCTATGAAGACTGGACAAACGGACTCGACTACAAACTTGACACCGAAGATATTTATCCCGAAATCGCGCTCTACTACCACATGGCGAAAATTTACGACTACCTTGCAAGCCTCGGTCTCAAGGAATACACTGAACTTCCGAACCATGCAGGAAGCAAGCCGATCGTCGGTATTGCAAACTTCCAGATGATGGGCTATTACAGCGGATACAACACAACTGATCTGAAGCCGATGGACAACGCTTTCTTCAGCAAAAACGACCCCTCTTTCGCCGAAATGTTCTACGGTGATTTCGAATACAATGAAAGCGACGCTCTTGTTTTCGGTCAGGGTTCAAGAGCCGACTTCTCTTACGATGGAGACGTCGTATATCACGAATTCGGTCACGGTGTAGTTGACGGCATTGCGCAGCTCGCTTACGAAGGCTGGGCGGACAAATACGGATTTACAAACGAAATCATGGGAATGAACGAAGGTATGGCCGATGTTTTCTCGTTCATAATCACCGAGGATCCATGCCTTGCCGAATACGTTGCGAAAGGAACCGGTAAGATGGCCGGAGCTGTTGAACTTGACGGGAAACTCTGTCTTAGAACAACAACAAACCCGAACAAGGTAAACGAGGATTTCAACGGAGAAGCACACAACGACGGTCTTCCGCTTGTCGGAGCTCACTGGGAAATTTACCGGAAAATGATTGAAAACGGTTTTAACAGAGACGATTTTGCGAAAATTTTCCTGACCGCGCTCGTCTCAGTTCCGCATAGCGAGATCGGCTACAAAGAGTGGGGCGAACTAATGCTTGAAGCTGCCGCAGACAGCCCGGCATCGGCTCTGAAGGATGATTTCAAACAAATTCTCACCGACAGAGGTTATTTTGAAGAAATCAGAGCCAGAAACGTTATGCATCCCGCTGACTACTTCTACTTCGGCGGTGTTGGAGACGGATATTCCTCACTTTCGACCAACACTGTCCATGTTGAAAATGAAGACGGCGATGTCGAAGAAGTAAGTCCGATGTATGTTCAGCTTTACTACGATGTACCTGAATGTGTCAACACTCTCACAATTACAGGAATGCAGGTCGGAGAAAACGGAGATCAGAGCCAGAGATCCGCTCCGAAACTGACTGCTCTTGTCCGCGAAGGCAAACCCGTAATCTGGAATATCGACTATCCTAGCACCGTAAAATATGACTACATTGTCGAGAGCGAAAAGAAAGGAACATGGATTTTCAGCAACCTCGAACCCGGCAAAAGATACTACATTGACTTTATAAACAAAGGACCTGCAGGACTTTTGTACACTCCGCAGGCAACGGCATCGTGGAATTCTGAAGAAGAATGCACTCCGACAGAACCGGAAGACGACGACAACGAGATTTCCGATGCAGATACCGATAACGGCGACGACGAACCAAAAGAAGATAAGAAAAGCAGCGGCTGCTCAATGACCCTTTTCTAATGGATTTTCTGCAAAAAAATATCGATTCAGGGCTTTATTCGGCTTATCAGTCCGCATCTTTAAAAAACGGTGTTTTTTCGTGCGGTCACGGAGGCACATTCGATTTTGATTCAGCAGAAAAAATCAATGATTTTACCCAGTTTGACTTAGCTTCGCTCACTAAAGCTATTGTTACGGTTCCGATTTTCTATAACCTTTTCGCATCGGAAAAACTTTCAGAAAACGAAAAAATTTCCAACTTTTTCAGTGATTTTAAAAGCGAAATAACGATTCTGGAACTTTTGAGCCACACTTCGGGCTTTCCTGCATGGCTTCCGTTTTATGAGCTTGTTCCGGCGGAAAAATCTTTGGAGGAGAGGAAAAAAGAGATTGTCAAAATTATTTTTGAGCATCAGACTTCCGACAAAACGAAGTGTTACAGCGATCTCAACTATCTTCTTCTAGGCTTCATTCTCGAAAAAAATTTCAATCAATCTATCGATAAGATTTTTGAAAATTTCAAAAAAATCAACAAGTTAGACTCCAATCTCACGTACAGACCGAAAGAAAGAACTCCGAAAACCGCCTTTTCAAAATTACGCAATAATTTTCCCGAAAAAACCGTTGAAGATGAAAATTCGTGGTTTTTAGGCGGCATAACAGCTCATGCCGGAATTTTCGGAAGTGCAGCAGAAGTCGTCAAATATTTTGACAAACTGCTGAAAACCCCGTGGTTTCTGCCGACGGCGAAAAAGCTCAATTTTGCAGGTTTCGACAGACCTGAAGGAGACAATTCAAACTACGGTAAATCGGCGAAAGCAAGATATTTCGGTCACTTGGGATTCACCGGAACAGCTTTTCTTATTGATCCCGAAACAAAGACTATTGCCGCTCTTCTCACCAATTCGACACATCCGACTCCCGACAAATCCGAAAGAAAAGAACGGATGAGGCAGGCAAGACAGCAGTTTTTCGACAGTGTGTTCAGCAAATAAAAATTCGAAGAACCTTACATCTTCAAACTGAAGTAAAAACTCAGTGCGTCTTTGTCTGTAAGACCGTAACCCGTTCCGAAAATCCACATCAGAGGAGCGCGGTAAACGACATAAGTCAGAAGCCTGATTTCAAAACCTGTTCCAGCTGCAAAAGTACCGTTGAATATCTTCGTATCATCCGAAGCCGTACCTACATCAAGAAAAACCGCCGCCTGAATATTCCTGAACATCAAAGGAAATGCGCCGAGATTGCTTTCAAGCGACATGAGGTGAAAAACAAGTTCGTTGTTTGAAAAAAAGGCGTGCTGCCCTGTCGCCGCAGCTTGATTGAAACCGCGAATATTGAGCGAATAGGCATTGCGACCGATAAAATTATTGAAATCGCTGATTTTTCTATCTTCTTCAGCTCCGGTTACCGCAACATCGTCATGTGAAAAAAGCTGCATATAAAGCGTATTTCGCGTTACAAAACCGACTTTTCCGGTTTCAGAAAGAAGAAAACTCAGAGCAACCTGCGGAGAAAATACAACTTCTTCCTGTTCGGTAAGAAAAAGTTTCGAAAAAACAACCGGCACTGAAAATGAAAAATTGTTCATCGGATCGGACAAAAACAAACTTGCAGGATTGAAATTCAGTGAAAATGTGTAGCTCAAACCAAAGCTCAAAACAAAGTCATCTTCAGCTTTTGCCTTGATTTGATACGGATTTTCAGGTTCTTTCACATTCATAACGACTCCGCCGAGACCAAAACTCCAGCCCAAAGAATGACCGACCGAGACGACATCTTTTCCTGCGCCTGTTGCAGGGTGGGTAAAACTGCCTGTTGATGAAGCACCCAGCATAAAACGGTTCGTCAAAGCTCTGGAGATATCGATTTCTCCTATATCTTCCGACTGATTTGAATAAGTAAAAAATGTGCGGAATTTAGGCAGAAACGCTTCGTCGTAATAGTTCAAAAGCACATAGTGTCTGCCGCTTCCGCCGAAAGTTTTGGTGTAAGTTATGTCGTAGGATCGCATCTGGTCGTTCGATTTTCCCATCACGGTAGCCCCTACAAGCCAGATATCAAAATTGGTTGCAAACTGCGGATACCAGAGGGCGGGAAACATTCCCTCATAAAATTTTGCTTTCTTAAGTTCGTGTTTCAACCCGCCTTTTTTTCCTTTTTCTATCACTTTCACTACTGCCGGTGACATTTTTCCGCTGTTCGCCTTAATATCGCATGAATCGGGATAGAAACCGTCGTTGTCAAAAGTGAGATAGTAGACTTTTTTATCAGCTACTTTAGGAAAAAGCGCGGGATAAGCAGGTTCGCAGAGCTTGGATACCTCATTTGTGCCCATATCAAGGCGCATAGGCGTGATGTTTTCATCATTTCCGCTTGAAAAAACGAGCGTTTTGTCGTTTTCAAAGTAGACGCTGTACTGCTCGCCTTCAATTTCTATTTCGCGAAGTTCTCCGCTTGTCGTATCGAATAAAAAAATGTTTTTTTCGTTTTCAAAGCGGTTTCCGGTGAAAGCAATCGTTTTTCCGTCTTCAGAAAACGAAAGGCTGTATATCGAATCTATCGCGGGAAACTCCCATTCCTTCAGCACTTTGCCGCTTATATCGATGCGCGTTATGCGGTTTATACCGTCACGGAAAGAAGTGAAAAATATGTCGTCGTTTTTGCCGAAAAAGGCTTCGAGGACGCTCCCGTTTTCGGTCAGTTTTTTCACCTGAGAATTTTTATCTTTCAAAAAAAGTTCTGATCGGCTGAGTCTTCCGCCGTTTTTTGCATCTTGCGTAAAAATCAACTTTCCGTCTTTTTCAGCAAACGAGGTTATTGAAGTAACATTCCCGATCTTATCGATTTTTCTGCCGTCAAAAGCGAAAATCGCCCTTTCGGACGGATTTACTGCAAAAAATTTATAACTCTCTCCCGAAATATAGGCGTAAACTCTCGAGAAACGCTTTTCAGTCCAGGGTTTCGCATTTTTTTCACTCTGAACATTTTCGCGGTTTTCTCTTAAAAAATCTTTGTACATGCCATAGATCGACTTGTGAAATGCCATTTTTCCGGCACGTGTCATGAGGAACGGGAAAAAGTCGTCACTCAGCTCCTCGAAAAACCTTTTCATCCCGTCGGCACCTACATGCTCGATGAGATATGCATAGAAAAAAGTGCCGTAAAGATAAGGTAGATTAGCTCCCATCCAGTGGTCGGTGACGCCCGCAAGCTCGCCTAATTTGAGCTCATTTCCCGCATCGAAAAAGGAGTAAAGATACTTTTTGTAAAGAGGACTGTTGAGCCTCCCCTTCCCTTCCGAAACGCTTTCGCTGTAAACCGCGGCACCTTCGAGCATCCAGGTGGGAACCGTGCCGCCGATGAAGTAAAAATCACCAAAAATGAGGTTCATAACTCTCGGAAATCCGCGTGCCTGACCTATCTGCGTCGAATGTGTGTATTCGTGGACGTGCAGACCGAATTCCCAGTTTTTGTAACTCGAAAGCGTGGAATATCTTTCCGGCGGGTAAATATAGAGAAATATTGAATTTTTCATAAACGCATTTGACCAGCCGTTCGCTGTATCGGTCTCCCTGTCGTAAACAACGGCGATTTTTTTCTTCGGAACCCAGCCGTAAAGCGCTTTTATGAATTCCTCCGACCTCTCCGCATCGGCAATGAGGCGGTCGATCACAGAAGGATCAAGATTCGACGAAAAATAAAGGATCTGATGCTCAGTCTCGTATTTCGAAAAAGTGACAGCTTCTTCGGCAAAAAGGGGGAAGGAAAAAAGAAGAAAAATTGTTGAAAATATTAGTTTTTTCATATCAGCAAACACAAAACTTAAAAAGCGCAAAAAAACTCAATTATTGTAGGGATTTCGGCTGAAATGGCAAGGAAACGGATTTTTTGAGACGAGCCAACGCAAATTTTGCGGATTTTCGCATTTTTGGCTAAAAAAATTTTGCGGATTTCCGCAGATTTGATAAAAAAAATTTTGCGATTTTCCGCAAAGATGTTATAATACATTGTTTTTTGTTAGGAATTTAAAAATGAGGTTTTCATGATTTTCAAAAGGAAACTTTACGACAAAATGCTCAGGTGGAAAGAGGAACGGAAAGGCACTTCCGCACTGTTGCTGAAAGGGGCAAGACGTGTCGGAAAATCCACGCTTGTCGAGCAGTTCGCAAAAAATGAGTATAAATCCTATATTCTTATTGATTTCGCTCATGTTCCCAAAAAAATCAACGCACTCTTTGACGATATGAGTGATCTGAATTTCTTCTTTATGCACCTTCAGATTGAAACCGGCATCACCCTATACGAACGTGAGTCTGCAATCATTTTCGACGAGGTGCAGCTTCAGCCGCTGGCACGGCAGGCAATAAAATATCTGGTAAAAGACGGCAGATATGACTACATCGAAACAGGCTCGCTGCTCTCGATCAAAAAGAATGTCCGAGACATCGTAATTCCTTCCGAAGAGACCAGAATGACGCTTTATCCAATGGATTTTGAGGAATTTTACCGGGCTTTGGGGAACGAGAGCACTTTTGAAATTCTGCGCAAGTTCTGGGATATGAAGAAACCGCTTGAAAGTTCGCACCGCAAACTGATGCGCGATCTGCGCCTTTACATGCTTGTCGGAGGTATGCCGCAGGCTGTTGACACATACCTTCAAACCAACAATTTACAGGCTGTGGATGAAAAAAAGCGCGAAATAATCGAACTTTACAAGGATGATTTCAACAAAATAGACGGAAGCGGCAGGGCTTCGCAGCTTTTTGATGCAATTCCTTCGCAGCTGACAGGCAATGCCGGACGCTATCAGATTTCAAGCGTGCTGCCGAATCAGGATGCCATGCGTGTCGCAGAAATTGTTGCGGATATGGCTGACAGCATGACAGTCTCTCTGGCGTATCATGTCAACGACCCTGTCATTGGAATGCCGATGACCAAAAACATCTACCGTTACAAAATGTTTGTCGCGGACACCGGGCTTTTTGTGACTCTTGCTTTCCGTGACAAGTCCTTTACCGAAAACACGATTTACAGCAGACTGCTCAGCGATAAACTTGAAGCTAATTTAGGCTATGTCTATGAAAATTTAGTCGCTCAGATGCTGCGAAGCGGCGGAAACGAGCTTTTTTACTACACTTTCCCGACCGAGAGCAACCACAATTACGAAATAGATTTTCTGCTTTCCAGAGGCAATAAGCTCTGTCCGATAGAAGTCAAGTCCTCAGGATATAAAACTCACAAATCTCTTGATGCTTTCTGCGAAAAGTTTTCGTCACGTGTCGGTGAAAGATACCTGATTTACACAAAAGATTTCCACAAAGATGGCGAAACAACCTGCCTTCCGGCATATATGACACCATTTTTATAGTTTTTTGCAACCATTTTGCGGTGCCGTTTTACAAAAGTCACACCACTTTTGCAAAAGTTTCAACGTTTTTCATAGGACTTTTGCAAGTTTTTTGGAAATTTTGCGATTTTTTGCCGTTTACACCGCTTCAAGCAGAAAATAGTGAATTTCCCAGCAGTCTGCGATCTGTTTCTTTTCCCACTTGGTTTTTATTAGTCTGTCGTTGCCGCCGTAAGGAAGACGCTTGAAAAACGCGCCGGTTTCGGCGATTTCTTTTTTCATAAATTCGGCATATTCGGGATGGTCGGTCGCGATGAAGAGTTTTCCCCCTTTTTTGAGGCGGTTGCGGCAAGCCTACGGGAAACAAAGGCAACAACGATTAACTGGGCTTTTAAAAATAAAATATCGCAATATCGGAATCCGTGTTGTCTACAAACTTCTCGAAGACGAACTAACTCATGAAATGTTCATTATGGTAATTTCCGCCAGAGCCATTCGAAACTTGTGTCGAGAAATTTTTTCGCTTTTATTGAGCTAATCACGAACCTAAAACAAGTTCTCTCCTGCTGTTTACAAAATTTTCCAGAATCACAGCTTCTGTGCGGTATAATTTAAAAAACTGTTTCAGCCACTGGTGAGGATGAAGGGTTTTTATCAAAATCCTAAACGAATTTGCCTTTGAGGAATACGCCAGATATGAGGTGAGAACTGAACGGAGTTTGATGAGAACTGCAAAAAGCCGATTACCCTCTGTCCCAACCCTCTCAGTCGGCTTTGCCTGGCTCGCCCTTCGGGAGAGCTGACAACCGCAGGTTGGCTGAGAGGGGTTCTTTTATTGTCTGCGGTCTCTGGCAACCTGCCTCTACCTGACACAACGAACATTGTCGTCGTTGCTCTTACAGTGGCTGCTGTACACACGCCCATCGTCGAAACCCACGCGCCACGCGCGATTTGTATCATCGGATAGAGTAGAGGAAGACCAAAGCCAGACATTGTCATCGTCTCCTAATTTGCTGTAATAACCGCCGTTGTTTTCTATGTAATCACAATAACAACTGTCACTCCAACAATTTGAGTATGACAGACAACTGTCGGTAACTCCGCAACTGCCGCCTGTAACTGTGCCCGAACAATTTTTAATAAGTGTCCTCAGCTCGCTGATCGTCGGCAGATGCCAGTCTGAATATCCGCATTCAGTCAGATTGTTGCAGTAGGAAAAGGCATCATCCCAATCCATGGTCAATGAAGCCTTGGACGACCACATATTGCCGTCTATTGTGCTGCAGGAACCGGAACTTGAACCGGAACTTGAACCGGAATTATTTTTTGCCGCATCATAAGCCCATTCCACCTCTTCTGTAAGATCAGGTCTTTCACACGATGAAAAAAGGACAAAAATCAAACAAAAGGAAAAAACAACACTTAATTTATTCATCATTTCCTCCTAGAATTCAAAGCCTAAAGAAGCGTAAAAGCCTTCTTTTGACGGGGCAACCGACAAGTTTGTCAGCGCAATATTCTGCGGTTTTTCCTTTTTGATTGCAATCAGGGCTATACCCGTCACCAATACCGCACCGCCTATAACACCGCTTGTAATTTCAAGAGCTCGTAATGTATTGGAGCTTTTGCGGCATTCGTTTGCCTTTTCCACATAATCGGATTTTTCCAAATCGTTGACATACCCTGCTGCCGTGTCATAGTTTGTATATTTTTTGTACTTGTTATATTCCTTATCCGATGCGACATGAAATCCGGCGACACCGGCAACAGTTACGACTGCACCGGCAACAATGAGCGAGATCCCGGCTGTTTTATAGGGTCGGTAAGTTTCTACCGGTTTTCCATCAGTTTTTTTAACTGCCTTTTTTGCTTTTTTTGCTTTTTCTGATTTTTCAGCTTCCAGTTTTTTAATTGCACTCCCAGCCTGTGCAGCACATTTTCCGCGTGGAAACTTTTCAAGATACCGTTCCCATCCGTCAATGGAATTCTTCTGCTCCGCTTTTTTGCATGCTGCTTTATCAAACACAGTATTTGCTTCAGCTTTGCATTTTCCATTCGGATACTCTTTAAGATACGCTTTCCATCCGTCAATAGAGTTCTCCTTTTCAGCAGCTTTGCAGGCGGTCTTATCCAATTCGTCTTTTGCTTCATCCACGCATTCGCCTGTCGGAAAACTCTTTAAATAGGCTTTCCACACAAAATCGCTTGATTCTTTTCTTGCCTGTTCACATGCAAGCGCATCCTGAAAATTCGAACTCTGAGCCGCTGCTTTCTTTGATTTCGCCGTTTGTCCACCTTCCCCCGGCATTTTGACATCGCCAAGCAGATTTTTCAGCAGATTGTAGACTGCTTCAGCGACTTCCTGTTCAGGATTTCCGCGAATCGTCGCCGTGCCGCTTGCCGTGAGGCATCCTTTTTCAACTGAGAAAAGTTCCAGAACAAGTGCATCTTTTTTGCCGCGTCTCTGCGTCGAAATCACAAGGCGCGAATTCGCACTGACTTCTTCTCCCAGTTTGCACTGCAGCCTGGTATCATAATTTAAATTCGTGCTTTTTCTGCGGAGTTCCGCCAGAGCCTCACGCTCTTCATCGCTTGCTACGACTTCGATTTTTGAATTTTTTATAAGCTCGGAACGAACCATTTTATAAATATCTTCGTCTTCCCCCTCTTCGATATAAACACGCGGGATATTTCTGAAATATTTCTCGATCGCAGCAGCAACGTTGTCTACTCCGCCGTGTGCCACAAGCAGATTTCCCTGCCAGCTCCAGAGGAATGCCTGAGGAAGATCGTTTGCATGCCATGCATCGGCTATATCACCGTCGTAGTCGCAGACGATTTTGTCGGGATTCCACTGCGGAGGTTGGGAACAGCTTCCTTCCGACTGAACTGAAACAACGATAAGCTTGAAACCTTTGTCGCCGTATTTTTCCTGCAGCTTTTTCCATTTCGGGATCGCCGCGTTGCACGGCTCGCACCAAGTCGCATAAAAATCAACGGCAACCAGTTTTACGCCGGGTTTTCTGAGCTCATCAGCAATCGAATACTGGTTGAACTCATCCCATGCCGAAACGCTGAAAAAAACAGTCAGAAACAGCAGAAAAACGACGATTTTCTTCATATTATTCTCCTTTTATATCGCTTCAAGCAGGAAGTAATGGATCTCCCAGCAGTCCGCGATCTGTTTCTTTTCCCATTTGGTTTTTATGGGTCTGTCGTCGCCGCCGTAGGGCAGACACTTGAAAAACGCGCCGGTATGTGCGATTTCTCTTTCCATAAATTCGGCGTATTCGGGATGGTCTGTCGCGATGAAAAGTTTTCCCCCTTTTTTGAGGCGGTTTCTCAGCATAATGAGGTTTTCAAAGCGGACAGTCCTGAATTTGTGGTGTTTTTTCTTGGGCCACGGATCGGGAAAGTAGATGTGGATAGCGTCAAGCGAATAGAACGGCACGAGTTCACGCATTACGGCGATTGCTTCAAAGCAGACGATGCGGACATTATCCTGATTGAGTCTTCTTTTCAGATTTTTTTCGCCGCGCAGAAAGAATTTGC
>CAMZDX010000021.1 GCA_947305505.1 uncultured bacterium | reverse complement strand
AAAAGCCAAATAAATTTTAGATTTTCTTTTTATTTGTTTTTGCGGGAGCGCGGGCGGCTCTCCCATTGGAATGTGAATGGCGATAAAAGGTGTGAGATAGGTGCGATTCCGAATGAAGTCGGGGCTTTTAATCATTCCTTATTTTCAATCAAAAGTTTTCTGTTTTCTATATTTTCCAGAACTTCCATCTGTTGTATTGCAATTTGGTTCAGTCTTTCAAGGCGTTCCGACTGCGGAAGTCCATCATTGATAAAGACAGCATTCAGGTTTTCCATGTTCGATAGGCAGATAAGTTGGTTTATTGAGGCATAATCTCGGATATTGCCTTTTAAAAAGGGGTCGAATTCGACCCCTTTGAAATCCGGGTTGTTAAGCATTTCCCATAACCCCAGATATTCCAAAATGTTTTTCGAACGCATCCAGTTCTTTATCACATCCTTAGGTTCAACAGGATTTTTCAGTTTGGCGAGGTTGCTGAGCTTAGTCGAAGCAAATATTTTCGATTTTTAAGGCCGATTTTTTCGACCTTTAACAGATTTCGAAATAAATTCAGCAGGTTAACACTTGATTTTGAGGTGCAATTTTTGTACCTCGATCCAGATAAAAGGTGTAAAATGAGTGCGGACAGCTCGGCAAAAATCGTTTTTCCCGAATTTCGAAAGAGGGAGTGGTAAAAGTTAGATTAAAAAGAAACTATTTATTTGACCGCCTGTATTGGAGTAAACTTGGATTAGTTTTCTATCGCATCAATTATCATTTCTTTTATAATTGGATTGGTTAATTTTGCCTCAATTGATGCGGTATTATTTTTTCCTGTAGTGGAATGCATAGCTTCATCATATATTATATGCAAAAGATAGTAGATTTCAGGCATTTCTACTCCTTTAGCTGATGCCAATTTAAGTTTATTTCTTGTACAATGTTCTGCAAGGAATTCTTCTTTACCTTCTTTTAATGATTCATAAACTTTTTTTTCAATAGTCACTCTAGTATATGCACAAACAGCTAGAGGATCGAACTTTTCTGATCCATTACTTTTGTATTTATTATATTCTCCAGTCAAGAAATTAAGGAAACAATCTTTTGTTCCCCATTTTTCACATATGCCCTTAAAGTTTTGTAGATCTTTGGAAAAATCAAAATTATTAGGATGGTAGTGAAAAAGAAACTTTGAAACATTATCTTTTATCCGTGCATCAGTCCTAATATTAATCAGTTTTTGCAATGTAGGAGTAACAGAAAAGGATTGTTTGTTTAAATAGATTATTTTTTGATGCTGAAATACATAATTTCTAAAAAATTCTGGATTTAGATGAGTCAGCAATAATGGAAATAAATTTCGAGATGAATTATGAAAGTCTTCCATAAGTTGAGAGATATAATATTGAGCGACTGTAAGATTCGCATCATCCAAGTAATCAAATAATTCATCTATAATTATTATTGAGTTTTTCTTTGTTAATTGCATTTGTGCTTGATATAAAAATGCTACCAAAATCAGAACATCACGTTGTCCATTTGATAAAAACTTAGGTTCGGGAATACGTACTTGCAGATCGCCTCCTTGCTCACAAACAGAAGCTTGTTTGTATTTTGACGAATTCAGGTTTTCTATCACAGATTTTAATTTTGTTTTGTAAAAATTGTATCTTTCAAATTTGAAGTATTCTTGAAATCTCTTTTTGTCATTTCTGCATAAATAAACAAGAAACCAAATCAAAGAAAATGCTTGTATTTTAGAGCAGTTAAAAATTTTTGTAAAAAATGAATTTAAGTATCTGTATTTAATGTTATTTTTTATAATTTCATTCAAGTCGCTTATTTCATGATGTGTTTCTTCTTCTGAAAAATCCATATCGTTAATCAAGTCTCTAATTTTTTCTAATTTATTGAATATGTTACCTTTGCTTAAACAGGCGATATCTGATACGCAGCAAATTGAATAATTGGCAAAAGATTGGTTTTTAAATAATAGTTCTATGTCAAAAAGTTTTGAGCCATTTTTACCAAATTCTTTTTGCAATTTTGTTTTAGATATTGGCATATCAGTTTTTTTTATTTTTTTGCATATTACAATGGGATCAATAACCATTTTACCTGTTGGGGTGGAAAAATTACTGCCGAAATTTTTTGCTACAGCCTTAATATGAGACGGGTTCGTTATAACTATTATATCGAATTCCTTAATTATTGTGTTAGAATTATCATTTTCATCAACTCTTAGAGTTTTAGGAATATCATTTTCTGACACTTCTAATTCTATTTCGGCTTTATTGTTTTTATCACCATCATATCTATCGTCATCATTTATTTTTTCGCTTCTATGTTTGGCAATACTACTGAAAGCATGCGCGAAAGATGTTTTCCCAAAACCATTGGGGGCAACTAATATATGAGGTTTGTTCGGAAAGATTTCATCAACTATAGTTAAATCTTTAATACCACGACAATGCTTTATTACGATTTTTTTTATTTTCATGTTTATCCCTCCAGTTAACTAAATAGCCCCACAAAGACTTTCTTCTTTAAAAAAACTCATCAAGATAGTATAGGAATTTATTCACAAAAATTAATTTTATTTGCGTTTATGGAACAGACGGTTTTTTTCCAATCTGTTATTGAAGTACGTTCTAGGATTTATTTTTCTTCATCTAAAGAAACGACACAACGGGTTTTGGTGACATAAATTTCGTTTTTGTTAACGAAATCTATAGTGCCATTTGACTTAATCATCATAGCAGAACTACCTGAACTGCTGTTAGAAAATGTTGTAGATGACCAATCGACACCGATAGAACCTGGAAAGTTTGATATGTTAGTTTCATAGTTTATAAGCGAAGCAAGTTCATTGATATTGGGTAATCTCATTCCGTGCCCTTCACAATAGGATAACGCCTCTTGCCATGTTTTTCCTTCAATCCTATCTTTTTGCCAACGAAGATTATTTATAGGGTCTTTAATAATATTTCCTGATACACTAAATATTTCCTCATATATCGGATATGCTAACTTGTTGCCACGGACACATCTGGCTTTATGAGAAGTACCACTACATTGTATAAAATAATTTCCACCATAATTGTAATAATCTACATACCAAGCATAAGAACTGTAGCCAGGACTGCAGTTGCCTCCAGAAGACCAATATGCTCTGTCTGTAGTAGCTTGAAAATAATCTGTATCTCCAATGATAGCACTAAGTGTCAATAATTCCTGGGGAGTAGGTAATCTCCAATCATCATGTCCGCCATAATTTAATTCGTCGCAATAAGACACCGCTTTATTCCAAGCCATATTGTTTTCCGAACTGGTTTGTTGCCATTCAAGTCCTGTATTGTTATCAATAAGCGTTTTTTGATCTGAAATAGAATCGTCAACTGTGAGAGAAGGCCATGTGCAACTCAAGTTTGCGTAGTTTGCATCCTGTCCAAAGAAATTTTCCCCGCTCACTGGGCAGGAAATTTCTCTAGAATCATTGAAGCATCGTAATTGCCCGGTGCATATTCTGGCAAGAGGAACAACACACAAAGCACCGTTCCACTGGTAATAATTGTCACATTTAAAGCGGCATTCTGTCGTACTTTCGTCCTCTCCGTAAGTTCCTATCGTACTTGGAGCCCAATCTAAGCCATCCCATGTCTGTGAAATTGTTTCAGCTGTATTCCAGCGAGCATGAGCTGGAAGTTCTTCGCAGTTTGAAACTCTGGACTCGGCTTTGCATATAGAATCTGTCCAAGAATAATGCTCTTTGCATTTAAAGACACACTCTTCTGTGCTGGCACTTGTGCTGAAAGTTCCTGTTGTTGTAGGAATCCATTCAGAGCCAGTCCAATTCTGGCTGATTTCTGAAACAATGTTCCATTCTGCATTCTCAGGAAGTTCTGTGCAACCTGCGGCTTTTTGGTTGATACAGTTGCCGTTTTCCCAAGTGTAAGCAGGATCACATTTGTATCTGCATTCGTTTGTGCTTTCTTCCGTGTTGTAAGTTGGTGTTGTTGAAGGTTGCCAGCCGTTTTCAACAGTCCAGTTCTGGATTATACTTAAAGCTATGTTCCTAACTGCGCCTGTTGGCAAATCTGCGCAGTCTGCTCTTCTTGTATTCGATACGCAAGCGGAATCTTCCCAATGATAGTCTTCAGCGCATTTGAAACGACATTCCTCTGAGCTTGCAGTCTCGTTGTAAGTTCCTACCACACTCGGTATCCAATCTATTCCGTTCCAAGTTTGGGTTATCTCTGAAACATTGTTCCAGAACGCATTTTCCGGCAATCCAATACAAACTGCAGGCTGAGAATCAGCGTCACATATCGAAGTTAAGGAATTCCAAGTGTAGTGCTCTTTGCATTTGAAGTAACATTCTGAAGTGCTCGCCGCATTGTTGAAAGAGCCTATATTTGATGGTGCCCAATCTATTCCGTTCCAAGTCTGTGTAATCTCTGAAACATTGTTCCAAACTGCATTATCCGGTAAATCAATGCAAGTTGCCGGCTGAGAATCAGCATCGCATTTTGAAGTCGAAGAATTCCAAGAGTAATGTTCATCACATTGAAAATAACACTCAGAATCACTCGAAGCTACATTAAAAGAACCCACATTTGACGGAATCCACTCATTTCCATTCCAAGTCTGCATAATTTTGTTTGCTGTGTTCCAATGAGCTTTGAGAGGAAGTCCAACACAATCGCTTTCTATGGTTTTAGCAATGCACTGATAATCTTTCCATTCATAGTTTTCGGCACATTTGAAAAAACATTCGCTATTACTCGGAGTTTCGCTGTAAATCGCCGTCAGCACTGGAAGCCACTCAGATCCGTTCCATGTTTGCGTTATGCTTGAAGCTACATTCCAAACTGCATTTTCGGGAAGACTCTCACAGTTTGCCCTTCTCGTCTCGGCAACGCATTCCGAGTCGTTCCAAGAATAGTTCTGATTGCATACAAAACGGCATTTTGTAGTGCTTTCGGTCGTGCTGAAAGTTGCCTCTGCCGAAGGAACCCACTCAGTTCCGTTCCAAGTCTGTGTTATGCTCGAAACTGTGTTCCAGCTTGCATTTGCCGGAAGTCCTGTGCAATCGGCTTCTCTTGTTTCGCCGACTTCAGGCTCGTTTCCATGTGACGTATCGGCATCATCGTCTGACTGTGAATCGCTTGAATCGGCATCGTCAGCCGGATCGGAAGTGTTTGCATCATCAGCAGAATCACCATTGTCCGGTTCCGTATCACCGTTATCCGGCGCGGTGTCTCCGCCGTCAGGTGTTGTATCTGGATTATCTGAGTCAGGTTTGTCACCCTCTGAATCGTCAGCAGAGTCACCGTTGTCAGGCGTTGTGTCTGCAGTTGAATCACTTTGTGAATCGGCATCATCGGAATTTGTGTCAGTCGTGTCCGAATCAGTTTTGTCACTCGTTGAATCGGAAGTGTCCGTGTCGCCGTAGACACTTTCCTTCGAGCCGCCGCTGCAGGCAGCAAACAGAAACACCACGCAGAAAAGCGCGAAAACAGCACAAAAATTCTTCATACTAAACTCCCAAGAACAAACAAAAAAACTGCATTTTTATAGCCAAAATGGAGTCAATTCTTATAGCCAAGAGGTTATAAAATTATCGTCTGCTATCGTTTAAAAATCACAAACCTTTTGCGGAGTCGTCCTTTGGATCTCAAAACAGCATTCGCATTGACTATCAAGGAAATCAGAAAGGAGAAAAAGCTTTCTCAGGACAATGTGGCGAACCGCTGTTTTTGCCAGACGGTGATTATCGGACGCCTTGAAACCGCGCAGAGAGAACCCAAAATCTCAACAATTTTCAAAATCGCGAACGCGCTGGAAGTTTCCCCCGACTATTTAGTGAAAAAAGTGGAAGAAAAACTGAAAAGTGAGCCTAAGGAATAGCTTTGTGAAATAAATCTAAAATTTTTTCTAAATTGATGTTGACAAAATAATAAAAGCAAGTATTGTCTCTTCCGATATGACCTCCCACGCTTCCCGTAAGATTAGCGCACCAGGGAGGTCTTCGAGTTTTAAGAAGCAAATTTTCAAGATGGAATACACAAAATCCCCGATTTCAGTTGATGAACAAATTGAAAAATTTGAAAGACGAGGACTAAATTTTTCTGACAAAAATTCAGTTGCTGAATACTTGGAAAATATCAGTTATTATCGCTTGAGAGCTTTCACATACCCTTTTCAAAACAACACTGATGCTGAGGCAGACCATGCTTTTACCAGGGTGAGTTTTTGACTATTTACTGTGCAAAGAAATTTGCCTTTCCAGCACAAGCACAATTAAATTCACGAAAACAGTAATAAATTACAAACATCAATTATTCTAAATATTTTAATTCAATTCACCGAATATATTAATAAGAACAACATAAAACTTGACTTTGAACACAATAAAATGTAAAGAAGAATCTGTTTACCATGTTCTTTTAAAGAAAATTATTACATTTGTTAGAAACAAAACAGATAAAAATAAATTTAGAAAAAACTTGACTTGACATTTTTAGTGAGTAAGGAAGAGGCAATAATGACCGAAAAGAGGGTTTATATCAAACACTTTGTGTCCCTCAAGTAGGTCTATCTTTATTTTCAGGGGCACAAAATGGAAACAGCAGTAATGATTGACGGCGGTTTTTTGAGAAAGAAGTATCATGCGGCTTTCAAAGAAAATATTTCAGCTTTGAAAATCAAAAATTTTGTTGACAAAATCATAGAAAAATCAGGCTGTTGCAACCCTGATGCTTATCGAGTCTATTTTTATGACTGCAAGCCGTGCGATGCAAAAACATCCTACCCTGTTTCAAAGAAAGCTCTTGATTTGTCAAAAACACCTCAATACAAAGAAAGTCTGAGTTTAATCAATGAAATCCGAGGCTTGGATTTTTTCGCATTCAGAGAAGGACAGCTTTCTTTTTCAGGCTGGAAATTGAAAAAGAAATGTTATGACGAAACATCTTACAGCGATGAAAGTTTTGATCTTGACTTGGCACAGAAAGGTGTTGATATCAAAATCGGTCTCGATATCGCATGGATAAGCTACAACAATATTTCCAAGAGGATACTTCTCGTCACAGGCGACAGCGATTTTGTTCCGGCAATAAAAACAGCTCGCCGCAACGGCATTTTTGTTCATCTTTTCACTTTGGGACATCATGTAAAAGATGATTTGAAACTAAACGCCGATGTTTGTGTTGAAAATCTGCTGCAAGATTTTTAATTGCCGGGATCCTTACCCAAAATGAACAGAGTCAGCGGAAGGCAATAAATCAAAACCCTTTTTCTATGATTCCGCCGCCCTGAAGGATCCCGTCTTCGCGATAAATTGCGACTGCCTGACCGGGAGTTACCGAAAGCTGCGGCGTTTCGAAAACGACTTTGAATCTGCCGCCTTCCAGTATTGAAACAGTGGCAGGGCACTCTTTGTGCTTCTGTCTTATTTTGACCAATGCTTTGAATTCATTCGGATTTTCAATATCGTCAAGCAGATTGAGTTCCGTCCCTTCAAGCCCTTCGGAAAAAAGATGCTCCTTTTCGGTGACAACGATCTCATTCTTTCCGGCATCGATCCTGAGGACAAAAAGCGGTTTCGGATTGCTGATCCCGAGCCCTTTGCGCTGACCCACGGTGTAGTGGATTATTCCTTTGTGGCGACCCAGGATTTTGCCGTTTTCGTCAACGATATTGCCCTCTTTCACAACTTCGTCGTCAAAAAGAACCGCGTGGTTGCCGCCCATAAAATCCTGACTTTCCTCTTTTTCGGCAACGGGAAGATTGAACTTTCTCGCCGTTTCGCGCACTTCGTCTTTCGTCATGTTTCCGAGCGGAAAAATGATGTGCGGAAGCCACTCGCGGCGCAGCATTTGCAGAAAATAGCTCTGGTCTTTCGCCGTATTCAATGCCTTTGCAAGGAAAAACTTGCCGTTTTCTTCAATAATTCTCGCATAATGGCCTGTTGCAAAGAGATCGATCCCAAGCTCAGCCCTCGCCTTTTCGAAAAGAAGCCCGAACTTCATCTTGAAATTGCATCTCACACACGGATTCGGCGTTCTCCCGCACATGTATTCGTGCTTGAAATACGAAATGATGTTTTCGCGGTATGCCTCGCTCAAATCAAAAACTTTATAAGGGATATCAAGCACTTTTGCGATTTCTTCAACCGCTTCCAGGCTTTCTCCCTCGCAAGGCCCGTAGCATGAATCGGGCATCGGGCCCTCGACATGAAGCGAACCGTCCCAGTTCGACATCGTGACACCGACGACATCGTAACCCTGCTGCTTGAGAAGTGCCGCCGCGACAGCGGAATCGACTCCGCCGCTTAAGCCCACAGCGATTTTTGCCATGTTTCCTCCGGCTATTTTTCGTTAAGAATGTGTTTTATGTTGTAAAGCTGCGGATTTTTGAGCCATTTTGAGGCTTTTTCGTAGTCGTCTTCATCGATGTAGTGGAAGTTTTCGACAAGCATTTTGTAGTCGTCGGCTTCGGTATCGACAAGACGCGGTTTGATTTTGCCGGTTTTTGGATCTTCGACATCTTCGAGGTAGAGCGGAGAGACTGTTCCGTCGTTGTGACAGACAACGATGCAGCCCGAAACACCGCGGTCGAAAAGCTCTTTAACGCCGAAACCGAGCAGCGTGCAGTATTTGAGGTCGAAAGCGCAGGGAGGACAGCAGCGGACTTCATAACCGATCTCGGTCGGTCTGCATTTGACTTTGAGGCCGAGTTTTTTCAGTTCTTCGTTGAGGAGAACGTTGAATATATGCGCTTTCGAGACGTTTCCGAGTTCTGGATGACCGTGTTCGTCGAAGGAAAATTTGATTCCCGATCCGATTATCTCTTCATCAGACATAAAGTGAAAAACGCCTTCGCTTATCATGATAGCACCGTAATCCATGCCGTAGATCTTCCTTTTGACGATCGAGGAGATCATCATTCGTATGATCCTGTCGAATGTGACTTCGACGTTTTTGAACATTTCGGGGATTATTATCATCGGATAGTGGCAGGCAGAGCCGATTCCGAAAGCAAGATGACCTGCTTCACGTCCCATCGATGAGACTACGAACCAGTTTCCGCTCGTTCTTGCATCTTCGTAGATCGTTGTCGCGATCCTGACACCTTCGTTTTTAGCCGACTGATAGCCGAAAGTGGGAAGTCTTTCAGGAAGCGGAAGGTCGTTGTCGATCGTCTTCGGAACGTGGATATTTCTGACCGGAAGATTCTTTTCGTTCAAATATTTTGTGATCCTGTTCGCAGTGGATGCAGTATCATCGCCGCCTATCGTGACAAGCAGCTCGACATTGTTTTTGATGAAGAAATCGGGCTTGAACTCGCTGTCTTTCGGTTTGTAGCGGCTCATTTTAAGGAAAGATCCGCCGCGATTGAAATAATGGTCGGCAAGGTCAAAATCGATATCGACCGTATCGACATGGTCTGTGAAAAGGGTCTTCGTGCCGTAGTTAATGCCGATGACTCTGTAGTGCGCCTTCAGAAAAACTTTGGCGATCGAGCAAACGACAGTGTTTATGCCAGGCGCGGGACCGCCCGAGCAGAGAATAGCGACCGATTTTTTGTCCTGCATGGTTTTACCTCATAAATTATCCAATAAAATTAAGCCATTATTCAAAAAGTGCGTCAACAAACTCGTTCGGATCAAAGGGGCGCAGATCTTCGATTTTCTCGCCGACTCCGACAAGATAAACCGGAAGATTGAGCTCTTTCGCGATGCCGATAAGGACTCCGCCTTTCGCGCTGCCGTCAAGTTTCGTCACGATGATTCCCGTAACTTTGACAGCCTCGCTGAACTGTTTTGCCTGTGTCAGCGCGTTCTGGCCGTTGTTCGCATCGATCACGATTATCGTTTCATGCGGCGCGCCGGGCTTTGCCTTGCCGATTACGCGGTTTATCTTTACAAGTTCTTCCATCAGATTGACTCGGTTCTGAAGCCTTCCAGCCGTATCGACAAGAAGAACGTCAACATCTTTACTGATCGCGCTGTTCACCGCATTGAAAGCGACCGATGCCGGATCCGCGCCGTCTTTATCACTGATTACCGTGCAGTTGTTTCGCTCGCCCCACACTTTAAGCTGCTCTACAGCCGCAGCACGGAAAGTGTCTCCTGCCGCCAGCATCGGGACTTTGCCCTGAGCGATGAATTTGTGGGCGAGTTTGCCGATAGTCGTCGTTTTTCCCGCGCCGTTCACTCCGACCATGAGAAAGACTGTCGGTTTTTCGGTGATTTCCGGAAAAGATTTATGGTTTGCGACAAGAACTTCTCTGATCTGCTCTTTGAGGAACTGTTTGACATCGTCACCGCTTGTGAATTTCGAGCGGTTTTTGTTGACGAGATCCATTAGCCACGAAACCGTCGTGACACCCATGTCGGCAGTGTAGAGGATCTCTTCGAGCTCTTCGATAAGATCGTCATCGACCACGCTGTTTTTGAAAAGGCCGAGAAGACGCGACATGAAGCCGCCTTTTTTCGTCTTTTCGAGACCGGATTTTATCGTGGCAGCGGGTTTGTCCTCGACAGGCTCGGCTTCGACTGGCTCAGCCACCGGTTGTTCCTCTTTTGAAGACGTCTCAGGTGACGTCTCTACAGGTGCGGGTTCCGCAGGTTTTTCGGGTTCCGGTTCTGTCGGTTGTTCGGGTTCAATCGGTTTTTGAGACGTTTCGGGAAACGTCTGTACATCCTGTTCCTCGAACAATTGGATTTCGGCGCCGGCCTCTTTGAAAGGAGGTTCTTCCGTATTTTCAACAATCGGTTCTATCTCAGCTTTCAGCTTTTTGTCGGCTTTTATGAGCTTGTCGATTTCGTCTTCTTCGGTTTCTTCCTTTTTCTCTTTTTTCTTGTCGGGCCAGAAAATAACGATCAAAAGCAGTATCAGCAGAACTGCCGGCACAATATAGAAAAACAATTCGCCGTTTTTAAGGCTTTCTTCAATCCAAGCTTGCATATTCAACTCCAAAAATCATTAAAAAATTCGGCTAACTGCCGAAAAACGCATAATTATTGCCAAAAAGCGCACTAAATCAAGAAAATGCGGAGTTTCGCAAAATTCATTTCACGCAGCGGACGGGATAACTGTTCTGTTTGTGCGCATCTATGATTTCAGCTTCGTAAAAATTAATATACCACGCTCCTTCCTCCCCCATTTCCGAGGATGACCACAATCCGCACAAGTCACCGAATTTACTGTATTTTCCACTTTCATCAAATTCACACAGACAAAATGTAGACCAGCATGAATCGTAGGAAAGACACCCTCTTGAATCACTGACCCTGCATTCGCCGCCCGTAACAGTGCCGTAGCAATCCTGAACAAGAGTCCTGAGCTCGTCGATATTGGGCAGACGCCACTCTTTTACCCCGCCTTCTTCAAGATTTTCGCAGTAAAAGAGAGCTTCTCTCCAGATTTTGGAGTTTGATGTCTTTGCAGACCATGCAAGCCCGCTCGCCTTATCAGTACAAGGGAAAACTGGATTTTCACCGCATTCGGGAATTTCAGGTTCAGACTCGCTGCCGCCGCATGATAAAATCAAAAAAGCCGTGAGCAGCAAAAAAACAAACGAATATTTTTTCATAACATCCTCTCAACAATAAAAAACGAATGATTTTAAGCACCGGCTTCACTTTATCAAATTTAAAATCGCATTTTCCGGAAAACTCGCTACAATTCTGCGTTTTTTGATAATTTACGAGGCAAAAAATGATCGAAAACATCCGTGAACACCTTGAAGAGATAGAAAAACGGGAACTTTCATGGGCGGCAGCGCTCAGTTCGCAGTCGAAAGGAAGAATGCGCGAAGAAGAGCCGTGTAGCATACGCCCTGCATTTCAGCACGACCGAGACAGAATCGTCCACACCAAGGCTTTCCGCAGACTAGGCGACAAAACGCAGGTTTTCCTTTCGCCGAAAGGAAGCAACTACAGCAACAGACTCACCCACACGCTTGAAGTTTCGCAGATAGGTCGTACTGTGGCAAAGGCGCTTCTTCTCAACGAATCACTGACTGAAGCGATCGGTCTGGGGCACGATCTCGGTCACACTCCTTTCGGTCATTCAGGCGAAAGAGCACTCGACAGAATATTAAAATCAAAATCTAAAAACGGATTCAGGCACGAGCAGCAGAGCCTGCGTGTCGTAGATTTTCTTGCAAAAAACGGGCAGGGACTCAATCTGACTTACGAAGTGCGCAACGGAATCGTGCTTCACTCCAAAGGGAAAGGACCTCTCATCAAAAAAACGGGCATTCCCGAAACTCTTGAAGGGCAGATAATCCGTTTTGCAGATATCATCGCATATTTGAACCACGACATTGACGACGCGGTCCGCGGCGGATTTCTCGACATCAAAGACGTTCCGCACAAAGACATTATCGGTGAAAGAGGCTCGCAGCGCATCAACGCGATGACGACTGACCTCATCTACAACAGTTTTGAAGCGATTTCGGCAAAAGAAAAAATCATCCGTTTTTCCGACAAAATGGTAGGAATCATCGGAGATTTACGCGAATTCATGTTCAAAAACGTCTACGAACTTCCGG
Organism: uncultured bacterium; assembly: GCA_947305505.1. Lineage (GTDB taxonomy): Bacteria > UBP6 > UBA1177 > UBA1177 > UBA1177 > UBA1177. The sequence continues at coordinate 12,136 of CAMZDX010000021.1, read as the reverse complement.
CAATCAGAAAGGAATTCGACAAAGCGGAACACATCATCCGCGCTCTTTTCGACCATTTTTCAGAAAACTACGACACCATCGTAAATTCGAATTTCATTCCTATATCGGACGATAAAGAAACCACTATAGCAGACTTCATCGCAAGCCTCACCGACTCCTACGCAATACACCTCTACAACACCTTCTTCATCCCGAAAACGCTGAAATTCCCGGATATTTAATGTTACGGAGTCAGATATGAAAAAGGTTGTTAGTGCATTTATAGTTCTTTCCCTGTTTTTTCTATTTTCCTGCGGCAGTGAAAAAAAAGAAGAGGAGCCTAACTGCGTGGACTGTTATCCTGAATGCACTGTGAAATCCTACGGTTCCGCTTCAAAAAACAGTGATGAAGATTTCTTTGATCAGTGTGTCTATGAATCGGAAAATTCCTCTTTCTGTTATAAAGAAGTGCCGGATTTTGATGCAAAAGAACTTTTTTCAGATCTGACAAGAATGACTTTTGTCTTTCAAAAGGAGTGTTATCAACGACCTTTCGGTGAAGTTTTGTGTCCTGATTTCATCCCCGATTCGATAACTCTTGCAAATGCGCAGCTGACAGGCTGCTCTGTTGAAGTGGATTACTGGTGCTACTACTGCCCTTCATTCTATTTTTCGACAGACAACGAACTGTTCAAAGTAGTCTCATTTCAGTCCAAATTCAAAATCGAAAAACCGTTTTATGCCAACGGATCTGTCGGGTCGAACAATGCGGAAAAAGAAGTTTCCATGAGCATAGACTACAAAGATTTCTCAGGTTATGCCGAGTTTAGAAAACCTGGTTATCAATACTCTCTGAGCCTTCCGGTCAAGATACTGGTAGACGGAATTCCTGCAAAAGAAGAAGAAAAGCCGGAGGAGGACACAAGCCGTTACAAGACATGTAAAGACAAAGATGATTTCTCAGGCAGAGAATACCATCAAGGAGAAAGGATCGCTCACGGCTGCAAGCGCCTATACTGCAACGACGGCGCTTGGGATGAAAACAGCGAGTTATGCAGCAACATGTGCTTAACCGGATCCGAAGCAAAGTGGATGTGCAACGATAAAAAAAACGAAGTCGACTGGTGTAAATGTGTTGAAAACAGATGGGACTGCGTTAACCGAGCCGATTTTGCCTGCCCGGACTAATCTGCACGAAAAAGCAGGTTCAAAAGTGTCGATTTTGCACGAAAAAGCAGGTTCGAAAGCGCAAATTTTCACGTTTGCGCCATGTTTTCAGAGGCGATTTTTCACGATTGCGCCGATCTCAACTGATCTATCCAAAAATTTTGCCGTAAATATTCCATATCACAATACCGCAGCCATATAGTACGGCAGCCAGAGAAAATTTTCTTCGCTCTTGATTTCGCCATGATGCAGAATAATGCCCTGCCCGATCCGTTTGCCGAAAGTCTCTTTAAGTTTCAGGATCGAAGCAGTGCTTTTGTTTTCGCCAGACTTAACTTCGATCGGAATCACCTTGTTCTGCCGGCGTATCAGGAAATCAATTTCGACAGTAGTCTTTTTTGTTTCTTTGTCGGTTTCTTTGTAAAAATACGCACGGTGTCCGTTCGCTCTCAAACACTGAGCAACAATATTTTCGACGATCATTCCTTCGTTCACATGCAGTTTGTCAAGAAGTATCGCCTTGTAAAGCTCGTTTTCGAGATATAAACGGTCTTTGTATGCAAGTGTTACGAGCAGACCGGTGTCCATCATGTAACATTTGAAAGAGGGATCGATAACAGCAAGATTAAAAGCCGCGCTCGGATCATCCACATTGCTCGCGATATTTATTATCATTGCTTCGTCAAGCCATAAAATCGGCGGTCGGTAATTCCTCAGTCTCGCACTTGGTTCAATATGTGTCAGTATATAGCGTTTGTCGTGTTTCGAGAGCTCAGACGGAATCCTTTCAAAAAAATTGGTGACATAGCGCGGATTTTCCTCTTCCTGCTCTTCCATATCGTTCCGGTAAAGGTTGAGTATCTGCTGTTTTGCAAAATCGACCTTACCGAAATCTTTTGTTTCGACAAACGCTTTGACGACTTGCGGCATGCCGCCTACAAGCATGTATTCCCTGAAGGATTTCATAATTTGCTGGTGCAGACTTCCCATAGGTTTTAATGTCGAAAGATGCTCTGCAAGAACAGGAATGACAAAATCATTACCATTTGCCTTGAGATATTCTTCATAATCCATCGGCAGAACTTCAACTGTATATTCTTCCGACGGAATCAGTATATTCGCACTTTTCTTCTTTATTGAAGCCAGAGAACCCGTTTCAAGATAATCGTATCTTCCGTCCTCAAGCAGCGTCTTCAGCGCCTGACGAGCAGGCGGAAAAAGCTGTATTTCATCCAAAATGATCAAAGAGTTTCTTTTGTAAAGTCTTGTATTGTATGCGAACTGAATAGTGCTGAAAAAAGAATCAAGATCCCTGAGACTGTTTACGAACAGATTTTTGATGCCTTCTTCAACCTGATCGAATCTGATCAGAATATAGGAACGGTATTCCTCTTTTCCGAATTTTTCGGCAAGAGTCGTCTTTCCTGTGCGTCTCGCACCTTTCAGAAACAGAGCATAATCGGGTGCATATTCCCTTTTCCATTTAAGCATTTCGCTATACGCTTTTCTTTCAAACACGGCTGTATCCTCACGATTGCGCCACTAATTTACGATATTATTCTCACGTTTGCGCCATGTTTTGTCAAGTAAATTTTCACGTTTGCGCCATATTTTCAGAGGCAGTTTGTCACGATTGCGCCGATTTTTAAAGATAGATTGTCGGATTTACACAGTTTTATTCAAGATCTCTGACACAGCGGGCAAAACCTGAGTCAGCAATCTGTTTAATAACTACGGAATTATCCTCATACATGGCAAAAGCGTTTTCATGATTGCCGGAGACAAGAGAGGATGACCAATACCAGACATCGCCGGAATTATGGTTCTTACAGTCGCAATTTCTTGTACAATCAGCAGAAAGGCAGTCTGCTTTTTCACTCACTTCACATGCACAATTCAACGCCGCACTGTTCGACACACTGTCGTTTTTCCCAGTCCCAACCGTAGCGGTATTTACAGCCGCAGCCGGTGTCATCCAATCCGAAATCGGCAAACGGAGCACATTTTTCGCCTGTCCAGATATTCCCTTCGCCGCACGGGTTTTCAGTTACACAACGGACATAACGGATTTCTTCTTTGCTGCTGTAAGCAAGTTCAAAACTGCCGAAATACCATGCTTCTGCCGGATTACCCGCCGAAGTAGTCGATGTCCATAAATTATTGAAGGCTGAAAGATACTGAACTTCATTTTTATTAGGCAGTCTCCACTCCGATATACCTGCATACGTCAGGTTTTCGCAGTAATCAAGCGCGTCTGACCAGTTTTTAGCGACATCCGAATCTTTCTGAAAAATAAGCTCCCTTGACGGACTTACAACTATCCCGATTTCACCTGAATCATAAAAAATCGAATTGCAGTCGCCTTTTTGTTCCACGGTTCTGACACATCTGAGTGAGCAGTCATCACAATCCATACCTCCGCTGATGTCGTCTCCGGAAATAATTTCTGTAAGTCCGTTTCTGAAATCGACACCTGTCGCCGAATACTGTCTGTATTGGAAATAGGCATACACTTGAAAATCATCAGAATAAAAGAATCCCGGATAAGTACCAGGGAAATAATTTTCGTTTACAACAGGGGCATAATAGTCCGCATCAATTATCGTATGCTGTTCCTTTGGAGACGGAAGCCGCCAACTTTTGCCGCCGATCTCCAGGTAAGTGCAATGATACCAGCCGTCATAATAATTTCCTGTTGAAGAGCCTCGTTCCCACTCAAGCCCGGTATTGTTGTCAACAACGCTTTCTCCATTGTCATATTGCTTGACAGAATAACTTCTCGGAATGCATTTTCCCATCTTTGCATACTGAGCATCCTGCCCGTAAAAAGGCTCGCCCTCTTTCGGACATGGAATCTCTTTTTCCATGTCGAAACACTTTGTCTGACCGGTACATACGGAGCCGTAAAAGTTTTTTATAGAGAGACATCCCTCTTCCTCACCGAACCAAGCATAGCCTTTTTCACAGCTGCAGACATAGCCTGCATTCTCATTTACAGTACACTCACCGGTCGAATGTTCAACACCTTTGCAAGGATTTCTTATTCCACACGGCCCGATTTCAATTCCGGCATCTTCGGTAATATCTCCGTCCGACCAGGAATCCGAATCAGTCACGACGCTTTCCGGAGTAGTTTTGCCGCCACCGCACGATAAAAATAGGAAAATCAGCATGAAAAAGAAAAAAGTTTTCATAATATCCTCCTGATTATTCGATATTCCTGACACATCTGACATTGTAAGAGCCCATTTCCGGTCCAGTGATCATTGACGCTTTTCCTGTTCCGACATAGCCGACTTCGCTTTTAATGTCTATAGTCATTGCCTTTTCATCCACCAGAAGAAAAGGTTCATTCGGATATTCTGCATTCAGAACAAATGTGGTAGAAGAAATGAAATCGTATTTTTCCGGCATGTCGAAGAAGTCAGAAAAAGTTATGTCAAAACTAAACAGTGAGGCAAGTTCGTTTTTGTTCGGCAGTCTCCAGTCGGAATATCCGGCATAAGTAAGGTTGTCACAGTATTCAATAGCGTTTGAGTGCTCAACATCTTCCATCACGGTGAAGCCTTGCTGCCACATAAATCCTGTCGCCGAATCGGTCACAACTGCATCTCCGCCTATTTTCAATTTTTTAAATTCCGCTCTCGGCAGGATGCCGCCGCGCACACATATTGCGTTGTAAATGTCTGTTTTTGACGGATGGGGATAAACATAGCTGCGCTGAGGACTGAAAACCCACGCTCTTTTTGGGTCTTCCCGATATGTTTCCGATGTCCAGAGATTGTTGCCTACATCAAAAGACGGGAATACACTTCCAAAATAAGACTTATTTACAAGGAGTTGCGGTGTATCGTTAAATGCATCGGCCATTATATCGTAGGCACCGTGGTCAACGATAGTAAGTATCTCGAGCGGTTCCGGCAGACGCCAGTCGGTAAAGCCTGCATACTCCAGATTTTCGCAGTAGGAAACCGCGTCATTCCAAGTGTAAGTTTTTTCCGATACCGCATGCTGCCACTCAAGTTTTGTGTTGTTGTCAACAACGATTTCCTGATCCGAAACAGTTTTAAGTTCAAAATCCTGCGCTTTGCATAGCATACCGGCTATTGTTATCGTTTCCGTCCCGATACAGATGTTTCCTAAAGTCGCGACTCCTGATGCAAAAGATTCGCACTTCCCGCTTTTCCAGCCGAAACCCTTATTGCAGCCGCAAAAATATAAATTCGAATTTATTGCCGTGCAGTTTCCATTGGAATTTGCTACATTCGAGCACGGATCTGCAGCGCAGGGATCGACGCACTTGCTTCCGTTCCAGAAAAATCCTTCAAGGCACTGACATTCGTAACTCTGTTCCGTCTTCGGGATACAGACACCTGTCGAATTCGGAACTTCGCAGGATTTCTGAGTGCAGGGATCGTGAACACATTCGGAATCCTTTAGGAAAAGTCCTTCTCCGCATATATCGGATCGGACGCAGCGGACGTTTCTGGCGTGGTAATAATTTGTTTCGACTTTATTAATATCCGCTGTTTTTCCGTCGGTTGAAGATATTACAGATACAGTAACGGCACGAGGAGACGTTGAGGAGAAAAAATATTGAGGATTTGCCTCACCGTCGATCCATGAAAAATCAGAATCGGGATGCTCCTGTCTGTAATTTATAAGCGAAAGAAGTTCGTTTTTGTTCGGAAGTCTCCAGTCGGAATATCCGGCATAAACCAGATTCTCGCAGTAATTAAGAGCCTGTTTCCAATCCTCTTTTAAAACATAACCTTTCTGCCACACAAGCCCTGTCGCCGAATCAGCAACTACTTCGTCTCCGTTTACAGCCGCGCTTTCAAAAACAGATTCGGAAAATTCGATATTTGCCGTAGCAGCTTTCAGGACACACGCACCGGCCTCGGCATACTGAGCATCCTGCCCGTAAAAACCTTCACCCGAAACCGGACAGTCGATTGTTTCGCTGTTGTTGAAACATTCGCGTGTTCCCGTACAGATGTTGCCCGAAGCAGGCTTCTGCGTAATGCAGCCGCGCTTTTCACCCCACCAGAAATAATTTTCCTCACACTCACAGGCATAATCGTAAGCATTGACCGAAATACATTCGCCGGTCGAATGCGGCATATCTCTGCAGGGATCCTGATCACAAAGGTTTACACAATCGCTTCCGTTCCAAAAATAAGTATTGACGCACTTGTAGCAGCAGGCTGCCGTACATTTTCTATCTCTCCATCTCCCTGTAGTTTCAGGCGACCAGTGTTCTCCGTCTTCAGATTTCTGTGTTATACTTGACACTTCATTCCATTCGGCATGTTCAGGAAGCCCTGTGCATTCCGCCGGCCTTGTCATCATGCATTTAATTTCATATTGATTTTTTTCGATAAAAGTATAACCCTCCAGACATTCGCAGGAATACCACGGCCATGCGTTTTCCACCTTGCACACCCCGGTCGAATTCGGCATATCTTTGCAAGGTCTTGAGGAACACTGACCCTTTATGGTATCAGGATCAAGACACTCGTTGTCGAACCAGACATAATTTTCGATACATCTGAAACAGCAGGAGTCCTTACATTCTCCTAACATTCGATATGTTCCCTCAGTTGAAGGAAACCACTCCTCTCCGTCTCTGGTCATCTGTGTAATGCTTGTCGGACCGTGCCATTCAGCATTTTCCGGAAGCCCCGTGCATTCGGCAGTTCTTGCCTCCAGACATTTTTTGTCATCCGGACTCCAGGCATACTTTTCAAGACATTCACAGAAATATCCTTTATCTTCATCAATACACTTTCCCGTAGAATTTTCTATATCTTTGCAAGGCTCTGTTTCGCAAGTGTCGGGAATGATTTCGGAGTCTTCATCATCATCATTTTCGTCAACTTCGGTAATATCTGTATCAGGATCGGAATCCGTATCCGGCACAACGCTTTCAGGCGTTTTTTTGCCGCCGCCGCACGATAAAAACAGGAAAATCAGCATGATATAAAAAAGAGTTTTCATTGCGGTCTCCATCGGAAATTAAACAAAAACGGTGATATTATATTGAAATTCGGATAAAAAGAAAGAATAAGCAAATCACGAAAAAGCAAGTTCAAAAACGTAATTTTTCACGATTGCGCCGGTTAGTTTATTTCAGCATCTTAAGGTCGAGTCCGCCTGGATACATGTAACTGATGTCCATGCTCCAGCCGTAAACCTGAATGCCGCAGGGCTTCGTGCAGGCCAGGTGATGACTCATGAAGTAGTCGTCGAGGTCAAAAATATAGAAATGTTTTTCGGTGTTTATGATTTTGCCGCTCATCCTCGGCGAGGGTGAAGTTTCGTCAAGTGTGATTTCCGAGCCATCATCCGTTACTACACTGACATAGTTTTCAGTGTATTCGCTGCTGTTCGAATAGTCGTCAAGCGATGTGCTGAAGAAGAAGTATTCCTGTCTGTACTGCTCGACCGGCGGAACAATTGTCATTGCCGGGTCGCCGTTGCATCCCGAGTGCGATGAACCAGGGCTGGTGTCTGCACAGCTCGAGCTGATGTCCTCTGCGCCTGACATAAACTGGACGACCTGAACCGGCTTGCTAGCTGTGATATTCGCCGTGCCGGGCTGGAACCAGTCGCTGTCGGTGTCGTGCTGAACTATATCAAACTCGTGCATCTGGCCGGCGTCGAGCGAAACTGTCTGCGTCGAACCGTTTTCGTGCTTATCGTCAATGATGCTGACGGTGACCTCCGTTTCGTCAAAACCTGCGACAACGCGGACGACATCGCGGGCATAGCTTCTCGGTTTCGTCTTGACTACGACATAGTTCATACCCCAGCGATTGACCGGCATCAGCTGATGCTCGAGGTGATCGCAGTAGCCCTTGCTGCGCGGGACATAGGCACAGGCGTGACCGCCGAAAACAACGAACGGTGCGCAGTTCTGGTTAGGATTTTTGCAGGCGACCTTTGTTCCGGTGAAATCATCGAACTTTGATGCGTTTTCGATGTTGAGAACTTCACCCGCCTTGAGCTCGACAACCATCGGGACTCCGGCGGCAGTGCCGGGAATGCCGTTCCCGGCCGGAATTGCAGCTGTCGGCGTAATCTCAAGCTCGACATTCGTGTTGAATGCGCCGATAACCGTGAAATAAGCAGCGCCGTTTCCGTCGTAACCTTTCTGGCTCTCGTAGGTCGCTACGTAATATTCAGTTCCGAGCCTTGTTGTCGGGAAGAGGAGACTTGCGTCGTTCGAGTAAGAGTTGTTGTAATACGGGTTGAACTGGTACGCGATTACCGGAAAGTCTGAAACAATGTGGAAACTCAGATAGCTCGCCGCCGTTCCGTCAAGCATACGCTGTTCCTTTGTCGGAGTTACCATAACGGTGCTCTGAGGCGGAACGGTAATTATGAATGATGAGTCGTGGTTTTTGCAGTCCATATCGTTGTAGGAACCGAAAATACTCGATTTTTCGACCTGCTCGCAGTATTCGAAAGTCGGAATCGGCTCTTCTGTCCCAACGCCTGTGACCTTGAAAAACTGAATTGTCGCGGTTTTTTCAGGATTTGCGTTCGCAAATGCCACCGAGAACGTATCCTTGCCGGTTGCAGAGTTGTTGAGCTTCGCCGTGTAGAATTCGCATCCCTCATAGCCGTTTCCTGAGAGGCAGGCACCGGGGTGGCAGTTTCCGTTCAGGCAGGAATAGCCTTCAGCGCACTTTTCGACTGCCGGCGTTTCAACTCCCGAGCCGTCATCTTTGCACAGGAAAACGCTGCCAGGATCACTTGCATCGCAAACTTTCATTCCCGGATTACAGTATGTCGTGACAGGCGTCGTATCAGTATCAGGCTGTTCCTGACTGTTGCCGCCGTCTGCATCGGGCACCGCAGTGTCGGAATCGGAAACTGCACCGGAATCGTCATGGTCTCCGTCGGAAATTACTTCGCCGCTGTCACCGTCCGGAACAACGAGTTCTTCTTCATCCTCGTCCTCTACCGCACATCCAGTGAATATAAACGCCAAAACAAAAACAAACATCAAAAAAAGCACTTTTTTCATGGATTCACCTCGAAATTATCGAAAACAACACCGTGGAGTATATTTTTTATTTTAAGGTTAGCAAGTAAGTCATCATTTTCACATCACTTGATTATTTGCGTTTTTTTCGTAAAATGCCGCGTTTAAACGTGAGGTGACGTTATGAAAATCAGATTTTTGGTGCTTGTTTTTGCCGTTATTTCGGCTTCATTTTTTATAAGTTGTTCGACCATTGAAGCAAATGAAACTCCGGCAAATCCGGAATGGGAAGAGGTCGAAACAAAGTATAAATCGCTGGAATCAGAAAAGAATTTCGCGGAAATGGAAAATTATTCAAAAGAACTTTCCGCTTTCAAATGGGCGAAATGGCAGCAGAACCACATAAATTTCATGATGGCGTCGGCTTTATACAATCAGCAGAAATACGCCGAAGCGCTCAAAATATTTGAAGAACTCCGTCAAACGCCTCCTTTCACGAACAGAACCCACATAATGGCAGGAGATGCGGCACTCGCCGAAAAAAAATATGACGATGCTCTGAAATGGACACTTTCCGTTTATCTCAAGCTTGAAAAAGAGGAAAAGATCAAAGCTTCGAAAACAGTTTTCTTCGCATATCTCTACTCAAAAAGATTCGACACTGCGGCTAAGTGGTATAAAGAACTCGACGACACTAAAAAAGCGAATCTGCAGCCTGAACTTGATGAGTGGCTTAACAAAAGTGAAGATAACAAACGGGATTTCAACAACGCACTGAACGGAAGCGCGGATTCGCCAGCCGAAGAAGAACAGCCTGAAAACATTGAAGAAATCAAAGGAGAAACTGAAGAGGAAGCAAAAACTGCTGAAGAAAACGGCGATACTGTTCAAAACGAAGAAAATCTGCCGGCCGCTGTTTTTGAATTTGACAAAAGTTATGTTCCTGACTGGCACAAAGCGTGTATTGCCCTCTCTTTGAACGACAAGTGGAGCAAATACAACGAAGTTATAAAAACATATATAAACTGGCATCTGACAAAATTCGACAAAAACGGAATAAAACCGGAATTTATCGAATACGAAAGCACAGACACCGTAGATGCCTTAATGAAAAAAGCGCGTGAAATCAAGTGTTTTGCTGTAATAGGTCCGTTTTTCGCGCCGGAATTTGCAGAAAGTTTCATAACGAAATCGGCAGAATATTCGATCCCTGTTATTTCATACATTCCTTTCGGCACGAACCCCGATTCGCTCTTTTTCAACGTCAGACAGACAAAGGATCTTGAAGCTGAAAATCTTGTCAAATACGCCGTTTCCGAAAAAGGAAAAACGAAATTCGCGATAGCCTATATCGACGACAAAAACGGCAGGGCACTGCGCGACACCTATTGGAAAACAATCGAGGATCTTGGCGGACAAGTAACGGATATCATTGATATTTCTCCGGCAGACAGAGCTTACAAGGACGATGTTGAAAAAGTTGTAGGCAGGCAGGACAACTACGACGAAGCGATCCGCACGTTCAAGTGGAAAAACAAAGAAAAATTTACGACCGACACGATGATGAACCGCGCTGTCGAAGGTTTTATAAAGAGGATTCCGGGCAAATGCAACTTTGAAGTTCTTGTTGTTCTCACCGATCCGAAGCAGACGGCAAGCCTTCTTCCGGCGTTTCCCTACCTCAACGTCGAATTTGCGTACTATCAGAAATATCTGAACCGCGCTGTCACAGTCAAAAAGCAGGAACTGAGAAAAGACGGCTACGACTGGGATATCCAGCAGATTCTTGTTCTAGGTCCTTCCGAAATAATGAACAGCACGAAAAACATTGAAGAATTGGGCAAACTCATCGACGGAATGGTTATTTTCGCTCCGAGATCAGATACGACTGAAAAAAATGAAAAATATTCAAAAATATCAAAGGCTTTCAAAGACTCGAACAACCGCACTCTTTACTTTGCAGAAACGATTGCGGCAGAAGTTACAGACACGGTACTTTCTGCTCTCGCAGCGTCACAGAAAAGCGATATGGGAAACTTCGTCGAGGCACTGAAAGGTACATCATACACTTCGCTACTTTCAGGAAAAACCGTCAAATTCGACGAGTTTAACCGCATGACCGGAAGAAGCGAGATCCTTATCGGCAGGAACAAAGAACCGTTCATGACTCCTGAAGAAATCGAAGAAGAGCTGAAGCGCAAAGCCGAAGAAAAACTTAAAGAAGGAAATAAAAACGGCAGCGAAAATGAAACACCTGAAAATTGATATCCTGACACTTTTTCCCGAATTTTTCGAGTCGCCTTTTTCAGTCAGCATGATGAAAAGGGCACTCGACAACGGAACTCTTGAACTCAATCTGCATCAGATCCGCGAATTCGGGCTCGGGAACAGAAGACAAGTCGATGATTCGCCTTACGGCGGCGGCGCCGGACTCATAATGAAACCCGAAGTGATAACTGCGGCGTGGGAAGCACTTCCGAAGACTGAAAAAACGATCACGATCGTTATGTCTCCGCGCGGAAAACTTTTCAATCAGAAGATGGCTGTCGAATTTTCCGAAACTGCCGAACATCTGATCATTGTCTGCGGCCATTACGAAGGGATCGACCAGCGTTTCATCGATATTTCGGGCGCGATCGAACTTTCAGTCGGAGATTACGTCCTTACAGGCGGCGAACCTGCAGCACTTTCGGTGATCGATGCGATAACAAGGCTTATTCCCGGCGTTCTCGGAAACGAAGAATCGTTCAAAAACGAATCTTTCTCGCTTCCGCTGCTTGAACACGACCAGTACACGATGCCGCGTGTTTTCAGAGGCTTGGCGATTCCTAAAGTACTCACCGGCGGCAACCACGCCAAAATCGAAGCGTGGAGATTGCGTAACGCTCTCGCAAAAACAGCAGAAAACCGCCCCGACCTGCTTTCAAAAATTCCACCTGAATTCTGGGAAGAAATGAAATGAAAAATTTTTATATCGGACTTATCCACAGCCCCGTT
>CAMZDX010000020.1 GCA_947305505.1 uncultured bacterium | reverse complement strand
TCTCGTTCACCCTCTTCTTTGCGATGATCGTGGGCGACGGCGGATACGGACTCCTTCTTTTCGCGTTCATGATCTTCCTCAAGATCAAGCTCAAAAATCCGGGCGCGGCAATGAGGCGTTTCATCAACCTTTCGCTCGTTCTCACCGGAGCTACGGCAGTCTACGGCATACTCACGGGCGCATTCTTCGGCTGGTTCCCGAAATCGTTCGAAGCACCGCTCATCACCTTCTGCAAAAACATGGATTTCATCAAAATCGACAAGACAAACCCCGACACGACGAAATTCATGATGCAGCTTTCAGTGCTCATCGGTATGGTCCACATCTGCCTTTCACTTATTTTGAGAGGTCTCCGTGCGGCAAAAGACGAGAAGGATTTCATATCTCCGCTCATAAATCTGGCTTGGATAGGCGGTATATGGTCTTTCTTCTTCTGGTATGCGTTCGACAAAGGCGGAAGCACCGTTTTCAATGCGGCTAACCCTGCTGCGATAAGCGCGAACGGACTTTTGTCTCTTGAGATATTTGCCGGGATCCTGGTAGTTCTCTATGCGGTCCAGGCAAAGACATTCAACCCGTTCAAGATGCTTTACGCCTCATTCTTCGGGCTTTACAACGGAGTTCAGTTCTTCAGCGACATACTGAGCTATATCAGGCTTTTCGCGCTCGGTTTGTCCGGTGCGCTGCTCGCGCAGACCTTCAACAACCTGGCAGGTCAGGTCCTTGATTTCGGCGCTGCAGGCTATGTTTTCGCTCCGATAATTGCGGTTTTCGGGCATCTGCTCAACATCGCGCTCTGCCTCATGGGCGGCGTGATCCACGGGCTCAGGCTCAATTTCCTCGAATGGTACAGATGGTGTTTTGACGGCAGCGGCAGAAAGTTCGTGCCGTTCAAGAATTTAACAGCAAATGCTAAAGGCAACGATTAATAACTTTTTTCAGGGAGAAAAAAATGATTTTTGAAAATTTCCAGAATTTCGGCCCGGCTCTCTGCCTCGGTCTTGCAGCAATCGGCAGCTCGATCGGCTGCGGTCTTGCAGGTATGACTTCTCACGGCGCAATGGCGAAAGTTGAAGAAGGTCACGCAAAATTCGTAGCACTTTCCGCAATGCCTGCGTCTCAGTCGATTTACGGCTTCGCTCTCATGATCATCCTTCAGGGCGCACTCAAAGCTGAAAACGATTTCGCTATCTTCGGAATCGGTCTTGCTTGCGGCCTCGCATTCATGGTAAGCGCGATTTTCCAGGGCAAAGCATGCTCCAGCGCGATCCTTGCAGTTTCAAAGAAACCCTCTGTTTTCGGTATGAGCTTCGCGGCTCCCGGTATCGTTGAGTCGTTCGCACTTTTCGCTCTCGTCGGCGGAATCATGATGGCTTCGTAAGCTGAAAACCTCACCCTAAATCCCTCTCCAGTGTGGCGAGGGACTTGGGAATCTTTTTTAGAAGGGGGCCGAAAGGCCCTCTTTTTTTTGTCTTAGTAAATCAGGTCCGATTCTTCCAAGATTAAATCATCCGTCACACCCAGAGGATTGTTAGGAATACTTTTCAAGATCTACATTAGCGTTCCTGTTCAAAATATCGCAGTAGGCAGGATAAGCAAGAGCAAGGCACTGCTTCGCAAAACAAGGGGTTGATTTTTAAGAGATTTTAATCCCATAGCCCTTTTTCGGGATTCCATGTGGATGCTCCTTCTACCGTTTCTTCAATAAGAGGTTTCACAAAGGTTTTTATTCTTTCCATAGCATCAGACATTGTCACTTGTATTAGTGCATTTTTCTTTTTCATAAAGGCTTTCCACCTTGTCTGGTGCATGGGATCAGACAAGAAATCTTCACCGAAAGCGGCTGAATCCATCGTTATTTGAGTATTTCGATTCCTGAATGTTTCTGTTACGGCATTTTTAAGCTCCGAAAAGGCAAATGAGAATTTCTTTGAGAGAACATAAATATCATAAAAATCCTTGTATCTGCTGTTCAGATATCCGTTTTGAATTATAGCTTCCAGCTTTTCCGCGATCGACGATTCCAGTGAATAAGCGTTGACGCGCAGCAGCTCCATGCCGAGAATAACAGGAAAATCCATTTTTACGGAATTCGGATAGATGACATCGCCGAAACCTATATCGATGCTTATCGGAATTTTTGTCCTGTCGAGGTAGGCAACCGCCGATATCCGAAGACCGTGATACTTCTTGAATTCTGCAATGTCCTCGATCGTGACTGAATCCGGTGCAAATATCAGCGCGTCATCGATTTCCTGCGAAAAAATATCCCGGAATATTTTTTCCATATCATCTCTGCTGTTGGAGATTCTGCGTGCAAGCAGGTCGATATCTGTTGTGGCGCGTTCATAACTGCGGTCAAAAACCGCATAAAGAAAAATACCGCCTTTCAGAACAAAATGTTCGGAGTATTCGGAAACAGCGATTCTGTAAATCGTCCGCTCCAATCCGTAATATGTCAGCGTTTCCTGAAAAGTTATTCCGTTTTTGAGAGCAAAATTCTTAAGCCTTGCTTTTACCGATTCAGCATTCATTAAAGCAGCACCTCCAGATATGTTCTGAGAATCTTTTCGCAGCGCAGACGCTTCGCATAGTCGTAAAGCCTGTCGATCCGACGGTCTTCGCGTTTAAGATAATTCCTAAGGATTTCGGACATTTCTTCAATTCCTATCTTATTTCTGTAGTAGATAATATCGACCACAGTTTTTTCAATATCGAAAATATGAAAAATGTTGTCTCCGTCGCGAACTTCAGTAACTCCGATCTCCATTCTTGAAGAATCAAAGTAAAAAATCCTGATTGCCGGCCATTCTGGAAGAGTGACGACCTTTTTACTGCGCTCGATTGCCACATCCACAGCATCAGGCAGAAAGTTGGTCAGCCTGTAATAGCGTGCGGCACTCATCAGGCATATAACCCCGTTGCGGACAAAGGCTTCTGCACTGAAAAAATCGTTTTCATCACCTTTATACGCAAGATTTTCGTATGTTGTGCGGTTTATTCTGTGAAGAATACCTTCATTTTCAAGTCTGCCGAGCTTGTAATAAGAGAAACCGAGACTTTTAAGTTCATCAATTGTAACAAACTTTTTGCTTTCAGTAATTGCGTTCATGTCAATCACCTCCACATAAATCATACACTTTTCCGCACAAATTTCAATTAATTTCTGCAATTATTTTTATTAGCAGAACTTAATAAAAAATTATGTAAAATGTCGGTTTTTGGGAAACCGTTAAATAAAACATATAGAAAATTTCCAGAATTTCGGACCCGCTCTTTGTCTCGGCCTCGCGGCAATCGGAATCGGCCTCGCTTGCGGCCTTGCATTCATGGTCAGCGCTATTTTCCAGGGCAAAGCCTGCTCCAGCGCAATTCTCGCAGTTTCCAAGAAACCGTCTGTTTTCGGTATGAGCTTCGCGGCTCCCGGTATCGTTGAGTCGTTCGCACTTTTCGCTCTCGTCGGCGGAATCATGATGGCTTCGTAGACCTGAACAACGGATTCACTTTTTGAAAGGGGGTCGTAAGACCCTCTTTTTTTTGACATCATTTTAAAAGCACTTAAAATACCACAGTTTTTTGAGGTTAAAAAATGAAAGAATCTATCTTTATTGTTTTGATTTTATCGATATTCTTTATTGGATGCAAAAATTCCGACGGAGAAAAAATTCCCGAAAACGAAGGTAAGATCAACGGAATATGCTATCCTAATAAAACCTGCGACAAAGGGCTTGTCTGTGATGAGAAAAACAATATTTGCATAAATGCCGAACAAAACGACGAAGATACTACCGACCAACGAACCGAACAAAATGATGAAGAGACCACTGACCAGCAAGCCGAAGAAAAAAATGATAATGATGCAGAAATCTTCGAGGATCCATATCCAGATGATCCGTGCAGACCGAATCCCTGCACTGCAGATGAATATTCAACTGGGGAATGCGTTGACAGGCCATTGTCTAAACTTCAATATGGCTGCAAATGCAACGAAGGATATTTCTGGAACGAAGAAAAATGCGAAGAACTGCCGGAATGCTCTTCGACAAGCGTTACTCCCTGCATTGACTCAACGATCGGATATGTCTGGTCCCATAAATCAACTAATAAAATAAGTCAAGACCAGGCTGACATAGAATATTGCCCGGGTCTTTCTGAAGGTGAATATACCGATTGGCGTCTTCCAACGATCAGTGAACTGAGAACTCTTGTGCAACACTGTCCGGCCATGGAAACAGGTGGACCATGCGAAGTGACCGATCTCTGCACAGGTATTTCGTGTTGGGAAGAAAATTGTTCCAGTAAATATTGTCCTTCAGAATGGAAAACAAAATACAGCAAATTGGGAGACACGGATAGTCTCTGGTCTTCCACTTCCAAAGGCGGCGCATGGGACACATTCTGGTATATGGATTTTGGTAGTCCTGTTCCCGTCTGGGCTCATATAACAGCAAGTATGAAAGTCCGTTGCATCAGATCAGACTGGAATCCCTGCAAACCCAACCAATGCAAATATGTTAAAAATTCGACTGGTCAGTGTGTCGTGCTGGACAAAGAAAGCTACTACTGCCAATGTTATTCAGACTACATTTGGCATGTATCAGCCAACGCCTGCGAACCGAGAGAAAACTATTTCAGAGTTGCTGACTGTACCGGTCTACCCAAAAACGCTCAGTGGAATACCGTTTCCAGAATCGAGCAGTCTTTTGACGGATCGGAGTGGAAACCTTCCTCTAAAGGCTTCTACAACGAGGAAGCCAGCCAGAGTGAGTGCCGGTTTGTATGCGAATCAGGATATTTCTGGATCGATTCAGAGTGCAAACCTGATCCAAACCTGCCGGAATGCAGCCCGACAAGCGATACTCCGTGCATTGACTCGACTACAGGCTATATTTGGTCTGAGGCTCAGTCAGGAACAAGATATTCTGCCATCCAAAGTTGTCCTCGTTCTCACGACGGCGGATTCAACAACTGGCACCTGCCTACAATTGACGAGCTGAGAACACTTATCCTGAACTGTGACGGCACTATTTCTGGTGGAGAATGCAGAGTTTCAGAAAATTGCCTCGAATTATCATGCAGTGATGAAACCTGCAACAGCTGTCCGGAAAATCAGGATGGCGGATACAGCAAATTCGGCGACACAGGGAGATTTATATCATCTTCCATTGCAGAAAACCCGTCTACAATCAACGGACAAGGTATCTGGTATGTAGATTTTTCGACTGGAAGCATAAAGAATTTGGATAGTTTTATAGAAAGTTTCAGATGCGTAAAATAATGAGGTAAATAAAATGAAAAGAATTCTTTTTGTCACAATTGTTTTAACTTTTTCTCTGATCGCTTGCGGCAGCGGTTCTAAAAACGAGACTCCTAAAAGAGGTGAACTCGGAGGAATATGCTACCCGAACGAGACCTGCAACGAAGGATTTGTCTGCGACACGGAAAACAACATCTGCATTGATGCACCTGATGATACCGATACAACCCCGATTGACGATACCGATTTGACCGATGATACAGATACAAACTCTAATGACGATGTAAACCAGACTGATGATGCAGACATAACAGATGACTCAGACACAACAGATTATACCGATCCCGCCACATTGGAATGCGAGATAGACGAATCATTCGAAACTTCTTCATTCAGCGAATACTACAGATTGAGAACAAAAAGCGAAATTGACATAATCGCGCAACTGTCAAACGAACCTCTCATAATACCGGACAATGAGTTTTTATCCATGGAACTCAATCTCGAAGGAACAGATGCTGAATATGATTTCACTCAAAACAGCAAAAAAGATTTTTATGTTTTCTTCAGCGCCATATCAGGCGATGACAGCAATTTAGTTGTCGCTGCGGAAAAATCATTCAACGAGCATTGGGGGAAGCTTGTTTTAGTCAATGCAATTATTCCAAAGGATGTTTTAACTGCTGCAGAAAGCGAAAATCTTAAAATAGACCCTAACGGACGCCTGAATTTCGAAGCACCGATAGTTGAAATATTTTCGACAGAAATAGTCGGGCGGGCAGAAAACAGCAGGTTGAAAGCATGTACTGTTGCAATAAACAAATCTCACGGCAACGCTACTTATGATTCAGGAAAAGGCAGAACTCAGCTTTGTCTCGGAGACAAAAAAAATTTCGAACTCGGAGAAAAAATAAAGATCGGTATAGACGCAGAACTGACCACAAATGAAGAAGAAATTATTGCCTTTTATAACACAGACCGGACTCCGGATGACCCTAAATACGTCAATTCAATGGAAAATCTCTGTTCCTACTCATGTGTGTATACAAATACTGTAATGAACGAAGAAACAGGTGAATGCGCCTGCAAAGAAGGATACAAATGGGACAGTTTTGACTTTGTGTGCAAAATCGATCAAGGCAATTAAGTTATGGCTTCTTAGCCTAAGCAACAGATTCATTTTTTAAAGGGGGCCGGAAGGCCCTCTTTTTTTTACCTTGTCGTAGCGCTGGCAGCTCGCCTGCATCAAGGCGTAGAGAGGTAGCCTGACACATCTCATCTTCCGGTTGTGAGCAGTCGAACAAAAACTTGCCATAGCAATAAAACCACCTAAAATATTGCGGTTTTTTAAATGATGCGTTTTTTTGAGGATAAAATGAGGAAAATCACCGTTTTCTTTTTGATTTTGGCTGTTTTCGGCACAAATTTCACTCTTTTTGCCGATTATGACGAAAAGCTGAAACTCGCTGTTATGGAATTCGAGGACAAAAGCGGCAAACTTTCAGAAGAAACTATTTCCAACGCGACAGAATACATCCGTGGCGCGTTTGTCAGCACAAACAAGTATGTCGTTATCGCCAAGGAACGGCAGGAAAAGGCGATGATCGCCGAAATGAAAAAGGAATCCTACAAACTCTGCAACGACAAGAACTGCCAGATTCCGCTTGGTCAGGCACTTTCCGCCGACACAATTCTGCGGACGACAATCACATTTTTTGCCGGGACATACACGATTACTTCAGAACTCATCGACCTTGCAAAAGAAGCTACAGTAATTGGTGCAAAACAGGATTACGACGGTTCTGAAACTTCGCTCAAGCACGCTCTCAACGAGATTGTGAAACAGATTACAGGTGCCACAGTTCAGAAAGAAAGCGAAAATGAAAAACTGCCTGTAGAAACCTACCGTCATTATAAAACAGCCGGGATCTCGCTTTTGGTCGCAGGTGCAGTCGTAGCTGCCGCCGGAGTTGCAACATTTCATCTCCTTTCGGAAAAAGAGTATGACAAATATAAGAATATGGCAGAACATTCCAGCGCACTTGACGCTGTTTCTGAAGGTGTGAGTTACGGTGAGTATATTGATAAAGCTGATAAACACCGCAAAAAATCAAATACTTACCGCATTCTTGAAATCACAAGCGGCGCAGTTGGCGGCACACTTCTCGTGACAGGTGTAGTTCTCACGCTGATAAAGAAGGATAAGCCGGATGACGGCAAGATCGCGCTGTCAAACTTTTCTGTTGCTCCTGCAAATGACGGTTTTTTTGCAACGCTTGGCTTCGAGTTTTAGGAGGAAACATGAGTAAAATAATTGTAACCATTTGTTTTTGCATGTCTTTTTTGCTCGTTGTTTCATGCGGAAGACCCGATCTCACAATCGACATCGGTAAAGCCTACCACTGGGCGGAGGAAAACTATGATGCCGATGTATCCGACAGCAACGAAATCGAAGACGCAGTCGATAGCGGCGACGAAATCAAAGACGATTCCGATTCAACTCCGGACGAAGATATAACAGATGATTCTGATAGCGAGGTGTCCGACTCGACATCGGATGACGGCGATTCCACGCCGGAACAGCCTGATGATGCAGATTCCAACGACGATTCCGATACTTCGGATCCGACTGATGATGCGGATTTTGCCGACTCCAAACCGGATGAAGACGCTGACACTAGTGATTCCCAGCCTGACGATGCTGATTCGACATCTGACGATGATGCAGATAACGACAGCGGCGATCCTGGTGATTCGCAGCCGGATGAAGACGGAGATACTGCATCGACTGATCCGTGCAATCCGAACAAGTGCCTTGAAGATGACCATTCAGACGGAGTCTGCACTGCCAACGAAGCAGTATTATTAGGCGACGAATTGTTCACATGCGGTTGCGAAAGCGGTAATCTCGGAAACTATATGTGGTATGATGGCAAATGCCGTCAGGTAGTTACAAAACATCAGTGCCAAGATCTTGCAGAATCTGTTCAAGCAAACTATAGTGTTCCTGAATGGGTTACCGATGTTGAAGAATTTGTATGCCACTGCACCGATGATGGCTGCGTTATTATCTGGGAAGCGGAGTGAGATTTCCGGTCTTGCTTAATTTCCTACATAAAATCGTCCCAGGAAGTCTTTTTGCCTTTGAGCATCTTTTTGAGTTTGATAACGGCTTTTGCCTCGATCTGTCTGATTCTTTCGCGGGTAACACCGAATTCCTTGCCGATCTCGTCAAGTGTGAAGGAGTCGGTTTCGCCTATTCCGAAACGCATTCTGATGACTTTTTCCTCTCTCGGAGTGAGACCGTGGAAAAGTTCTCTGATGATTTCAGCCATGTTCTGGCGTGCGGTGTAATCCTCAGGGCTTAAAGTCTTCGGATCTTCGACGAAATCCTGAAGCTGGCTGTCTTCATCCTCACCGATCGGTGTTTCAAGCGAAATTGTCTCTCTGGCGCTGCGCCAAACTTTACGGATTTTGTCTTCCGGAAGGTTCATCTGCTTTGCGACATCGGCGATACTCGGCTCGAAGCCGTTTTTATTGGTGAGTTCCTTGATGGTTTTATTGATTTTATTCATCATTTCGATCATGTGGACAGGAATTCTTATCGTCCTGCCCTGATCGGCGATCGCTCTCGTTATAGACTGTCTGATCCACCATGTCGCGTAGGTCGAGAACTTGTAGCCGCGGTGGTATTCGAACTTGTCGACAGCTTTGATAAGACCGATATTTCCCTCGCAGATGATATCTTTGAAATCAAGTCCGCGGTTGTTGTATTTTTTCGCGATGCTGACAACAAGCCTGAGGTTTGCCTGAATAAGCTGGTTTTTCGCGCTGCGGACCGCCTCTTCGGCAGCTCTGAGTTTTTTGGAGTTTGCCGTAAGCTCGTCTATCGAAAGTGTCGTCTCCGCTTCAAGTTTTTTGATGCTCCGTTTTGTCTGGTTGATAAGTGCATATTTTTCATTTACATGCATTGCATTGGCATCGACAAGAGGAAACTTTTCCGGATTGGCGATTATCTGTCCCATCTGCTCGAACGTCATGTTCATCCCTTCTTCGATGATTTTGATATTGTTCCGCAGCTGTTTTGCCTTTTCCTCGTAAAGTCTGATCTTTTCGCACAGAGAGTTCAGATAAGCCTTGTTGAGCCTCATTTCGATAACGATATCGACCATTTCGTCAACAACGGCATTGAGATTTGCCGTATATTTTTTCTTTGCGTCTGATCTCAAATGCGGAGTTTCAAGCAGTTTTTCAGCCTTGATTTTATCTCTGTTTTTAGCTTTAAGACGCTCGATACAGTCGATTGTCGTTTCTATAAGTGACTGATTTCTTTCATTATTTTGAATTTCTTTCTGAGTCGGAACTTTCGGCTGTTTCACTTTTTTGCCAGTAGCTTCAGGATCGGTGATCTCCTCTTCATCTTCTTCCTCGATGTCAGAAGAATTTTTTTCATTTTCAAAATCGTCGTCATCGTCGTCATCCGACATATCGTCGCCGTCACCGCCTATTTCTTCATCCTGCTCTCTGACGATCTCCTTTATGTTAAGCTGACCGTTGTTCACCTTGTCGGGAATGGTCACGATCTCTTTGAAAGTGATGAAAAAGTCGAGAAGAAGCCTGATGATATCCTTTTCTCCGCTCTCTATCTTTTTTGCGATATCAACTTCGCCTTCTTTTGTAAGCAGAGGAACAGAACCGATAGTAAGCATATACATTCTCAGAGGATCCTTTCTTCCCCTTTCATGCGCCGATGAACTGGTTTTCTTCATTATTGACGCAACAGTATCTGCGGAAGGCACCTCGGTTTCATCGGGAACGCTCGGAGTTATCCCTATTTTTCTATCCAAATTGAAGTCATCAGGCAGGACGTTGAAAAGCATCTCCATATCGTCCACATTGAAATCGTCCGGCACCATTTTGTTGAAATCCTGCGGATCGGTGAAATTGTCAGCATTCAGCAGAACGTCTTTTGCAACCTGTTCAAGCGACTCTTTCGGGTTTCTGCCCTCCTGCTGCAGCTGTCTGACTCTGTCGGAAATCTGCTCTTCTTTTTTTCTGCGGGTCAAAGCCTCGGAATCTCTCGTAATCACATTCCTTTTTTTCATGAAAGGCGGAATTCTCATTTTTTCCTCTCTAATCAATTATCCGAAATAATTCTGTTGTCTCTTTTTATCTTCTCGAGTTCTCTATTTTCTTTAATAATTTCAGTAATTTTTTGTTTAGCCTCATCACTTCCGTCACTGCACAGCGTTTTATAAAGCATCTCGTTCTGGGCGATCTTTATTCCGGCAAGCTCCCTCGTGAAATATTTTTCGATAAAACTCTCGCTTTTACCCTTGAATTCAGCCGAAATATCTCCAGAAGCATCAACTTTTTCAAGAATATTTTCCATTGATTCGCCTTCGTCGTAAGCCTCAGAAATCTCGTCTATAAGCGTGCCGTAGCCCGAATACACGAAATAGTCCCTGACACTTTCGAGCGGACGGACGAATTCATTGCGCAAAAGAGCGATGACGACCAGTTTCCGCAAATTTTCAAAGCTGTACCTTTCGTAAGGATCGTGCTGTTTAACTTCGCCGCTCTCAGCCTTCGAAACAAGAGTTCTCACCTGCGACACAGCCGGTTTGTATATCCTGATTTCGCCGTTCGACATTTTCATAACATAGTTTGCATAAGCCTTTGTTTTCGAAGCCGGAATATTCGCAAAAATATCGCGGATAAGGCGCTCGGTTTTTAGCTTTTCCTCGACATTATCAAGTGAATTGAAAACGGCTAGCTGCTCATCCAGAAGTTCCTGAAAAAGCGGTCTCGAATTTTCGATGAGAGCGCGTATTTTCTCTTTTCCTCCCTCTTTTTTCAGCATTGAATCCGGATCCTCGCCTTCATCGGTTATGAATGCAGCTCTGAGATCAAGTTTGTCTGGCACGGTGAGCGTTGCGATCCTTTTCGCAGCCTTACGCCCTGCGCTGTCTCCGTCAAGCATGACGACAAGCGGTTTGTTGAACTTGCTCAGAATTTCGAGGTGATCGTCGCTTACCGCAGTTCCCAAAGCCGCGACCGCAGTCTGAAAACCGTTCTGATGCATTGCGACGACATCGAAGTAACCTTCGCAGAGAACAACGTACGGAAAATCACGCAGCGACTCTCGGACGAAATCTATGCCGAAAAGGTTGTGCTTTTTATTGAAAACCGGCGTATCGGGTGAATTGAGATATTTCGGACCGTTGCTTCCGCTTTCCATCACTCTTCCGCCGAAAGCGATGACGTTTTTTCTGTGGATTATCGGAAACATCAGACGGTTGAAGAAAAACGAACGCGCCCTTGAGTTTTCGTCGATCTTGATGAGTCCTGCACGCGCCGCAGTGCTGAGACTTACACCGTTTTTCTTAAGTTCCTCGATGAAAATGTCGCCGTCACCGATGAAACCGATCGCGAAACGCCGCTTCATTTCGTCCGAAACACCGCGTTTTCTGAGATATTCAAGTGCTTCAGAACTGTTTTCAAGATTCTGCATGAATATCTTCGCCGCGACTTTGTTAGCCTCGAGAATCTCGTTCCTGAGCTGCTCCGCCTCTCTGTCGATTTTCGGTTCGTCTTTTAAAAGTTCGGGAATGTTGAAGTCTTCACCAAGTTTTCTAACCGCGTCGATATAGGAGTAACCCTCTTTTTTCATGAGAAACGTTATTGCATTTCCCGAGATGCCGCAACCGAAACAGTAGAAAAAATTCATGTCAGTATTTATGTGAAAAGACGGAGTTTTTTCGTTATGGAACGGACAGAGACACTTGAACCCTTTTCCCGTCGGTTCCAACTTCGCATACTTCGAGATCAATTTGTCAAGAGAAATGCGCTCGGAAACGAGCCTGTTGACTTCAGCATACAATGCCAACGCAACTCCTCCAAAAAAAGGCTGGTTATAATAATCTTTAAATTTTTAAAGTCAATAAAAGAGGTAACGATTTTACTGGAATTTTTGTGGCGCCGTCGTTATTACGTCATCTCGAAATTACCTGATCACGGCAAATATTTCGACGCCAGTGAATCTTGCCTTTTTTTCAAAAATCATTAACATTTTTCGTTTTTTGATTTTTATTGAGGTCTCAAAATGAAAAACTCTGTAATTTTCGCAATTTTTATTTCTCTTTTCTTTTTTGGCTGCGGCGAAAAAATGGTACTTGAAAGTTCAGGCACTTTTGAAGAAAGCGACAGTTCTTCGCAGCACAACGACAAGGATGAAGTCTCTGATGACGATGAAGATAAAAACGGCAGTGATGCCGACAGAGACAGCGAAAGACCTTCCAACGACGATGAAAATGAAGGAGAAGAAGACGGCTGGAACGGCGGTGGAGAAGATCCCGATGAAAGACCTGACAGTGACCGCCCCGGCAGGGACGAAGACAGACCTATGCAGGATGAAGACTATCCGGTAAATGACGATGATACCCCGGCGGACAGCGACGGCGACGGAGTTATTGACAGTGAAGACGGATGTCCTTTAGATCCGGCAAAGAAAGAACCGGGAATCTGCGGATGCGGAGTCGTAGACAGCGAAGTTGATACAGACAAAGACGGCATTCCAGACTGCATCGACAACTGCAAAAACGACAAAAACAAAGATCAGGACGATCTTGACAATGATAAAATCGGCGATGCGTGTGATGAAGACATTGACGGCGACGGAGTTAAAAACATAGAGGACAACTGCGTTAAAGTAGCAAATCCGAAAGAGTGGATCGGTTTTTCCCAGAAACAACCCGATCTTGACGGCGACGGAATCGGTGACGCCTGCGACGAAGATATCGACGGTGACGGATTTTTGAACGGAAACGACAACTGCCCCAACAAGCACAATCCCGATCAGCTCGATACAGACAAAGACGGCATAGGTGATGCATGTGATCTGTGTCCTGATGACAAAACCAAAACCGAACCCCAAACATGCGGCTGCGGAGTTGCAGAAACAGACAGGGACGGTGACGGAGTGCTTGACTGCAAAGACAACTGTCCGGATGACTTCAACACTTCACAACTCGACAGTGACGGCGACGGAACCGGTGACGCCTGCGACGCAAATCCTTACAAAAAAGATAATGATGAAACTCCTGATGCAGACAGCGAAACTGACGGAGATGCCGGCACCGATTCTGAAATCGCGGATGAGGATCAGGAAACCGGTAGCGAAAATGAAGACGACCTCATCCCTGACGAGGATTCTGCCGGCGCAGACAGCGAAAATGAAGACGATAACGATATCGAAATGCCGTAATGCCAAAATTCCGTAATCCAAAAATACAATAATGCCGAAGAGGTGAAAATGGAATCGCTCTTTAAAATCGTTACACCGGATATTTTTTCAGATTTTTTTGCATCACACACGCTGATTCGCGCCCTTTTCAATTTCGTTATCGTAACACTGATCGCGGTGGCATTTACTTTTGCGGCAAGAAAAGTCGTCGATATCATTATAAAATTTGCCGTAACAAGAACAAAGACAAAATGGGACGACATATTTTTCAATCACGGTGTTTTTTCAAAATTCGTGAATATGGTTCCCGCACTTGTCTTTTACTGGTCGGCATTTTCGTTCGAACGCGGCGGACACTGGCTGAAAAAGCTCTCTTTCTGCATAATAATCATCGTTCTCATGGACATTCTGCGTGCCGCCAACAAGGCGATGCTCGAAATATACGATTCTTTCGAGATTTCAAAAGACAGACCGCTCAAAGGACTGATGCAGATAATCCTGATCGTCATCTACTGCGTAGGTTTCATCGCGATGATTTCGATTCTTCTGGACAAATCCCCTGCCCTGCTGCTGAGCGGTTTCGGCGCGATGACGGCAGTTTTACTGCTCATTTTCCGCGACACTATCCTCGGTTTTGTCGCAGGTCTTCAGATCGCGGCCAACAACTCGATAAGAAAAGGCGACTGGATCGTCATGCCGCAGAACAATGCAGACGGCGAAGTCATCGACATCGCGCTCCACACCGTAAAAATCCAGAACTGGGATAAAACGATCGCCAACATTCCGACGCACAAATTCATGGAAGAGAGTTTCATAAACTGGCGCGGCATGGTCGAATCGGGCGGAAGAAGAATAAGCAGAAACATGCTTTTTGATGTTTCATCCATCCGCAGACTGACCGATGAAGAGATAGAAAAACTCGGAAAAATCGACCTTATCGCAGACTACATCAAGGCTAAAAAGGCTGAAATTGAAAATTGGAACGCAAAAGCAGACAGTTCGGCTCCAGTGAACATGCGCAGGCTCACCAACATCGGCACTTTCCGCGAATACGCGAAACAGTATCTTCTGCACAACGACCTGCTGAGACACGATCTGACACTTATCGTAAGACAGATGCCGCAGACTGAACACGGACTCCCGCTTCAGATCTACGCTTTCACAAAGACGACGGAATGGGCTGCATACGAAGCGGTTCAATCCGATATTTTCGACCACCTGATTTCGACTGCGGTATTTTTCGGGCTCAGGCTTTATCAGCAGCCAGGCTGGCATGACATTCAGATCGTTGCGGAAAAACTCGGCGGTAAATTAAATGCAGAAAATAAAGAAACTGATAAAAACTCTTAAAAACAGAAAGCGGATATTCATCCAGACACACAACTATCCCGATCATGATGCGGTCGCTTCAGCTTTTGCACTGCAATACCTGCTTAAAAGCTTCAAAATCGATTCAAACATCATATTCCACGGCGATATTCTGCGTGATTCGCTCCAGAAAATGATCGACAAACTGAATATTCCGATACTTCCGCATTACAAATACGAACTCAACGATGAAGACACGATAGTCATCGTCGATGCAAACAAAAAGAATAAAAACGTCACCGCTCTGAAAGGAAAGGTCGTCGCTGTCATAGACCATCATCCCGGAGTCGAACACGAAGACCTTGAATTCTGCGACATAAGAAGCGACTACGGCGCATGCGCCAGCATAATTTTTTCATACTTTGCAGAACTCATGCTCGAACCGGGCATAGAGGTCGCAACGGCGCTTCACACCGGAATACTCTTTGACACGCACCAGTTCACGCGCAACGTAAACCCGATCGATATCGAAACCGTTGCCATGCTGTATCACGTCAGCGATATCAATTTTGTCAATTCACTCGTCAGAAACTCGATAAAACTCGACGATTTCAGTCAATACAGATATCTCCTCGAAAAACTGAGAATCAACGGGAATTTTGCTTACTGCCACTTTCCTGACGGCTGCAACAAAAACCTTCTGGCGATTCTTGCAGATTACATACTTTCAGTCGAAGAAATCAAATTAGTCGTTCTGTCGGCGCAGTCAGCCAAAGAAATTTCATTCTGCGTCCGCAGCGAAATCCCTG
This sequence comes from uncultured bacterium, assembly GCA_947305505.1. Taxonomy (GTDB): domain Bacteria; phylum UBP6; class UBA1177; order UBA1177; family UBA1177; genus UBA1177. Next base: position 9,645 of record CAMZDX010000020.1, on the reverse strand, counting down.
AAATTCCGGCGAACACAGCAGTCCAGAAACTCCTTGCCGGAATCGGCTCGGGCGGAGGTCACATCGATATGGCAGGCGGCAGAATACCGAACGCAAAAGACTTCGATCAGGAAAACATCTTCAGAACTGGTGTAGCGATCGCGAACGGAAGGGTAAAACTGTAAATTGGAGATCAAAATGAAAAAATTTCTTATTTTTACGGCATTTGCAATGATTTTTCTTATTTCGTGCAACAACTCCTCAAAAACCACACCTGATACGGATTCCGACAGCGATCCGTGGACTGAAGACAGCGATCATAACTCAGAAAATGATGATGACAATGACGAAATACCCGACAGCGCTGACACGGACACGACACATGACCAGCAGTCATATTGTTTCCCATTAACAGACTCGGCAGATAGCGGTGAAGAAGATTCCGCTGTCGTAGAAGGCCTCGATTACGAATCAGGCTTTATCTATCTGGAAGAGAATGAGTACTCGCTCAGCGAACGCGATGACAAAAGCGGCAGGGCGAGGATCTGGTACAACTTCCAGCCGGCGGACAAAAATCCTCAGAAAAAACCGCTTTTTGTCTTTTTTAACGGCGGTCCGGGCTCTTCTTCGGCAATCGTATTTCTTTACAACACAGCAAAAAAGACGGGCGACCAGGCGTTTTCAGGTGAAGGTGTTGCCGACAACGAAACAAACTGGAACCAGCTCGGCAACCTGCTTTATGTCGATGCAAGACAAACCGGATTTTCTTACGGCATCATTGATGATCCGGCAGATGAAAGTAACCGTTCGGCTTATTTTTCCACCTCGAATTTCAATGTTTTCACCGACGCAGCAGACTTCATCCGCGTAATCCTCCGCTTTTTGAAAAACCATCCCGCAATAAAATCGAATCCTGTCGTTCTTGCAGGTGAAAGCTACGGCGGAACAAGGGCGACGGCAATCCTGAACATCATGCAGAATGTAGCAGACTACGCTGAAAAGCACAGGGTATTTTACGACAAAGCGCTTTTCGAAGAAATCGCAGGACACTTCCGTGAAACAGATCCTTCGATCGAAGGAATGCCTTCAAAAAAAGATGTCGTCAAACAGTTTGCCAGACAAATTCTTATTCAGCCTCTCGTCATGGGAGATACACAGATGGCAACTGCAGGAGAGCTTTTGGAGCGTAGCGACAGCCCGCTTTACACCATTCAGGAGGAAACGGGTAAACAATACAAAAAATGCGAAAACAATTCCTGGAACTGTTCCAAATACAACAATGCATTAACCTATGTGCAAAACGCAGGACGCGACATTTATTCTTACCGCAGACCTTACAACTGGCTTTTTGAATACACCGATGTCGCAACGGCGAAAATGCTGCAAATGCCGATGTTCGGAGAGTTTATTTTGAACGATCCGACCAAAATCAACGAACTCTACGCGAAAAACAGAGAGGGTGCTTTCAGATACGACGAAGTTGACGGATATACTAGAAATTTCAAGAAAGACACGGCTTTTGAAAACATTCCCGAAGTTGAAAGAATCATCATGCAAGCACGCATCGAACAGAGAAACGCCCATCCGCTTTCAAGCGGAAATCTGGAGAGCGTTTTCGGCGATCTTCCGGCTTACGACGAATACTTTGTTGACTTGAGCTACGCTATAAATTTCAAATTTTACCAAGCTTCCGTCACTCCTTACAGTAAGATCAACGGCGAGATGTTCCTCGAAAATATAAAAACTTCCTGCACTTTCATAACCCAGGCCGAAGAAGACATTATCATCTACGCAAAAGGAATTCCCGAATCAACAAAAAAATTCAGCGGCGTTTCAGATGTGGAAAACGGCGAAGACTTTTTCACCGTTCATTTTTCTGACGGAAAGGCGGCAACTGTCACATTCCCGTTTTACCCGGAAAGCTCACACAGCGTTTCTGTAAATCAGCCGAAGAAATTCTTCAACGATGTTAAAAATTGGTTGTAACGCGCCGTAACATCGCCGCGATAATTTGCGCCGTCGATATTTCGATGTTTCGACATTTCGAAATTTCGACAGGATTTTCGGCGCTAAAGATTATTTTCCGAAGTATCTTTCAAGAAGTCCTTTGAGAGCTTTGCCGTGACGAGCTTCGTCGCGAGCCATCTCGTGAACTGTGTCGTGAATTGCGTCAAGACCGTTCTGTTTTGCGCGTGTTGCAAGTTCAACTTTACCTGCCGTTGCGCCGAATTCGCAGTCAACACGCCATTTGAGGTTTGCTTCAGTTGAAGCCTTCATGTTGGGTTCAAGCGTTTCGCCGAGAAGTTCTGCGAATTTTGCAGCGTGCTCAGCTTCTTCGAAAGCAGCCTTTTCCCAGTAGAGACCGATTTCCGGATAACCTTCTCTGTGAGCGATCCTAGCCATGCAGAGATACATTCCGACTTCAGAGCATTCGCCGGTGAAATTTGCCTTGAGCTGCTCAAGGATGAATTTTTTGTCTTCTTCGGAAACATTAGCATTGTCTTTTACAGTCTTTTCGTAAACGCCGAACTCATGCTCTGCAGCAAGCTTGAGCTCGTCCTTGATCTCATCGAACATTGTTGACGGAGCTTTGCAGACCGGGCATTTTTCCGGTGCAGACTCACCTTCATAAACATAACCGCAAACCTTGCAAACGAATCTTTTTGTCATAACTTCCTCCATTAAAATCAAGCCAAAAGATTGTCAGAAACTTTTCTGACAAAACCGCATACTTGAAAGGCTTATTGTCATTTTATATGAATGTCAATTTTCATATTGATTTTTTTGTCTCCAGACCTATAAAATAGCGCGCTTTCAGGAGGAAAAATGACAGATTTAGTACCGCACCGCGAAAACCTAAACGGCATTAAAAGAATTGTTAGAGATGACGAGTTATGCTTTGGAGACGTCGTCGGTGTCCACAGAATGCGCGGGCTTTACGATCATTACGGAATTTACACCGGAAACGGAGGAATGATCCACTATGCCGATCCGTCGGGCGATTTCGGCACCAACATCGTCATCCACCGCACCACTATCGACACATTCAAAGAAGATTCTGAATATCTTTTCGTTATCGATTTCGACAAGTTCATCAGAAAAAACAAAGTCAACATCTTCGATATTATAACTCCGCTCGGAATAAACGTTTCAAAACTTCTTATCGCCCTGCTCGGAAGCAGCAACTACCGGATCTATTCGCCCGAAGAGACAGTCAGGCGCGCAGAGAGCCGCCTGGGCGAAAGGGATTACAACATAGCGACGAACAACTGTGAACACTTTGCCATATGGTGCAAAACTGGTGTGAGCGAATCAACGCAGGTCGAAAACTTTCTTCAAAAAATCAGAGAGATCAGGATCCGCTGAGTTTTTCCTTGACAAAAACCCGTTCTCAAACTAAAAATAGCGGCTTTTTAGCGTTTATTAACACGGTACGAGGAGAAAAAAATGCACAAGATTAATCAAGATGTTTGCGTAAAATGCGGCGCTTGCGCTGGAACCTGCCCGGTAGAAGCTATCATCGAAAAAGACGGCGGCTACGAAGTAACCGACGCTTGCGTTGACTGCGGCGCATGTGAAGACGGCTGCCCGGTAGAAGCTATTAAAGCTTAATTCCGTAAGCCTTGCTTTTTTGGGCCCTCTTCGGAGGGCTTTTTTTTTATCTTTCGAGGTGAGTCATGATCGAACTTAAGGAAATAAACATTGTCGGCGAGGTTTCACGCGCTCTGAATATCGCCGCGGCGCGTGTCAAAGCGGTTCTAGAACTCACCGAATCTGGCTGCACGATCCCTTTTATCGCGAGATACCGCAAAGAGATGACTGGCAATTTGGATGAAGTTCAAGTCGCCGATATCATTGATCTTTCAGAAAAGACCTCAAACCTTGCAAAAAGGAAGGCGGCAATTCTGAAATCGCTTGAAGAGACCGGAAACTATTCCGACGAATTAGGCAAAGCCGTCGCCGATGCGGCAGACATGACCGTTCTTGAAGACATTTACGCACCTTACAAGCCGGGGCGCAAAACCAAGGCCGATAAAGCAATCGAAGCGGGGCTCGCCCCTTTTGCAGACTACATCATGCTGAACAATCCACCGGTTAACACAATGCTTTCTAAAGCCGCTGAATTTGTCTGCGAAGCGTTTGCCGATGACGAAAGCGTTCTTAACGGTGCAAAAGAGATAATCGCACAGAAAATCGCAGATAATCAGAGTGTCAGAACACTCGTAAGAAACTGCATTGAAAACGGCTGCATAGTTTCAAAAGTCAAGCGCGGCAAGCAGGAAAAAGCTGCAACTTACAGCGACTACTTCGATTTCAAGGAAAGTGTCCGCAAGATCACACCTCACCGTGTCATGGCTCTCAACCGTGCGGAAAAAGAGGGGTTTTTGAATATTTCTGCTGAGACTGACTTGCCGGAAAAAGAGCTTGTTGAGCGCACCGAGAGCCTCTTTTTTGCAAAAAGATCCGATTTTTTCAAAGAGTGCGCATCGTATTCGCTCAAAAACTTAGTAACCGGCTCGCTTGAGACTGAGACTTTTAATAAACTAAAAGAAACTGCGATCGAAGTGTCGCTCAACACTTTCCACAAAAATCTTGAGCAGATTCTGCTTATGCCGCCATTCGGTGAAAAGGCGGTGATCGGTGTCGATCCCGGCATAAGAACAGGCTGCAAGGCTGTACTTCTTGACGAGCACGGAAACTTTGTCGAATCAATGCTGCTCAACCTTCATTTGGATAAAAACGAAGCGAAAAAATTGGAAAAGTGGCTCACAAAATACAACGTCAAGGGAATTGCTGTCGGCAGCGGAACTTTCGGCCGCGAAGCTCATGAAATTTTGAAAAACTTCTTCGGCAAAAATGTCGTAGTAGCCTCTGTCAGCGAGGACGGAGCTTCGATCTACAGCGCAAGCGCCGTCGCCAGAGAGGAGTTTCCCGATCTGGACATCACAGTCCGCGGTGCAATATCTATCGGGCGCAGGTTTCAGGATCCGCTGTCTGAACTTGTCAAAATCCCGCCTGAAAGTTTAGGTGTAGGGCAGTATCAGCACGATATTCCGGCTAAAAAACTCTCCGAAAGGCTTAAAAGAACGGTCGAATGGGCGGTAAACCGCGTCGGAGCGAACCTTAACACCGCAAGCCCTTACCTTCTCGCCTACATTTCAGGGCTCGACAGCAAAAAATCGGCCGAGATCGCAGCTTTCAGAAAAAGCGGAAGGCGTTTCAAAAACATCGAAGAGCTCAAGGATATCAAAGGAATCGGAGCGAAATCGTTCGAGCAGTGTGCCGGATTTCTGCGCATTTTCGGCGGAGACGAGATCCTTGATTCGACCGGCGTTCACCCTGAAAATTACGAACTGGTAAAAAGTGCGGCTAAAAAAGCGGGAATCACCCTTGAAACTCTTGTCAAAAACCCCGAAATCATAAAAAACAATCAACTGGTTCAGGAACTTCTGCCACCATCAGTCATCGAAGAACTTCAAAAGAAAGGCTTAGACCCGCGTGAAAAATTCGAACAGGCTGAGTTTTCCGAAGAAGTCCGCACGATCAATGATCTCAAAGAAGGAATGATTTTAAACGGCATAGTCAGCAACATCACCGATTTTGGTGCATTTGTCGATATTGGAATAAAGGAGAAAGGACTTCTCCACATCTCCGAAATTGCCGACAAATTCATCAGACACCCCTCCGAATGCCTGAAACTTGGTCAGAAAGTCTCTGTCAGGATCAAAAATATCGATATCGAACGAAAACGTATCTCGCTTTCAATGAAAGGGGTAAAATAAATAAGGAAATTATCTTACGCAGCGGACTGAGAACTCACCTTGTTTCTGACCCGGAATTATATCGACAGCATTACTGAAATTGAAGCGAAGATTCCATACATGGTCCGCCATATCAGTTACGGCAGAAGATGACCAGAGTTCAGTATTGCTGTCATCAACTTCGCTGAAATAACCAGGGATTTCCGGTTGTTGTGAACTGCTGCATACACAGCTTCCTTCGGCGCACTCTGTTTCCCACTCACCTTCGCAAGTGCCTTCCCATGCTCCGTCCGCCTTGGCATCCATATTGGAAAGCAAATCGTTTTCACTTATTCTGCACTCTCCTTCCGGTGCAATCTTCGTGCAGTTCTTAACGAGTTTCCTGAGTTCGTCTATATTTGGAAGTCTCCAGTCGTCATGGCCGCATACGGATAGGTTTTCACAATAATTTGCAGCTTTTTCCCAGTTCATTGTGGCGGAAGGAAGAGGCGACCACGTGTTATCGTCAATAGTATGACATGCGTTGTATGTGTCGTCAGACCACTTTACCGATTTGCAGTCGATCAAATCTCCGCCGGAATCAAGACATTCGCAGAGATCATCTGTGGTTTTAAGATCGTATATCGCTGCGAGTTCTTCCTTATCAAGGGTAAGTTCTGCTCTCATAGCAAGTTTAAATGTCTCTCCTGCGGTAAAATTCTCGTTTTTGCCATAGCAGACCTGAGTTTTTCCGAGAGCGGTTTTTGCACCGGTTTCCGAGGCTCTGCCGTATTTGTTTGCCGCAATAAGACACTGTTTACTGCTGAAGTTTTCTGAAAAAACGAAATCGGAGATCTGTATTTCCGGAGCCTCATCAACTGTATCGAATCCGTTTGCCTTCATTGTGTCGATGTACTGAAGCGGAACAATGAAATATACGTAGGTTGTCCTACGCCATTCGAAGTCCTTGTTTTGATCGGCAAAAATCACTCCATTTACACCCTGCTCGTATTCTACAAAAAATGTATTCTGCTCTCCCTGAAAGAACTGCTTACCGCCGATATCTGAAAATCCGAACGATACTTTTGTGGGGTCAGCAGGTTCCGGGTTATTGATTATGTTTGCATTTATTATTCCGACACCTTTTAAAGCGAAATATGCACCGCCGTTTTCGCTTGCGGCAAGAAGAGAATCGTCAAGTTTGCACGTATCATCGTCTGTGTCTGTATCAGCATCATCCAAAGGGGCGCCGTTCCCACCTGAATTGGAATTGCCGGTATCAGCTGTTGTGTCACCTGTGTCGGCAGTTTTTTCTTCTTTTTTGTCGTTTCCGCAGCCGGCAAAAAGCAGAATCGCCAGAATGACTGTTAAAATCATCGATTTTTTCATAACGACCTCCATAAAGTAAAAAAACCAAACAAGCATATATTTAGTTGCACAAAGTGCCAATTTTTCTGACTCAAAAATTCAAAAAAAAAAAAAAACAACAAGACTTTGATTTTATTGATAAATTTTTGCGATTTTTTTTATAAAGCAGACCTTTATTTACTGATTTCCTCTAATCTCGCCTTGAGGTGAGCGAGATTTTCAGAAAGTTCGGTGTGTTTCGCTTTCTCTTTCTCAACGACTTCGGGCTGAGCTTTTGAAAGGAAATTCGGGTTGTTGAGCTTCTTGTCGCAGAGGTCAAAATCTTTCTGGATTTTTGCGATTTCTTTTTCCAGACGCTTGATCTCGTCTGTAAAATCGACAAGTCCCGCAAGCGGAATGTAAAGCGTTCCGCCTTTTACTATAGCGCTGGCGGTCTCTTTGTCGGGCGTGAAACCTTCGACAAATTCGACGTTTTTGACTCTTGCGAGCTTGATAATGTATTCGAGTTTTTCGGAAAGCGCACATTTAAGGCTCTCTTCAAGCGAAAGTTTGAGCGTAAGTTCAGCCGAAGGTTTGATGTTGTTTTCTGCGCGGATCGTTCTGACGACGGTAATGATCTCGATGATCTCTTCCATCGTCTGCGCGTCACGCTCGAAAACAGGGCAGTCGCCGAGTTCGGGGAAGCGGCTTATCATGATCGATTCTTCCCTACCCTCGAAGCTGAAAGGCAGGCTCTGCCACAGCTCTTCTGTGACATGCGGCATGAAGGGGTGAAGCAGTTTCAGGCTGGCATCGAGAACCTTGAGAAGAACGCGTTTCGAAACGGCTTTCGCGTTTTCGTCGGTGCCGAAGAATGTCGGTTTGACGAGCTCGATATACCAGTCGCAGAATTCGTGCCAGAAGAAGTGGTAGATCGCGCCGGCGGCATCGTTGAGCCTCATTTCGTCAAGGTTTTTCCTGACTTCCTCAGTTGCCGTTTCGAGTTTTGAAAGTATCCACTTGTCGGCAAACGAGAAGTTGTCTTCCTTGTAGTTTATCGGGTTGAATCCGTCGAATTTTTCTCCTTCGGCAAACTGCATGAGGCAGAATCTCGTTGCGTTGTATATCTTGTTGATGAAAGCCCAATAGCCTTCGAACCATTCGTCCGAAAGTTTGACGTCGCGCCCTGCGAGCGGCATCATCGCGAAGGTGAAACGGAGAGCGTCTGCGCCGTATTTTTCGGTGACTACGAGCGGATCGATGACGTTGCCCTTGCTCTTCGACATCTTCTGACCGAATTTGTCGCGGACAAGACCGTGGAAAAATACCTTTCCGAAAGGTTTCTCGCCCATGAACTTGTATCCCATCATGATCATTCTGGCTACCCAGAAGAAGATGATGTCGAAACCGGTTTCCATGAGTGTCGTCGGGTAATATTTTGCAAGTTCCGGCGTCTTTTCGGGCCATCCGAGAGTCGAGAAAGGCCAGAGCTGCGAGCTGAACCATGTGTCGAGAACGTCTGGGTCGCGTCTTAGCTTCGTTGAACCGCATTTCGTGCATTTCGTCGGATCTTCGCGGCTGACTATCATTTCGCCGCAATCTTCACAGTACCATACCGGGATCTGATGTCCCCACCAGAGCTGACGGCTGATGCACCAGTCTTTGATGTTGTACATCCATTCGTAGTATGTCTTTTTCCAAGTCTCGGGCTGGAAGACGATCTTTCCAGTTTCGACCGCATCTATTGCCGGTTTCGCGAGATCTTCCATCTTCAGGAACCACTGGTCTGAAAGTATCGGTTCGACGATGGTCTTGCATCTCTGGCAGTGACCGACTGCGTGCATGTGCTTTTCGACTTTGAGGAGAAGTCCGAGTTTGTCGAGGTCTGCGACTATCGCCTCTCTCGCTTCGGTCGTGGTCATTCCGGCATATTTTCCGCCGAGCTCATTGATCTCGCCTTTTTCGTTGATGACATTGATCTCTTCAAGGTTGTGGCGTTTGCCAGTCTCGAAGTCGTTGAAATCGTGGGCAGGCGTGACTTTTACGGCACCTGTTCCGAATTCGATATCTACCAGAATCGAGTCTCCGATTATCGGAATTTCACGGTCGGTAAGCGGAAGTTTCACCTTTTTGCCGATGAGGTGGGCGTAACGCTTGTCTTCCGGGTGGACTGCTACCGCGCTGTCGCCCAAAAGTGTTTCGGGACGGGTCGTAGCGATCGTCAGGAACTCGTCGCTTCCCGAAATCGGGTATTTGATGTGCCAGAGGTGTCCTTCGACATTTTCGTGGTCGACTTCAAGGTCGGAAAGTGCCGTTCTGCAGTGCGGACACCAGTTGATGATGTATGTGTTTTTGTAGATGAGCCCTTCTTCGTAAAGTGAAACGAAGACCTCGCGAACTGCTTTGGAGAGGTTTTCATCCATCGTGAAGCGCTCTCTCGACCAGTCAAGCGATGCACCCAAGCATCTGAGCTGGCGCGTGATCGTGCTGCCGTTTTCCTTTTTCCACTTCCAGACTCTTTCGAGGAATTTTTCGCGGCCTAAATCGTGCCTTGAGATCCCTTCCTTGTTGAGAGCCC
>CAMZDX010000019.1 GCA_947305505.1 uncultured bacterium | reverse complement strand
TTTTTCGGTAACACACACGACGAAAGTCGGATTCGCGAAGTCTTTTGCAGATTTTGCGGACTCTCTCGGACGCGACTGCTGCTTTGTGATCGACAGATCGCTTGAAAGTCTTGCGGAATCGCTTCCTGACGGTCGCGTTTTCTACATCGACGGCGAGAAAGAGAAAGATCTGAACCACGTTGAAAGCTGCATCGAATGGCTTATCGATCTCAATGCCGGACGAAAAACGACGCTTGTTGCGGTGGGCGGCGGTGCTACGACCGATTTTTCAGCGTTCGCGGCTTCGGTTTACAAGCGGGGAATGAGACTTGTTCTTGTTCCTACGACGCTTCTTTCGGCTGTCGACAGTTCGATAGGCGGCAAAACGGCTGTAAATTTCGTCGCGAAAAACACGATCGGCACCTTTTATCCGGCGCATGAAGTTGTGATTATAGAGGATTTTTTCAAAACTCTTAATCCGCGGCAGATTGCATCGGGAAAGGCTGAAATCATCAAGCTCGCTTTGATAAAAGGCGGAAGACTTGCCGATATGGTTTTTGCGGCGGAGGATCTCCTTTCGGAAGAGGCGATAAAGCTTGCGATTCTCGGTAAGTACGAGATCGTAAGCGCCGATTTTACGGATACCCTTGAAAAAAGAATTGTTTTGAACTGGGGGCACACATTCGGTCATGCGATAGAGATTTATTACGCTCTGCCGCACGGCATGGCTGTTGCCGCCGGTATGGTTCTTGTGCAGGAATGGGCTGAAACCGTTGGAGCGGACGAGGTTTTTCCGGCTAAAGAACTTGAAAAATTACTGCAAAAACACGGAGTAAACAACGATTTGCAGAAATATAGAAACGAAAATAAATGGCGTAAATTTATAATGTTGGATAAAAAGAGGAATTTGGACAGAATTTCGATGGTTTACCTGAAAAAAACGGGAGTTCCCGGGATAATTTACAGGAATTCTAATGACATATTGAGAGATTTGGAGGAATTAAGATGAGAAAGTTTTTCATTCTTACCCTGATGGTAGCTTCTTTGATGATGGTTTCATGCGTCGACAGGCGTAACAGAGTCATCATTGACTATTTTGTTTCGATTGATGAGGAAAATGACTGTATGGTCAAAACTGACACTAAAGTGTATAAAACGGAAGGTTTGATTGACCTTGCCTTTACGTTTGACTATGTGCTCGGTTTCCAGGTTACGAACTATATCCCGTCCAGCGGAAACAGTGGTTCGGAATCGTCGTTGACGACTGCAGAGGCTAACTATTTCTTTGGCAAATGGGCAGAGATAGACTATGAGTGGGATCCTCAAGCTCAGGCTGACGGAAGAAAACTCTCTCTTGATCAGAGCCTCTGGAACAAAAAGACGAGAGTCAGCGTTTACGGCAGTGTTATTCCGCCGAACGGATCTCCTGCCGGTATGTATGTTCACGTTCTTGAGGAAGCTCAGGCTAAAAATCTTCTCGAACATGTGAACGATATTGACTGGATTGCCAGCCCGTTAGTTATAAAAGTAAAACTTATCGGTGAACTTGCCGACGGTACGGAAATCACCACAAACACACTGAATTACAATCTTATTCCGACTTTCGGTACGACGATTCAGATGGGTTCGACCTACTACATTCCGGAAAACGGATATCCGGCACCGGAAGAAGGCAACACCTTGTCTAAGGAAGAATATGATGCAATCATGAAACAGTGCGCATTCAATGATGCTCTTATAGGCGGCGGTTGTTTCTACGGTCAGGATTCATCACTGGTTAACTGCTATGCCGGTGATACTGACTGGGAAAGATACATTGTCGAAACCTACGGCGGAACTTACTATCCTGGATATGCGGCTGCAGGTGTAGTCGAAATGATTTACAATACCTACAAAAAGGCGGCGGACGACAACGGTTATTACGCATGCTGTCCCGGACAGGCTCCTGAAGCTCCTGAAGAAGCAGAAGAAGATAACAGTGCTGCTGGCGGATCTGGTTCAGGCGGAGAATAGTTCCTGCTAAGCCGGTTCTTTCGAATTTTTTCCCCTTACTTTTCTGAATTTTAAAAAGTTTCCCTTAAAAAGTGATTTTTAAATATTTTTCCGTATCATATAGCGTTTTTTTGTTTTGTCTTGATTTGGAGGAAAAATGGGACTCATTCATCTGAAAGATGTTGTAACTTTGGGAAATGTCGCTATCGGTTTTTTGTCCGCCGTTATGGCGATAGAAGGCGATGTCCAGCAGGCTTGCTATTTGGTTATGGTTGCATACGTCTTTGATTTTTGTGACGGTATCGTTGCAAGAATCACGAAAATGGGTAATGAATTCGGCAAAGAACTTGATCTGATTGCCGACCATGTAACCTATGCCGTATGTCCTGCGTTTGTTGTCTATGCTTTTTATCGAGTCGAAGACGGCGGTTTTATTAATGCGCTCATTGCATACTGCATGGGAATGGTTCCGCTTGTTTTCGGTTGCATCAGACATGCTAGAAACGAAGTCTATGACATTGATTTTCCGCGCTTTTTCCTCGGAACTCCACGTCCGGTTTCGGCGTTTTATCTTATGAGTTTGATCGGGGCAGGAACGCATATCAGCAAGTATCTTCAGGCTGAATATGTTCCTTACTGCAAATATTTCCTGATTCCGCTGTTCATATGGATAGGTTGGAACAATCTTTCATTCAGACCGTTCGTAAGCCATCACGGACGCAAATTCAACAGAAGATTTAAAACTTTTATGAGTATTGCGATCGTAATGCTTGTCGTAAGCGGAGTTGCGACAGCTGTGACAGGTGAACCGTGGCTGCTTGACTGCCTTCTTTTCCACATGCTTGTATACACATTTTTGTCTCCGGTTTGCTTTGATAAAGGCGATCTTGACGGATATAAGGAATATGTCGCGGCCAAAAAAGCCGAAATTGCAGAAGATATGAAACCGAAAATCTAGAGGAAAACATGATAAAACAAGGCGTTATCCTTGCAAGCGGGCTTGGCAGCAGGCTCAACAGTGAAGGGCGGAACGAACCGAAACCTCTTATGCCGGTCGGCGGTATGGCTTTGATCGAGCGTGTTATAACGCTCATGCAGTCGGTCGGGATCGAAAAAATCGTTGTAGTTGTCGGATACCGCGGCGACCAGATCAAAGAGTATATCGGAAAAAACAATATTCACGGTGTCGTTTTTGCCGACAATTCTGAATACAACAAGAAAAACGGCATATCGCTGCTTCGTGCAAAAGAGCTGCTGGATGACGAACCCTTTATGCTTTCTATGTCTGACCATATTTTTTCCAATGATTTTTTTGCAGATTTTCTGGGAAAAGCTGAACCGAAACTCGAAAAATACGATGTGGTCCTTTCGGTCGACAGAAACATCGAAGGTGTTTTCGATCTTGACGATGCCACGAAAGTCGTTTCCGAAAACGGCGAGATCACGACGATCGGCAAGGAGCTTCCTTCGTACGACGCGGTCGACACTGGTCTTTTCCTCTGCAAACAGGCCGTTTTTCCGAGACTTCAGGAAATCTACGATACGAAAGGCGATGTTTCGATATCTGACGTAATGGGTCAGGCAGCGCTGGAAAGAAAGTTCGCATGTGCCGAAATGACGGGACATCTCTGGCAGGATGTCGATACTCCTTCGATGAAAAACGAAGCCGAGGAGCGTCTTGTCGACAACTATCTCAACAAAAACGAAGCATTCGGTTTCTTTTCAAACAAGCTGTTCGCCAAAAGCGCGAAAGAGATGATTCTTCGGTTTTTTGAAAAAGAACATTTCGACTGGAATCTGCTGAGTACGGTTGTTTTTATCGTTTCTCTTGTTATTACTGCGGTTGCTCTTTTTGCAGATATTCCGCAGCTTTCGATTTTTCCGCTTCTTCTGACGACTTTCCTTTTTTATATCACAAAAATCAGAAACAATGTCAGAACGGTTGCTCTGAAAAACGAAAACTTCATTTTTTCGTGGAATTTCGGCTTCATTCTTGCGACGTTGCCTGCTGTACTCGCTACTTGCGGCACTCTTTTCGTAAGTCTTCCTTTGGTTTTTCTGATGTTCGCCGTTTCTCTGGCCGGAGCTTTGAAGCTTGGTGATACTATTCAGCGTCTTGAACTGCCGCGTGTTTCGGACAATATCGCTTCGACATGGCTTTCTCCCTCTCTTTTCTGGATTGTCTACACGGTTTGCGTGCTGATCCTGCCTGAATGGTTCGTAGGATTTATTCCTTTTGTATATTTTATGTGTTCGTCTTTATCCGGTGAAAAGAGGAGCTGATGGAACTTAAAAAGAGTACCGGTAAAGATTTTTCGATCGATATAAGTTCGCTCGTCGACGTGCTCTTTACGCTTCTCATTTTCTTTTCTCTGACAAGCACTTTCGTTAAGGAATCCGGACTTAAGGTCGATCTTCCTAAAGCCAGTTCCGATACTCCGCTGATATCGGCTGAAAAGTTCGAAATCGCTATAAGTGCAGACGGCAGGGTCGCTTTGGGCGGAACAGAGGTTTCATCGACTGAAGAGATCAAAGAATTCCTTTCAAAATTTGACACGGATATGCGTTTAAAATATGTTATCGTCATCAAAGCCGACGTGACGACGCCGCATGGCAGGGTTACCGAGGTTCTTGATATACTCAAGTCGTTGAAATTTGAGAATATAGCGGTCGCAACGAGGTCGAAAGAATGAAAAAAAAGCAGTTTTTGCTTGTTCTCGGTTTTTTGTTTTTGCTCGTTTCTGCGTTTTTTATCTATGACACCGTCGTTTCTTACGGCGAATTCGACCGTAATCGCGACAAAATCAGAGTAATTGAGGAAAAAAAGCGTGAGATAAGCCGTGACAACAACCGCATCCGCTTGAAAATCGACCGCTTTTCCAGAGATCCGAAAGCCGCAGAGGAAATTCTGAGGTTGAAATATAAAATGTTACGTTCAGATCAATATAAGTACATACCTGAAAAATGACAGCTTTATTGGAATTTCGCTTTTTCTGGCACATCACCACGTTGATGTTTTCTTTTCTTTCGCTCTATTTTAAGGACAGTATCCCGTTTCTCGTCATACTGTGGAGCGTTTTTGTATTTCTCGTTATCTATGTCCAGCTCGTTGAAAAGAAGAAAATGCCGCTCCAGCTTTATCTCCTGCCTGTTTTCATCGTTACCGGCGGAGTAGGCGGAAGTCCTGTTCTTCCGCTCATTTTTCTCGCTCTGCCTTTGATTTTGCAGAAAAGCGACGATGTTTCTTATGTTGCTTTTGCCGTAACATCCTTTGTTCTGATGATTTTCAGCGGAAATATCTCCGACTATTCCGTTTTTATAATCTATGTTTTGTATATCCTTGCAGCTGTAGGCGTCTGGTTCTTTATGAGAAAAGGTTTTTCTTTCCTTTTCGCCCAGCAGCCTGCCGAGCCGCTTAAAATAACTGCAAAAGTAAGTGCTCCGCTTGTAGACGATCCTTTCAGGCCTCTGAAAAAATATCTCGCCAAGACTAAGAATTTTGACAACAGGCCTGTTTCTCTGCGTCTGGTCGTGCTTTTGCCGGGCGACAAGGCGAAAATATACGAATCCGATGTCGAATTCGCGCAGCAGGGGCTTCTTTTCAGGGTCGTACACGATAAAACAGCCGTCGCAGCAAGGACTCTTCTCGATGAAAGGGAAAATATTCCCATGATGCCTGAGTACAATTTCAGAATATACTATCCGATAGCACTGCTCGATTATGACGATATTTCTCTTTTCGAACCGGAGTATGTCCTTGTAGTTGATACAGCGCTGAAAGAAAGAGCCGACAAAGACGAACTTATCGAAAAGTTCTCCGAGATAAAGGAAGATGTTCTCGAGCAGCTTCGTCAGTCTGAAACTTTCAGCCATATCGCTCTCGAAAAACAGCGTAATGCCATGTTGTATCGGGAAACTTCGAATATAGTCGATTCTTTCGATCATGACGGGCTTCTCAAGGCTGCCGCGCTTGCAATTTTCAATCTTGCACCTGAAGCAAGCGGCGTTTTTGTAGCCGAAAAGAGTGAAGACAATGTTTTTTCAGGTTATTCTTTTGCAGTCAGCGAACTTTCAAAAGGAAAATGGCCGCTTGAAATGTCCGATATAAGTGATGCCGTAACTGCTGAAATAAAAGATGCTCAGTCGGTTCACGCAATGATGGTAAGCGGAAAAATGGACGATTACTACGAAGCGACAGACGTGAACAAACGTAAATCGGAGCCTTTGTTTTCCGCCGAATTCGACGACCTCAACAAAAAAAGCTGCATAATGATCCGCTGCATGATTTTTAACAACAACGTCAAGGGAACGATTTCTGTTCTTACCGATACGCAGAAGGATTTTGAAGAGCTCAAAAAACATTCCGAATCTGTAAGGATGATTTCGAAAGTCGTTACATCGGCCATGAACAACATAGAAATGTTCCAGAAAATGGAAGAGCTTTCCAATGTTGACGGCTTGACCGGACTTTACAACAGACGCTGCTTCAACAATATGATCGAGCGTAAAATCAGCGAGGCAAGCAGAATGAAAGCCCAGGTCTCGATGATAATGCTCGATATCGACTTTTTCAAGAAAGTGAACGACACCTACGGTCACAAAGCTGGCGACGATGTTATCCGCTTTATTTCCAGAACTATAAAAAATTCGATCCGCAAAGTCGATTTCGCGGCGCGTTACGGCGGTGAAGAGTTTGTTATTCTGCTCAATAACACGACAATCGATGCGGCAGCCAAAATCGCGGATAAAATAAGGAACGTCGTCCGCGACACATCTGTCAATGCCGACGGTTCTCCGCTCCATATAACGATTTCTTCAGGTGTTTCTTCTTATCCTATGCCTTCGATGAGTGTCGGCGATCTTATCAAAAATGCCGATACAGCGCTTTACTATTCAAAAGAACACGGGCGCGATCAGGTCACGATTTTCAGCAGCGATATGGAAGGAAACGACGAGTAGAGACATTTCAGAAACGTCTTTGCGTTTATTTCCCGTCAACTGTGAACGATTCTCTGTGAAGTGAATTGTCTGATTCGGTGTTTACCGAGATTTTGAGTTCTTTTTTGAGTTTTTCCAGTTCGTCGGTGTATTTCTGTTCAAGCGCGAAAATCGTTTCCGGGTGTGCTCTGACGGTGAGAACTTTGCTTCCGTAAAGTTTTACGTGCTTTTTTATTTCGCGGAAAATCTGGAAAGTTACCGTTTCACGCGAGCGGATTATGCCGTTTCCGCTGCAGTAGGGACACGGCTCGGTGAGCGACGAGATATTGCTTTCAGTCGTTCTTTTTCGCGTTATCTGAATGAGTCCGAGGCGCGTGAAGTAGAAAACGGTGCATTTCGCCGGATCTTTTTCGAGTTCATGCTCAAGTTTCGCGATGACTTTTTTCTTGTTTGCCTGATTGCGCATGTCGATGAAGTCGACGACGATGATCCCGGCTAAATTCCTGAGTCTCAGGTGGTATGCGATCTCTTCGGCAGCTTCGCAGTTCGTTTTGACGACTGTGCTTTCAAGGTCGCCTTTTCCGACGAATTTGCCGGTGTTGACGTCGATTACTGTCAGAGCCTCAGTCTGTTCGACGATGAGAAATCCGCCGCTTTTGAGCCAGATTTTTTTCTTTACCAGTTTTGTGACTTCGGGCTCGATCGAATAGTAATCGAAAATCGGGTAAGGCAGGTCGTAGAATTTCACTTTGTCATCGGGATTTTCGCCGTAGAAAGCGAAGTAGTCGCGCACCGCCTTTTCATCGTTTTTGTTGTCGACAACGATTTCGGAAAGTTCGTCCATGCCTGTATTCTGCACGAAGTCTAGCATAGGATCGAGTGCGGGTTCTATGAGTGCCGTTCCTTTGCCTTTCTGAAAAGTATTTTGAATTGAAATCCATTTTTTTATGAGAAAAACGACCTCTTTTTCGATGGTTTTGAGGTCTGTTTCGGCGGCTAAAGTCCTCAGAATTATGCCGTAACCTTTCTTCATAACTTTCTGACCGAATTCTTTGAGTTCCTCCCGCTTTTCGCGGTCGCCGATTTTGCGGCTCACGCCGATGTGCGTGATGGTCGGCAGCAGGACGCAGTATCTTCCGGCAAGGGAAATATGCGTCGTGAGTTTAGCCCCTTTTTGTCCGATGGGTTCTTTTACGACCTGAACGAGGATTCGGTTTCCTTCTTTCGCATATTCGGTGATGTCTGTGAATCTGCGTGTTTCACCCTGCGTTTCGGAAACCTGTTCTTCGTGATTCAGTTCGTCATCATCGTCGCTTTCCAAGTTTTTCTGGTACTCTTCGTAAGTTATGTCGAGTCTCAGATCATTCGCGTGGATGAAGCCTGTCCTTGTTCCGCCGAATTCGACGAAAGCCGACTGCATTCCCGGAAGTACCCTGCGGATTATGCCGGAGTAGATGTTTGAAAGGCAGCTTCCTTCCTCCGAGTGCATGACGTGGAGTTCAACGAGTTTTCTGTCTTCGAGTATGGCTATTCTTTTTTCGCCGTAAGTGTTGTTTACTATGATTTGTCTGTTCATGTTCTCACGATGCTGTTATCGGACTTTTCTGCTTCATCGGGATGATTTTCATCGGACTTTTGATGCTTTTTATATCTGCGATGATCTCATCTTCCAGATTCGGTTTAAGGTGAAATGTGTGAATGTCGCAGTGACGGTTTATTTTTTCGAGCTCTCCCGCAAGTTGTGCAGGTGTCAGGTGCTTAGACGCGATAGCCAGCTTTTCGAGCCTGTTAGGGAAAGAAGTTTCCCAGCATATTGTTTTTATCGAAGGATCCGCGTTTATGTGATTGACGAAATTTTCGCATATTCCCGTGTCTCCGGAGTAAGCAATCTTTTCGTCGCCCTTTTTTATGATGAAACCGATTGATTCAACGACATGGTTCACTTCGATAGGCAGAAACTCGATTCCTTCGATGGAAAAAGGCTCTTCGAACTTTATCGGCTGGAACTTTATCGTCGGATTCTTTCTACTCGGCAGCTTTGTAAAATCAGGCCAGATAAGGTCGTTGAAGATGTTGTCCATTACCTGCGCCATGATGTTTTCTGTCGTGTAGACCGTGAACGAATGGTTCCCGAGCGAAAGCATGAAATCGGCGAAAATCGGCAGATTTTTGATGTGGTCGAAGTGACTGTGGGTGATAATGACGTGTTTTATAGCGAGTAGCTGGTTCATGTCGAGAGATGACATGATCGAGCCTGTGTCAATAACAATTGAAGGCGTAACGAGCATGGAGATACATTTTTTATTTTCAAGATCGCTGCCGTAGCAGCCAAGCGGAACTATGGAAAGCATTTCATCCTCCGAATAGCGAAGCCTGACTTACGATAACGTGAGCCGGTTTTTAGAAGAAATTTAGATGTTTATGACCTCTTTTACTTCCGGAACAAGCCTTTTGAGATGCTGTTCGATTCCCATTTTGAGAGTCATCTGACTCATCGGGCAGCCGGCACAATGACCCTGAAGAGCGACTTTTACGATGCCGTCGTCGGAAATTTCCATAAGCTGAACATCGCCGCCGTCTCTCTGGAGCGCAGGACGAACGTCTTCAAGAACATCTTTTACCTTTTCTTTCCAATCATTTGTTGCCATTGTAATCCCCCTAAAATTCAGTAAAAAACAAAAATACGGGCGATTATAGGGTTAAAAAGGTGCAAGTCAAGTCAAAAGTTTATTGTTTTGAATTTGCCGGCACGATTGTCTGTAACGGTTTTTTCGTGATATATCCTGTAAAAAATTTGCCGTAAAAATTGCAATAAATCGCGATTTTGCTATTAAGTCGGCGATTTTTTTATTTAACAACGGAGGAGACAATGGCAAAAATCAAAAATGTTATCATCAGTGTTTTTGACAAGACAGGACTTGTTGATTTCGCATCAGAGCTTGACAAAGCAGACGTTAAGATCTTTTCGACCGGCGGAAGCTGCAAAATGCTTGCCGAAAACGGAATAAATGTAACAAAAATCGAGGATTACACCGGTTTTCCAGAAATGATGGACGGCCGCGTTAAGACGCTCCATCCGAAAATCCACGGCGGAATTCTGGCACGCAGAGACGATGCAAACCATATGAAAGCGGCAGCTGATCACGGCATCACGATGTTCGACATGGTCGTTGTAAACCTTTATCCTTTCAAAAAGACGGTCGAAAGCGGCAAACCATTTGCAGACATCATTGAAAACATCGATATCGGTGGTCCTTCGATGGTCAGAAGTGCATCAAAAAACTTCAAGGATGTCGCGATCGTCACATCTCCCGATGATTATAAAGCGATACTTGACGAGATGAAAGCGAATAACGGCGAAATTTCGCTCGAAACGAGATTCAGACTCGCATCGAAAGCTTTCAGACTCACGGCTGCTTACGACAGCTACATCAGCTCTTTCCTTTCGACTGTTGACTGCAACGGCGAAAAAATCAGCGAAGATCCTGAGTTCATCAATATGCAGTTCGTCAAGAAAGAGACTCTCCGCTACGGCGAAAACCCGCATCAGAAGGCTTCGATCTATATAGACAGCGAGGCTGAAAAAGGAACTCTCGCACTTGCCGAGCAGCTTCACGGAAAACAGCTTTCCTTCAACAACTACATGGATCTTGAAGCGGCGAAAAACATCGTAAGCGGCTACACAGAACCGGCGGTCGCAATTGTAAAACACACAAATCCGTGCGGCGCGGCAGTCGCTTCGACTCTGACCGAAGCCTACACAAAAGCTCTTGCATGCGACCCTGTCAGTGCATTCGGATCGATCATCGCGGTCAACAAGACCCTTGACCTTGAAACCGCGAAAATAATGAAAGAACTTTTTGTCGAAGCTATCGTCGCACCGGCATTTTCAGCCGAGGCGAAGGAACTTCTTAGCAAAAAGAAAAACATCAGACTTGTCGAAGTGGGCGAATTCGCGCAGAATTTCGACATGGATATCGAACTCAAGAAAATTTCGGGCGGAGTCCTTGTCGAAACGGCGGACAGACGCGTCATCACAGAGGCTGACCTTCAGTTCGTGACCGAGAAAAAACCGACTCCCGAGCAGATCAAAGAGCTCCTTTTCGCACAGAACATGGTCAAATTCATAAAAAGCAACGCGATCCTTATCGCAAGAAACGGCGCTACAGTCGGTGTCGGAGCAGGGCAGATGTCGAGGATCGACTCTCTTGATATCGCGATCAAAAAAGCTCAGTCTCCGGTTGAAGGCTGCGTAATGGCAAGCGACGCTTTCTTCCCCTTCAGAGACTGTGTCGACAGAGCTGCATCAGTAGGGATCACCGCTATAATCCAGCCAGGCGGCTCGGTTCGTGACCAGGAATCGATCGATGCCTGCAACGAACACGGCATCCCGATGGTATTCACCGGAATCAGAAGTTTCAAACATCTGTAATTCAGTTATTTCGCCAGAAATTCTATCTGATCTTTATCGACTTTCGGATTTATTATCATGAAAAATAGGTGCTTTGTGTCATCGGAAGCTACAAGGACAACTTTGTCGCTTTTTTTGATGCCGATATTGGTGAAAAGAAGGATTTTTTCAGTGTGACTGAGAGAGTTCATTATCGTAGCCGGAACAAATTCGGTGTATGTCCTCGTGAAAAGTTCCTTGAAAGTCGAAAGTGACTTGAGCGGAAAGCGGCTTGTCATGGATTCTTCCTTGAAAATCACCGATTCGCCGTTTTCAAGTTCGAGCGTATACAACTGCTCGGAAATTTCTTTCAGTTTCTTTTTTGTCGACATTATCTTTACAGCTTTATCGGAAAAAAGTTCATTGTTCGGTTCCAGCTGCAGAAGGACTGAAGTGAAGCGGTCGATGTCGAAAAGGAAGTATTTCGCCGCGATCCTTTTGAAAGTCGACGCCGGAATGTGGGTGAAATTGATGTTGAAACCTGGGAAAATTTTGACAACGGTTTCTTTTATCTGGTTAATCAGAGCCGAATTTATAAACCCTATAACGATTTCTTTCGTATCTTTTCTGAACGAAACGGGAAGGGCAAGCAGCCTTGTTATCACATCGGGAGTGAAAAATCTTGCAAAGAAATCATCGGACATAAATCCCTTCTTTTCTTCGGACAATATTGGGTAGCCCTCTTTTTCATAAAATCTTGCGAGCTTTTTTTCGTCAATCATTCCCTTTGAAATTGCAAACCAGATCGGATCGACATTCTTTTTCATTTTTAAGATCTTGTTTGCATTTTCCGAAGAAATGACATCATCCTGAACCATTTTCAGCATTAGATTTCTCATATTGAAATCTCCGTCAAATAATAGCGATTATAGGAACTTTTCTTTTGTATTTCATTGAATTTATCCGCTTGTTTACGAATCTGACGAGCTTTTCGTCAAAACCTTCGCAGATGATTTCTTCTTCACTCATACACAGATCGGAAACCGCATGGATCACCGGATCCATCTGAATGTATGAATATCCGATTTCACCTTCGTCAGTCTGACCTTCAAAAAGGTCTGCACTGGGAGCTTTTTCGATCACGCTCGCCGGAAGACCGAGAAAACGCGCAAATTCGAAAATATCGGTTTTGTAAAGGCTGCCGATCGGGTTTATAGCCGATGCGCCGTCGCCGAACATCGTGAAATATCCGAGTTCGATCTCGCTTTTGTTGCCGGTGCCGAGCACTATCGCGCCGTTTGCAGCCGAGAAGTCGAAAAGGGTGATCATTCTTGTTCTCGCCATGATGTTGCCGAGGCGGCCTTTTCTCGAAAAGTCGGGATTCGTCATGTTGTTTGCAGCGAATGTGTCGACAACTGCCGAAATCTCTATTTTCAGGCTGTTGATTCCGGTGTTTTCAACTACTTTGAGAGCATCTTCAATGCTTTTTGCACTTGAAGTTTTGTACGGCATGAGGATCCCGGTGACGTTTTCTTTTCCCAAAGCTCTCGCTGCAAGTGCTGCAACAAGCGCGCTGTCAAGTCCGCCGGAAAGTCCGACAACTGCTTTTTTAAGTCCGGTTTTTCCGATTTCAGAAACTAAAAACGATGTGAGTTTTTTCTCAAGTTCAGCAAAATTGAGTTTTGGAAGAGTTATCATGCGTTTCCTCTCATTTTTAATTGATTTAATAATGATTTACGTATGTTGAGCGAATTGGAAAAGTAGTCTGTAAGAAGATTTTCCTTTTTTTCGCCGCTTGAAAAACCTGAAACGGTGCAGTAGTCGCTTTCTATTGAATCAAGTGCTTTTGAATCGAAATCGCTCATAAGTGCCGAGCGGCATTTTCTGATGAATTCGAGTTCCGATTCGTCCGGCATCGTAAAGGAGTGGGCGAGTTCGGCCAACCACGAAGCAGCAATGAAGTTTCTGGGATTCCTGCGCAGCGGAGC
This sequence comes from uncultured bacterium, assembly GCA_947305505.1. GTDB lineage: Bacteria > UBP6 > UBA1177 > UBA1177 > UBA1177 > UBA1177. Next base: position 12,108 of record CAMZDX010000019.1, on the reverse strand, counting down.
AGTCTCTTCAAGCGAGATGAAATCGTCAAGAAAGTATGTGTTGTTCTTTCTGCTGAGAACCACTTCGCAGTTCTCAAAAAGGGAAAAATTATCCTTTTTCGAGAAAAAGCGGAATGTTTCTCCTTCTTTGGAAATGGTATGGAAAAAACCGTTGCCGTGCGATTTTTTGTAGGTTATGGTTCCTTGGACAATATACATCAGTTTACCGATTCGATCTGCTGTTTCTTTTCAGGTTTTCTGCGCTCAATATCAGTTGTTATGCCCAACTGTTTCGCAAGGTCGACACATTCGTTTAAAAAGGGGATCGCGACTTCCTTCGTGTTGATCGCCTGAACTTCGAGACAGCGGCGGAGATAGGTCTGCCCAAGATCTTCTTTTTTCAGCATATACATTTTGAGTGCGCCGCGGTATAAAGCCTCAACGTCAAACGGAAAGTATTCAAGAGCTTTTTTATAATTTTCCGCGGCAAGTTCATGCAGATTCTGCTCGTCGTACATAAGCGCAATCTGTTTGTAAGCTTCCGAATGTGTTCCGCGCATCTTGATTGCCGCATCGAAATGCTGTTTTGCCAGATCGTAGCGCTTCTGCATTCTGTAAACGATGCCGATATTGGTTTCGGCATAGTGCGGACGGGGATACATCGTGTCGGCAAGTACCGCCTGAAACTCTTCAAGAGCTTTGTCGAACTGACGCTGTTCGAGGTAGAGGGCGCCTAAATTGTTACGTGCATCGGTAAACTTTGAGTCGATTTTCAGCGCTTCCCTGAAATTTTCTTCCGCTTTTTGAGTGTCATGTTCGATCATGAAAACGAGACCGAGTGTGTTGTAATACTGCGGAAGAGTGGGGGCTGCCTCGATTGCCAGCATGATCTCACGTCTTGCTTTGATGTAATCTCCCTGATTCAAAGCGGCAAGACCGAGCTGGTAGTGACCGTCGCTCTTTTTTTCATCGCTTACGGTTTTTGTGTCTGTGGAAGAACACGAAACAATTAGCTGGAAAATAATGAAAAATAGGACTGATATTTTGATTTTATTCAAGTTTTCCTCTTTTAGAGATTATTTCTTCTCTTCCTTATTGTCTGATTTTTTGTCTTCTTTTCCGGATCTGCCCCATTCCCAGCCGAATTCTATATCACCGCCGAGATCCCACGATGAAACGTAGTGACCTTCGAGGTTGTCGTTCGGACGCGGGTTCTTTGCATTCCAGAAAGTCCAGTGTTTGCCTGCATAGCCGTTGATGTAAAGGAAAGGAAGGATCTGGAATCTGATGACACCTCTGAAAAGCGAGCTGACGTGGCTGTCGGAGAAAAGTTCCGACGCACTGCCGAAACCGCGTTTGTAGTAGGACAGCATCATTTTTACTATCCAAAGGTCGGGAAGTTCGAGGTGCGCAAAAAGTGATGACGATTCTTTAAGTTTTTCATAACCTACAGAGAGCGAGATCCATGTCCTGAAGCTGTAGCTGAGTTCTCCGTAGAAAGAACCGACAAAATTGGTATCCTGCTTATCGTTCATGAGATGCCAGTATTTCGAGCGGCCGTCAGGCTGGAAGTTTTTTGCACCATAGATGTTTGTCATCATTTCTATACGTTCGATGTCGTAGAATGTATCAAAGAAGGAAGGAATATAGGAATCTTCGTGGGCTCTGCCTTCAAGCTGGATTCTGATTGCGTGCTGATTGTTCTGGTCAAGGTTGAATCTGCCAAGGAAACCGAAAGTGAAACCTCCTTTTGTAAAGTCTTTTTTGAACCATGAATAGTCGGTGAAAACTTTAAGGTCGACTTTTTCGTTTTTGTAAAGTTTGAGCTCGAAGTCGATGCCCTGCATATATAAAAATTCATCTTCCTCGACTATCGGACGACCTTTGGAATCAACTGATATTCTGGGAATACGGTCATCTTTGCCGGCAAGGAAATCATCTGCATTGTAGTCTGAATATTTTTCATAGCCTAAGCGTGTCGGAGCGTTTCTGTCTGCGACGAACGAATATCCGAACGAAACGCTTCTTGCATGGTAGTTGCCTATAGCGGAGAAAGGTTTAATGAAGACGAGACCGCCGAAGATGTTTCCTCTTGCAACATCGCCCAAAAGTGCTTCAAATCCGGCATAGTCGAAATACCAGTTGAGTTTTGCCGAAATTGTGGAGAATGTCGAGTCATGGTTCGGAATATAGCGTTTAAGTATTGTTCCGTGACCGATAGTCTGTGCGAAGTTGCTGCCTACCGAGAAGTAAAGGTTGTCTTCGGATGTTCCGATCTGGAAATATCTGAGGATCTTGAGGTAATCCTGCCATTCATCCCAGTCTTCCGTTCTGAAACGGACGCTGTGGTCGTTGCTGTTTATGTCGGTGCTGATTATTCTGACATTGAGCGGAGCATGGATTCCGAAAATCAGATCGAGCTCTTTTTCGCTTACAGGTTCTTTTATGAGCTTGTCGAAGTGCATTGAAAATTTCGGGTCGATAACGAGGTAAAGTTCGTCATCCATCAATTTGACACCGGCTGCAAGACCTGCGCTGTTGTATGGAGAGATGATTTCGTTTGCGCCGATATTCGCAACTTCTCCTTTCCAGAATCTTTTTTCGATTTCTCTTATCTTTTTATCATTTTCCTCTTTTTCATCTTTCTTTTCTGATTTTGAGTCCTTGGAATCGGCACTTTTTTTCTCGTCCTTTTTCTGTTCGGAAGCGGCTTCTTTTTTCGGTTCTTTCTCGGGCTCTTTTTCTGCCTTTTTCTGTTCCTCTTTTTTCTGTTCTTCAGCTGCCGCAGGTTTTTCTTCAGCAGGTTTCTGTTTTTCTGCCGCCGCAGGCTGCTGTTCAGCAGGTTTTGGTTCTTCTGCCGCTGCGGGTTTTTGTTCTTCAGCTGCTACAGGCTGCTGTTCAGCGGGTTTGGGTTCCTCGGCTGCCGGAGCTGGCTGCTGTTCAGCGGGTTTCGGTTCTTCTGCTGCCGGAGCTGGCTGCTGTTCAGCGGGTTTGGGTTCCTCGGCTGCCGGAGCTGACTGCTGTTCAGCGGGTTTGGGTTCTTCAGCTGCTGGTGTTTGCTGCTGTTCAGCCGGCTTCTGTTCTTCTACCGGTGCGGTTTCCTGAGCGAAAAGGATGCTTGTAAACAACACAAACAATGTCAAAAGGATCAAAATCTTCAAATTTTTCATGCTTTTCTCCGCTTATAACAAAAAAAACGCCTAAAATATATTGATATATAAGAAAAATGCAAACTTAAAGGAGCTTTTTTGCGTATAAAAGCTGATTTTTTGAAAAAAAATGAAATTAATGCAGTTTTGTCAGAGCTTCTTTGATTCTTCTGACAGCTTCAATCAGTTTATCAAGTGATGTTGCGTAAGAGATGCGGATGCAGTCGCCGTTGCCGAAGGATTCGCCGGCTACGCAGGCTACATGGGCATTGTAAAGCAGCCACATGCAGAGGTCGTCGCTCCCTTTGATTACGGTCTCACCGTCGGTTTTGCCGAAGTAATACTTCATGTCGGGGAAGACATAAAAAGCGCCTGACGGGGTGTTGCACTTTACACCGGGAATTTCGTTCATCATCTTCACAACGGTGTCGCGGCGTTCGCGGAAAGCCTTCATCATCTCTCTGATCTCCTCGGAGTTCTCCGGACAAAGCTCAAGAGCCTTAACTGCCGCGGCCTGTGCGATAGTGCAGATACCGGAAGTGATCTGGCCCTGAATTTTGTTGGCAGCCTTGACGATAGCCTGCGGAGCTGCGATGTAGCCGATTCTCCAGCCGGTCATTGCATAGCCTTTCGCAACGCCGTTGACGATGACAAGACGGTCCTTCAGGAAGTCGAACTGTCCCATGCTCTCGTGTTTGTGCTCGTACTGGATGAACTCGTAAATTTCGTCTGAGATGACGATGATATTAGGATATTTCCTCAGTACTTCGGCTATGGCTGTAAGCTCAGCTTTTGTGAAAACGCTGCCGCTCGGGTTGCACGGTGTGTTGATGAGGAGAGCCTTGGTTTTCGGGGTGATGGCTTTCTCGAAATCCTCTGCGGTGATCTTGAAGTCGTGCGCCATATCGCTCTTGACGATGACCGGCACGCCGCCGCTCAGTTTTACCATTTCAGGATAAGATACCCAGAACGGAGCGGGGATGATGACCTCGTCGCCGTCGTTGATGATAGCCTGAAGCACGTTGTTGATCGCCTGCTTCGCGCCGTTAGAAACGAGGATGTCGCTCTCTTTGTAGTCGAGACCGTTGTCGCGTTTCAGTTTCTCGGCGATCGCTCTGCGCAATGCAGGTGTGCCTGGAACAGGCGGGTAGTGCGTATCGTTGTTGTTGATGGCGTCAATAGCGGCCTGCTTGGCCGATACCGGTGTATTGAAGTCGGGTTCACCGATGCTCAGACTGATGACATCGATGCCCTGTGCTTTAAGTTCACGGCTTTTGTTGGTCATAGCCAGAGTAGCTGACTCAGCCATGTTCAAAACTCTGTTTGAAAGGATGATTTCGCTCATGTTTAACTCCATTAAATTAAATGTCGGTCGGGGAGCAGATGAAGCCTTTTATCGCGGTTGCAGCGGCTGTTGCCGGGCTTGCGAGATAGATTTCGGACTGGTTGCAGCCCATTCTGCCTTTGAAATTTCTGTTTGCGGTGCTGACAGTGATTTCGCCGGGCGCCATGATGCCTTCGTGTGCGCCGAGGCACGGTCCGCAGCCCGGATTGAGAATTATTCCGCCTGCTTCGACGAAAATTTTGAACAAGCCTTCTTCCATTGCCTTGAGGTAAATATCCGAGCTTGCAGGAAGAACGAGAAGCCGTGTCTCTTTAGCGATGTGCTTTCCTTTGAGGATTTCAGCCGCTATCCTCAGGTCTTCGATTCTGCCGTTCGTGCATGTGCCTATCAGAACCTGGTTGACTTTGACGTCGTGCATATTGCTGACTTTATTGACGTTGTCGACTGTGTGCGGCATTGCTACCATCGGTTCGATTTCCGAAACGTCGATTTCGAGAGTTTCGGCATATTCGGCGTCAGCATCAGGATAGATTGGAGTATAGGCGTCACGCGGGATGCCGTGTTTTTCGAGGAAGCTGAAAACTTTCTCGTCGGGTGCCATGTATCCGTTTTTCGCGCCGATCTCAACTGACATATTCGTGAAGACAAGCCTGTCGGCAAGTTCGATATTTTCAATGTAATCGCCTGAAAATTCTACACTTTTGTAAAGTGCACCGTCAACTTTGATAAGTCCTGCGATGTGAAGGAGAACGTCTTTCGACGAAACATATGGTTTCGGCTTTCCCTTGAGGACGATTTTCATTGATTCCGGCACTTTGAGCCAGATTTCGCCCGTTGCCCAGATCCCTGCCGATTCGCTTCTGCCGATACCGGTCGAGAATGCGCCGAGTGCGCCGTAAGTTACAGTGTGGGAGTCGCTTCCGACGATGAATTTGCCTGGAAGCGCGAAACCTTCTTCAACCGTGACCTGATGGCATATTCCGCGTCCGCAGTCGTAGAAATTCTTTATTCCCTGTTCTTTTACGAATTGTCTTACAGTCTGGTGGTTCGTTGCCGCCTTTTCGTTTGCAGCCGGCACGATGTGATCGAGAATTATAAGGATCTGATTCGGATCATCGACCTTTTTTCCACCCATTTTCTTGAAAGTCGAATAGATCGCCGCGCTGTTGTCGTGCGTAAGAACGTGGTCGGGTCTGATAGTCAGGATCGTTCCCGGAACGACCGGTCTTCCCGCCATTTTCGAAAAAATCTTCTCAGCAAATGTCTGTCCCATTTTTTTACCTCATTTCAATTGAACAAAAACCTAAAAATCGGCGGATTTTGGCACTTTTTAAGAATAACTCAACTTTTTATGTGATTTTAATTAACGCAGGAGTGACCGTTCCAGTTGAAACCCTCTTTGCATTTGAAGCGGCATTCGTTGCCGTATTCGATATAACATTTGACTACTCCGTCTTCAACTTTCAATTCTCCGCAGTTGCAGGAGTAGTAGCATTTTCCGGTCGTTTCTTCAAAAGTATAGTCGTTGCTGCAGCCTGTAACAGTGTTCGGCAGAGGCTCTCCATTGTAGGTGTATGGCTGAGTCAGTTCGACCTGGACACCGTTTTTTATGCGGTAAAGCGTGCCCGACCCGCAGCAGGGTTTTGCTGAATCTTTGAATGTTCCGCTTTCCGGATTATATTCGTTGAAACACTGTTCTATCGCTGTTTTTCCGTTTTTGTCGATGAATATCGTTCCGGCATCTGTTTCTTCAAGGTATGCTCCCGGTATTATCCTTCCGCATTCGACGCATTCATTGTTTTTCGGAGCTGTTCCTTCGGGGCAGGAAACCTGTGTAGTGTTATGAGGCTCTTCGGGCATAACTACGAGAGTCGTTTTTGCCGGTTCTTCATTGTAAACCGGTTCGGTAGAGTAATTTTCAAAATCTGGGTTTCCATAGATCAGTAAAATACATTCTGCGGGATTCCACTCTGCGTTTTCCGGAAGCTCTTCGCAGCGGTAGTCTACCGTAACTCCCTCGTCATCGATCACTTCCTCTTCGGAGTTGTCATAGTCATGGGTTTCGTCGTCATCATCCGGAAAAATTTCTGTTTCATTTTGATCTGAATCCGCAGGATAAGTGTGATCCTGAGTCGTATCACCGTCAACAGGAGGCGTATCGCTGTCGTCGATAACAGTATCGCCTTCATCCGGTGAGGGAACTGTGTCGGCATCGGCATCATTTTGAGTTTCCTGCTGTTCTGAGGATACCGGAGGCGTGATCCTCATGCCTCCATCGCATGAAACTACAAAAAACAGTGCGGAAACTGCAAGAATCGCAAAGATTTTTTTCATGGCACTGCCTCCGTAAAGTTGATAAGTTACAAATATCAAAAAACAACAAATTATAGAGAAAAACGGAAAAATGGCAACGAATTATTTTTTGATTTTTGTCGGAGCGCGGGCGGCTCGCCAGCAATAGGTTCGATATATCGGTTGCCGAGCTTGATCGAAGCACTACCTCACACAACGGACACTGTAGTTGCCGGCATTACCATAGGGCTTGGTGGTATAGCTTACCGATCCGTAGTTGAAATTCACATACCATGTATTGTTTGAATCATCATTTGATATGACGGACAAAGACCAGAATTCTCCGGTATCACCCAATTGGCTGTATTTGCCGTTAGTGTAACTGGTTCCATAACTTGAACAATATTGATTGCTTGTATTTTTAGTTCCTGTCTGTGTACAGGTCAAACAAGTCCAGCAAGCCGCAGTAGACAAACAGTGGTTTGCTTCGCTTACCTGACAATTAGCAACTCTGCTCGCTACCAAAAGCGTTCTTAACTCATCAATATTCGGAAGTCTCCAGTCGTCGTATCCGCCTTCATTCAAATTGTCGCAGTATGTGATGGCATCACTATAAGCATAGGTAGTGTCTGCTTTTTTAGACCAAGTCAACTGACTTGTTAGATCCTTGCATGGTGTGCCGCTTGTTTTGCTGCACTCAGATAATGTCGTCCATGTCCAACCAGACACGAAATCAACGACTTCTCCATAATAAATTGCTGTCCCGACTTTTGCATAAGTGCGGACATAATAGGTTTTTCCCGGTTCGAGATTGCTGACAGAATACTCATAAGTTCCGTAACCTGTCCCTGAGATACTTATTACAAGAACTCCGTCATCATCAATTGTGGGATCGGATATTTTTCCGTAAATAAAGCCTCTTTCCGTATAGGCTGGGTCACCGGGAGCTTCTACTACACCTTTGAAAGTTGCTGCCGTTTCGTTAATATCAGATACAGCTTGAGTCGTTACAACAGGTAGTTTATGGTGAAGGCGGACACACCTGAAGGATCCGGTTTTAGAAGTTCTTTTTACAGCACCATTGTAAAAATCCACACTCCAGCTGGTATAATAACCAGCACCAGAATCATAACCACCATTGGAGGAAGACACAAGTATAGATGCGTCCCCAAGTTTGCTGAATGAACCACCTGATGAGCAACCAGAACAAGCATTGTTGTAGCATGAAGAAGAAGCCAAACAATTGTCTGTTACTCCGCAAATGCCGCCGGTAACTGTGCCACCGCAATTTTCGATAAGTGTGCGGAGTTCACCGATTGTCGGCAGTCTCCAATCCGAATACCCTTCCTCCGTCAGATTTTCACAATATGAAACTGTATCAGAAGAATAGTGTTTCGCAGACCAGATATAGTCGGTGGAAGAATCTCTGCATGGAGTGCCGCTTGTTTTGCTGCATTCCGGAAGCATTGACACACCGACAAATGTGCACTGTGAGCCGTCCCAGTCATATTCCGAGTAACATTTGTATGTGCAAGTTCCGGCTGTTGTGCTGTAAGTTGAAGAATAAGTTTCAGGTTCCCAGTTCGAACCGTTCCAAGTCTGTGTGAATTTACCGTTTGCGCCCTTATCATTCCAAATGGTGTAGTTGTCAGGTTTCAGCGAGCAGTCTGCTTTTTGTGAATCGGCTTTGCATTGTTTCAAAACCCATGAAAAGTGTTCAAGGCAGCCGCAGATATAACTTGATTCTTTAACTGTACATTCACCGGTCGAATTGGTGACACTGTTGCACGGATTAGGATTACACGGGGTTGGCTGAGCACACTCTGAACCGCTCCAGATGTAACCGGAAACACACTGGAATCCGCATTCAGTAGCGTCTTCGCTGTAGATTGCGTCATGAGAGACAGGAACCCATACTTCGCCATTCCAGACTTGAGTAAACATGCCGTTTCTACCCCCGTCGTTCCACTCTGCGTTTTCAGGCAGAGCATCACAATTAACACTTTTTGTGTAAGCGTCACATTTCTCGCCGTTCCAGCCATAATTCATCTTACAGTTAAACCGGCATTCATCTTCGCTTTCCTCAAGATTGAATGATGCAGCAGATGACGGAATCCACTTTTCACCATCCCATGTCTGTGTAATGCTTGATGCCGTGTTCCAATACGCGTTTTCAGGCAGACCTGTACAATCCTGAATGCGGGTTTCACCTTCTACTATTTCACCGTTGTCGGGGATGTCCGAATCGATAGTGTCGCCATCGTCAACGGAGTCATTCTCATTTTCAGACATTGTGTCATTTTTGTCGTCACTTTGTTCAGATATCGTGTCTACATTGTCATTTGTCTGCTGCTCAGACGATGTATCTGAATCATAAATCGGATTTTCGGGATCTTCAATGCAAAGATTTTCTCTTGTGTCACAGAGGAGCCCTTCGTCACAGGTTTCATTCGGGTAGCATTCGCCGCCGAGCTTTCCGAAGTTTGATACTGAATTACTGTCTGAAGAAGAATCGCCTCCGCAACTAATAAAAAATGCAAGAACCGCGAAAATTGCGGTCGAAAGAAAAATGTTTTTCACTTGTTTACCTCTAGCTCTAAAGTTAAAAATCTGAAATATGTATTCATTTATTACCTTATACAGCGAACACTGTAGGTCTCTAGCCTATTATATTTTTTTATACCTCCTGAGCCGAAATATACGCACCATACATGATTGTTATCATCTGCATTGGTAGATGACCAAAGCACTTTAGTGTCACCTAATTTGCTGTATAGACCGCTATCATCATAAGGACATGAAAAGCAGTCGCCTTCTGTCCAACAGCTACTGGATGAGATGCAGAAGTTGATAGAATCGCCACTTTTGACACGGCACGAACCGCCTGTGACTGTGCCTTCACAGTTTTGGATAAGCTTTCTAAGTTGGTCTAGGCTTGGCAACTTCCAATCGGAATAACCGCCTTGCGTCAAATTGTCGCAGTATGTACTTGCCTTGCTCCATGCCATTGCTGATCTTGCAGACCAGATACCGCCGCCTGTCACATCATAGCATGGTGTTCCTGATGTCGCGCTACACTCAGGAAGTCCGTCTCGTGTACATGCCGAACCGTTCCAAATTAAACCTGATGCACATGTGTAGTGACATTCGCTTGAACTTGCCTCTGTGTTGAAAACCGATATGTTTGAAGGTTCCCATGCCTCACCGTTGTATGTCTGTGTTATGCTCGAAACAGTGTTCCAATTTGTTCCTAATGGTTTCTCGGTGCAATTTGCGCTTCTTTTACAGTTATTCTGAGAACTGTCCCATGTCCCTCCGAGTGCCATACATTCTTCTACAATTTCATCAGGCATACACTGAGTACCGTTCCAATCGTAACCTGATTCGCAGCCACAAACATAGTTTGAGCCGCTTACAGTACACTCTCCTGTCGAATTGGCGATAGTACTACAAGGATTCGGATGATCACATATATATCTCACACAACGGACATAAAAGTTTGAAGTTTTATCATGAGAATTGACCTTTCCGTAGTTAAAATCCACATTCCATGCGTAATTTATGTTACCTGACAGAGTAGAGGAAGACCAAAAAGATCCGGTTTCGCCGAATTTATTGTATATCCCTGACGAATTTGACGAACAGCCATTGCAAGAATTTTTCTCGCAACTGCTTGAGAGGCAGGAATCGGTGACACCGCAACTGCCGTCTGTCTGGGTTAGAGAACAGTTTTGGATAAGTGTCCTTAGTTCACTGATTGTTGGCAGGTGCCAGCCGCTGCTGAATCCTCCATAATTTGACGAATTTAAATCAGAACAATGGTCTTTTGCTGTTTGCATAGGCATTTGGTATGATGCCCTTACAGACCAGATATAATCGGTTGAAGAATCCTTGCAAGGTGTACCGCTTGTTTTGCTACACTCGGGAAGTGATGGTGAAGAACTGGATACACATGCCAAACCGTTCCAATCATAACCCGGATGACAGCCGCAGACATAGTTTGAGCCACTTATCGTGCAACTGCCATTTGAGTTGGTGATACTTGTGCAAGGATTCGGATTGCAAGGACCTTCCTTAAATCCTTCCTTAAATTCGTCAATCGTGTTGCAGTCAACTTCATCATCACCACCCTCAGCTTCCATATCGAAGCAGTTGCAAAGATCAGCGAGTGAATCTACATCACTGTACATATCAACGATTTCCTGACCAACAGCAAGTTCAGCATTCATTGCAAGTTTGAAGGTTTCGCCTACGCCGAAGGTTTCGTTGTTTTCGTAGCAAACCTGGAATTTACCGATTGAGGTTTCCTGGTCGAAAACTTCGTTATCGCCGTATTTGTTTACAGCGATAATGCACTGTTTTACATATTTGTCATCAGAAGTGTAAACAATGTCAATGATCTGGGTGATCGGAGCGATCGGAACGATGTGTTTTTCAGCATATTCCGGATAGTATTCCATATAGTCCGGATATTCTACGAGTTCTTTAAGCATATCGATGTAGTCGATAGGAAGAGCTGCGAAAGCGATAGTCGTGAAAGCACCTGTTGACATGTTCGGATCACCGAGTGCTTCAACTGCTACAGACGGCATGTCAACTTTGTTGCCTTCTGAATCCTGTCTGGTAAGAGTGGTCGTAAGGAAGGAAGAATAATCTTTTGCATAGTCAAGATCTTTATCGTCAATACCGACAAGAGCAACTTTTACAAAGCTTGCCCTGTCAGGATTGCCGGTGCTTGCATTGATTTTACCGATACCTTTGAAACCGAAGTAACGTTCTGCATCGCTGTTGATAATGCTTGCATCAAGTGTGCACTCAGATTGGGGTTCGGTAGGCTCAGGATTAGTCGGATCATCTGGGTTTGTAGGATCATCAGGATTAGTCGGATCATCTGGGTTTGTGGGATCATCTGGGTTTGTGGGATAACCACTGTCAGGCATGTCGCTGTCCGGTGTGCCCGGCGTTGTGTCTGAATCGTGAATTGGATTTTCGGGATCTTCGATGCAGAGATTATTTTCTGTGTCGCAGAGAAGCCCTTTATCACAAGTTTTATTAGGGTAACATTCACTGCCGAGCTTGCCGAAGTTTGTCACGGAATTATTGTTGTTTTTCGTGTCTCCGCCGCATGAAACCATAAAAAATGCGCAGAAAAGCGCGAGAATAATACAAAAATTCTTCATAGAATTTCTCCTAAAACAAAAAAGTTCTTAAAATTATTAAAAAAATTTGAATTTTTCTGGTCGAAAAACTTGACTTGGGTGAAACGGGGCTACGCTTTGTTAATAATGTGTTGTGTTGTGTTGTGTTGTGTTGTGTTGTGTTGTGTTGTGTTGTGTTGTGTTG
>CAMZDX010000018.1 GCA_947305505.1 uncultured bacterium | reverse complement strand
CCGCTTGCCTTGAACATTCCGACTGCCGCAAAAATAGCTACCATGAAAGGAATAATTCTCACTGCGGTGTTGAAGCCTTCTTTTGCGCCGCTGCACAAAGTTTCATAGATTTTCACGTTTTTCAGATATCCGAAAACGAGAATCGCGACGACTATCATCGGGATGAGCCAGTCAGAAACCGCTTTTGTCACTCTCGTAAAATTGAGTCCGCTGAGATCCGATGTGGCGATCTGGTAGATCATTCCCGCAAAAATGAGGAGCATAAAAACTGAAGCTGTGATTTTTTTGCCGATAGAAGCCTTTTTTTCTCTGACTTCGGGCTCTTTTTCTTCGATTTCCGGTTGGGTTTCACTCGGCACGCAGTCTGGAGTTCCCCTCTGCATGAGCTTGGTCGCTATTATTGCAACTGCTGTCGAAACGATCGTAGCCAAAAGTGAGGGTATCAGTATCGAAGCGGGATCTTTTGCGCCTGCTGCTGCACGGATCGTGATTACGCCTAAAGGAAGAAGGGTCACGCTTGAAGTGTTTATCGCCAGAAAGAGGCACATCGCATTCGTCGCACGTCCTTTTTCGCCGTTTAATTTGTCGAGCTCCTGCATCGCGTTGATCCCGAAGGGAGTCGCCGCGTTTCCCATGCCGAGCATATTTGCCGACATGTTCATAACTATCGCACCGATTGCGGGATGCTCTTTCGGGATTTCGGGAAAAAGTTTTGACATAACAGGCCGCACGATTTTTGCGATGATTTTAAGTGCGCCCGCCGCTTCGAGAATCTTCATCATACCGAGCCAGAAAGCCATCGAGCCGATGAGCCCTATCGCCAGCATGACAGCCGCTTTCGACTCTTCAAAAAGGGCGAGAGTGAGTTCGCTCATTTTACCGAGCCATGCAGCCGAAGCTATCGAAATCAGGATTATGGAAAACCAGACGATATTGATTGCGGAAGATTTTTCTTTCATTTAATTGATCATCAAAATGCGTTTGCCGCGCCCGCATTCGTCAGGTTTTGTCTGATTCTGCGAGAAAGCCGTAGGATCGATCTCTCCGATTTTGTCAAAGAAATCGACTACTGCGTCACGAAGCGAAACCGATGTGTCAAGACGCGTCGTGTTGGCTTCCAGCATGTAGAATCCGCTGCCGCCGCGGCCCATGTAGTCGTTTGTCGCCATTTTGAAAAGCAGATTGGGCTGAAGCACTTCGTAGTTGTCAATTACAACGGTGTTCCCGATCTGCAGGCACTTCGTCAAAGCGTATGAATTGTGCTTTTTCTGCAGCTCTTCGCTCGGATTGCAGTCAAGTTCAACGCCGATTCCGGCAACCTGGACCTGAGTTTTGCAACCGCGTGTCGCCGATTTTCTTGCAACGAAATCAAAGAGCGTTTTCAGCTCGTTTCCGCTTAAGTACATCGTTGTGATAGAGTTCTCGAACGGGAAAACTTCGTAGAGCTTTTCAAGAGTTATTTCGCCTGTCGGAATGTCGGCTCTGATTCCCATCGAGTTCGTAACGCAAAGCTGGGCTTTCGCAAGTTCGTGGTTCATCATAGCATCTGTAACGATATTTCCGAGCGGACTGTCGCCGTTTGCGGGATCGTTTCTAACAACTGTCGAAGTCGCATATCCGACTTTTTTCTGAAGATACTGCGAATAGTCGAGCCCCTGGACGTAAGGTTTCAGCATGTTTATGAAATCGCCGTTTTCTTCGATTTTCTCGGTGATTGCGTGAGTCGCATATTTGTGCCAAACGATTCGCTTATTCTGGACCGCGATTTCGAGTTCGCCTATGACTTTAAGGTTTACGCCGCTGTGAATAATGATAACATCTCTGCCGTCGGGCCCTTTGAGGACTTTCGGCGGATCGAGGACAACATGGTGGTGACCGCCGAGAATGAGGTCGACGCCTTTGACGTTTTCAGCGATTCTGTAGTCACCGTCAAGTCCCTGATGAGAAAGGACAACAACGATATCAACGATCGGTCGTAAACTGTTGACGTAAGTCTGAGTCGTTTCGATCGGATCTAAGAAGTTGAATCCCGTGCTGCCGCCTATCTGGTAGCCTGAATTTATCGAGCTGTCGTTTGCAACGCCGACTATGCCGATGGTTACTCCGCCTGCAAAAGCGATGAGGTATGGCGAAGAAATATCCATGAGCCCTTTGTGACCGTCTGGATCGAAAAGATAGTTAGAAGCGAGAAGCGGGAATCCGCCCGACTTTTTGTAAGCCGAAACGAGCCCGCCTGTTCCGTTATCGAATTCGTGGTTTCCGATAACCATCGCATCAACGCCCAGTTTCTGCATCGAAAGCATCTCGATAGCGCCTTTGTAAAGGTTGAATTCGGGTGCGCCCTGGAAAGTGTCGCCGCTGTCGAGGAACATGACCGGAACGCCGTCGCGCTCGTGACCAGCCCTGATTTCATCGATCAGAGTTTTCGCCCTTGCGATACCGCCTGTGTTGATGAGACCCGGACGGTAGTCACTGTAATCGCATTTGCCGTCGCGGTTGATGTCTTCGCTCTCTTTTTCGGCTTTTATAAGCGCCTGGTTGTATTCGCTTTCATCATCGAAATTTTTGGCGAGGATAAGATTGCCGTTTTCATCGCGCCACGTTCTTTTTACGGAATCGTATGGATAATCGCACTTTCCGTTGTGGTTGCGGTCGTAAACAAACGCGCAGTCGTCGGTGTCGCAGCGGTTGTCGAAGTTTATATCTTCGTTTCTGTCGCACTGGCCGTTTCCGTTTTTGTCCCAGCAGGTGAGATATGTGCCGGACTTGATGCAGTCAGAGTCGCTGCAGCCTGGAACTCCGTCGGTATCTTCTTCGGGGTCGCAGATATTGTTGCGGTTCTTATCCCAGCAGCGCTGACAGTCGAGTACGTCGCATCTGCCGTCTTCGTTGATATCTTCGATGACAAGACCTTTTTCGATCGAGTCCGCGGCAAAGTAGCCTTTTTCGATGAGTTCTTCTTTCGTGTAGTAAACATACTTCCCGCTTTCATAAACCTGATACTTTCCGGTGTTGATGTTGTATACACCGTTGCAGTAAGAGCCGCTGCCGCTGTAATCAAGATCCCAGCATGGCGGATTGCTTGACTGGAGTCCCATGTTTCTGTCGAACATATTGGGTTCCATCCAGAAGGGAAGATACTTTCCGTGAGTATCGGTAGTGTGGATAAATACCAGTTTCTGCGGAAGACCTTCGTCTATCGGCGCACCGCCGTAACTGTTGTCAAAGCACGAAGTTAAGAAGAAGCACGAAAAAAAAAAGGAAACTAAAATTTTGAAAGATTTCATAGAATCTCCGAAAAATTATTTTTTAACGTCATTTGCGTCAACGATAACAAGGCCTGGAGTTGAGAAAGTGTTATCGTAAATACCTTTAACGCTGGAAACAGTGTCGCCTGCCTGAAGCGAAAGATTGATTTTGAAAGTGTTCGGTTTGATTACCAGACCGTTTGTAAAGGTAACGTCTTTGTGGTCAGCATCAACAGATGCGACTTTCAGATTTGTGTCGGTTATTTCGATGTATGTGCCTTTATCTTTTTCTTTCAGGTCTGCATAAGCCTTTTTGACGATTGCAGGAACTGCTGCAGTTCCTGTTTTTGTCATTGAGCATGTAACATTGTCTCTGCTTCCGATTTCCCACTGGCTGCCGCCGTAAAGAAGAAGTTTGCCTTCAATTGTTACTTCATCGCCTTTTGCCGGAGCTGTTGCTGCAGTGGCATTGTAAATGTAAAGTCCGCTGTAGTCACCGGTATTTCCGTCGGAAACATAGAAAGAGTATCCTTTTCCGCCGTCAGTAAAATCTTTTGTTATAACAGGGCTGATAACAATGGCTTTTTCAATTCTGACATCAGTTTTTTCTGCTACTTTGCCGCTCTGAATGTTTTTGATTGTTTCGGGTGCGAAAACAACATCACCTTCTTCGGTGTCACTGTCGTCAGTTACATCGTCATCATCGTCTTTTACCGGCGGCTGTTCTCTTTCAACAAAGTCGTCTGCCGCTCTCGGAGCAAGTCTGAAAGCGTTGTATTCATAGACAAGAACACCCTGAACTGATTCGAATACAACACCTTTTGAACGGTCGCCTTCGTAGTAGTAAAGGGTCTTTGTGACTACGAGACTGTTGTCAAGTTCGAAATTGCCGTGACCGATGTATTTATTCGTGATTTCGACATCGGTTACTTTTACGAGAACACCCTCATATTTTTCAGCATCAGGACCGTGATTTGCAGTCGGGTCATAGACGTCGTAGCCGTTATCATCCTGTCCCGTTACTTCGAAAGGAGTTGCAATCGATGCAGGATCTGCGATTACTGCCGGAGCAGGAACATCAGCTGTTCCGAGTTTCTTGATTTCGGTCATTTCGATCTGCGAATTTTCGTAGTATTCCTTGTAAACACCTTTTACTTCAAGTTTGTCGCCGATTTTGTATTCGTCAACAGCGGCTGTAGCTTTGATGAAAACGTAAATTCCGGTGTAAGGTTTTGCTTCAGGAATAATGTCCGAAACATAAATTCCCTTAATTGCCGTGTTGTTGAAGCTCTCATCCTGAGCATAGTAAACGGCGGTAACAACACATTCGGTCGTAACTTCGGTTCCTTCAGCGATCACACCTGTCTGGATCTTGCAGAGTACGCTGTTTTCGTCGCAGTCAGTGTCGGGAACGGTATCACCGTCATCAACAGTGTCATCGTCGTCATCAACAGTATCACCGTCATCAGGAACAGTACCGTCTTTGTCGGTGTCAGGAATAATATCCTCGTCTTCGTCTCCACATTTGCCAACGCCGTTGCAGCACTCTTCATCGGGATCGCATGTGCCGGGATCTGTTGTGTTTCCGCATGCAATCGTAAAAATGCATAACGCCAAAACGATCAATGAAATCAGGAATTTTTTCATCTTTCTCTCCATAAAAAATTATTAAAAGTTCAAAGACTCAAACAGCAAACGCGCGATTATACACAAAATTAAATTTTTTAAAAGGAAAAATTACTTGTTGTTGACGGCTGAAATTATTCCCGGAATATCGTCTTTATCGAAAAGAGTCTGCTCTCTTGTAGACATGTTTTTCATGAGGATTTTGCCGTTCGCCGCTTCGTCTTCACCGATTACGAAAACGAAAGAAGCGTTCGTTTTTTCGGCTTTCTGAAGAGCTTTTTTGAGTTTTTTCGGTTTGTAGTCGGCAAGGAATCTGACATTTTCTTTCGACATTTTTTTAGTAAATTCAACAAGCTGTAAAACTGCTTCATCGCAGAGCGCGTATCCTGCAGAAAGAGGTTCTTCCTTGTAGAAATCTTCGGGAATGAGGTCGAAAAGTCTTTCCAGACCCATTGCAAAACCTGTTGCCGGAGTGTCGCTTCCGCCGATATCGCTTACCAGGTTGTCGTATCTGCCGCCGCCTGCGACCGCATTCTGCGAGCCGCCTGTTTTTGCGACGATCTCAAAAGCGGTTTTTGTGTAGTAGTCAAGCCCGCGGACGATGAAAGGATCGAGAACAAAAGGCACTCCGAAAGCCTTAAGCGCTTTCTGAAGCTCTTCAAAGTGGTTTTTGCAGTCGTCGCAGAGATAGTCAGTCATTTTCGGAACGTCGGCGCATTTCGCCTTCGGGTCGCACGCCTTGCAGTCCAAAAGACGCAGCGGGTTTGCTTCAAGTCTTGTCCGGCAGTCTTCGCAGAGATTCTCCTTTTTCGCAGAGAAGTATTCGATCAGTTTTTCGCGGTAAGCGGCGCGGCACTCTTTGCAGCCGATCGAATTGAGGTGGATTTCGTAATCTATCCCGAAGTGTTCGAGCACTCTGGACGCGGTAAAGATCATCTCGGCATCCATTTGCGGGGTTTCATCACCGAAAATTTCGACTCCGAACTGGTGAAACTGGCGGAAACGCCCTTTCTGCGGACGCTCGTATCTGAAAAATGGAGCAATGTAGAACGCTTTGAACGGTGAGGGATAGTTGATTCCGATGCCGTGCTCGACGAAAGCCCTGACGACGCTTGCAGTTCCTTCAGGCCTCATCGCAACATGTCTTCCTTTTTTGTCGAGGAAGTCGTACATCTCCTTTTTGACGACATCGGTCGTTTCGCCGACACCGCGCTTGAAAAGGGCGATTTCTTCCAGAATCGGCGTTCTGAATTCACCGAAATTCGCCGCAGCCATCATCTTTTTTATATCTTCTTCCATTTTTCCCCAGCGGAAAGCCTTTTCTCCGAAGAGGTCGTTCATCCCTTTGATTGCCGAAATCATTACGTTTCTCCAATATAAACAACAAAAACGGGCGATGGTAGCACAAAAACCGGATTTTTCAAGGAACGCAATTTGACCAAAAATTTTGTTCAGTTAAAATCGGCCGAACTTTTTTTTGGAGGTAAAATGAAAAAAGTCATCATTGCTGTGATAGTTATTGCGGTTGCAGTGGCAGTTTTTGCGGTCGTTGCAGGTCAAACCGATGTTGTAAAACCTGCTGAAAAAGCGGCGGCGCCTGTCGAGCAGACATTTAAACCGGAAGAACTGAAAAGAAATGTCAAGTTCCCGATTAAGGCTATGAAAATGCCGAAATTGAACATAGACAGGGAAAAACTCAAAAAGGGTATCCAAAAATCAAAAGAAGAAGACCCCGGTTTCAATCAAAAACAGAAAAAGTGCGGCGAGTAGCTTCACATTCCGGTAACCATCAGATCGGCCTGTGATTTCAAAAATCTCAAAGCGTCGTCAGAAATATCGGCGATGCTTACCCAGAGTTCCCTTTTTCCGCCGTTGCGGATCATTTTTTTGTGCGAGATAAACTCTGAGTAGCCGATGTGGTTCTTAAGAAAAATATTTATGTCAGGCCATGCGTAATTGTTTCTGTTTTCCGATCTGAAGCGCGAGACGAATATCGAAGTGGAAGCCGAAAGATATGACGGCGCCTCTGCGGAATCGCTGTATGCAAAAGGGTGAAGCAGGATTTCCAGCTTCGGGAAAATTTTTTCAAGGACCTCTTTCATGACGGTGTCCGCGACGACGATCCCCTTTAATTTTTCAATTGAGGCGATATCGTCGAAATCCTTTTCAACCAGATTCCCTGAAATGTAAATATAGTCGGAAAAACCTTTGGGAATATTGCGGTTGTAGATAAAAACGCGCCGTTCCACATTCTTGCTTTTGAAAACGGCGAATTTTTTGATGTCGTCGGAAATCAGAGTGATTTTCGCTCTTTCCGAGTATTTTCTGAAAGTTTTCTTTTTTTCCGGAACAAATTCCCTGCTTACCGGAGCCGGAACCACTTCCTGGTAAGGCAGAGTGTAGAGATGATGGCGTGCTTTTTTGAGGAAATCTTTTTCCTCTTCAGTATATCTGCAGATCATCAGGACTGATTTATAACTGCCTGAAATTTCAGCACAAAGTTTGGTGTCGTCAACTTTTCTCACATTTTTGGCGTCGATCCATTTTCCTTTGTAGAAAGCGCCCGAATAGCCGTAAAAACCCAGAAGGTCTTTATCGAACATTGCAGAAGAATTCTTGTCGAGAAGGAAAGAGTATGTTTTACTGTCCTTTGTTTTTCCGGGCTTAAGTATCTCTGCTCCGACAGGATAACGGTAGTTCCATGATTTTTCCAGGATTTTGTCTCTGGCGCAGACTGTTTTCACTTCGGGAAAAAAAGTTCTTTCCGAAAAAAGGAGAAACGGAGCATCGTCCGGTGCGTTGAGATCGGGCTTCATCGAAACGGGAAATTCGAGTCCCGGTTTAGTCGTACTTTTCTCGCGGCAGCGGTTGTCGCAGTTGAAGCAGTACTGCGGAACGCTTTTTCTCGAAAGGCAGAGCCCGAATTCGGCGACACACGCTTTGTCCGAAACAAAGTAGACAGGCTCTAGACCGTTTTCCTGCGCAAATTTGAAATCAGCTTTTCCGCTGACGACCGGATTTACCGCGAAATCTTTAAAAAAATCGGGAAACGAAATCGTCCTGAAATTTGAAAAAAGTGCGATTTTTCCTGCAAATCCCGCTTCACGCAAAGGTTTGACGATAGATGAATCTGTCAGAAAAACATCATCGAAAAGGGCGCAGTTCTGTAAAAAAAGCTCGAAAGGATAGGAACTTTTCTCGTAAAATACTGCTGTTACCGATTTTTTGCGCTTCAGTGACGCAATGATGCGGTTGAAAATTTCGAAATCGTCAAAAAACGGAATTACAGGAATACCGTCGGTGATACTCTGCCGAAGATTGAAGATCTGTTCGGGAAACTGGATAAAATAGAAGTGTTCCAAAATTCAGAAACTTATTTCTTTTTGCCGGCCGCTCTTTTCGAAGCTTTAAGAGGATTGAGCTTCTTGGTCGAAACTTTAACTTCTCTTTTTACGTGTGAAGCAAATGAACAAACCTGGTCATTTTCCCAATGAAATGAAGGATCTGCATATTTTTTGCAGAAGCTGCCTGCTTCTGTCGTCTCAACTTTGTCGCAACCTTCGCAACGTTCGTCAACCGGAAGTTTTACTATTTTGTCGAAATCTTTGTTAGCCATTTTTTTACCCTCCAAAATGGTTAGAACCAAAAAACCGCAGTAGCATATTTAAAAAATCTGAAATGTCAATATGAATTTGTTTTTTGCGCTTTTCCGGGGAGAACCCCGAGCCTTCAATCATTACTTGATTTTTAAATATAGTTATTGTAAAAACCACGGTTTTGATTTATTGACATGGAGAATCTTATGTCAGAAGAAAAAGAACTGCTTTATAAAATCCTCGAGGGATGGGAAGATGCGCTCCCTGCCGATCTGGTTCCCGTTGTAAAAAATTTCGTTGATTTGCAGCCTGACAGCGCAGTGGCTGAATTTTTGAAAAAATACGATGTCGCTGGAGAGGACTGGGGTTACTCGGAAGGTTCTGAGTTTGTCCGCAGCATCATGAAAAAGGTGCTCGACATCATGCTGAAGTTCGATATCACCGGAACAGAAAATCTCGATGCCGCACTTAAACTTCTTGCGGAAGGCAAGGCTGACAGGCTCGTTTTTGTCGCAAACCACGTCAGTTATGCGGACGCGAACATTTTTGCGTCGGCTTTCGATGAAAATTTTGCAAAAGCGGGTCTGGCGGGGAAACTTGCTGTAATTGCTGGACCTAAAGTCTTTTCGCATCCGGTTAGAAAATTCGCGAGCATGCACTTCGATTCGCTGCTTATAGCTCAGTCGCAGACCGTTGCATCGGTGCCTGTAGCATACCCGATACGCGTTATCGCCAGAGCAGCCGCAAAGGTCGCGGAAGATATAAAGGCGCGTGTAAAAATGTTTCTTGTTTTTCCTGAAGGCAAAAGAAGCCGCGACGGAAAAATGGATCACTTTCTTGCCGGTGTATACAGGATGATCGATACGGGTGAAAACGTTCTGGTTCAGCCTGTTTCGATTCTGGGCGGTGAAAAAATGCTCCCGATATCTCAGGGCAAACTTCATCCGGCGGAGATAAGGATAAATGTCGGCGAGGCAGAGTATGTTGATGATATCGTTAAAGAAATAGGCGAAACTCAGGGGCAGAAGCAGGCGTTTATGGACCACCTCGGAAAAAAAGTCGCTTCTCTTCATCCGGAAGAGCTTCGCGGCGTATATGAATAGGGAGATTTTTATGTTGAAATTTTTTCGTTTCCTGCTGCTGACGGTTTTGGCCGCCGTGTTCATCTCATCGTGCGATTCGAATACGGAATTCGTTTATCCGCCGGAAGACGTTGTAAACCGCGTTACGGATTTCTATGTTTTCGGGGATGGAAAGAGTTTTGTTTATCTCAACAGCAACATGAACCGCAAGTACGATTTCGGCGAACTTGTTCTTATGGAGATCGAAGACGGGGAGCTTTTGTTCAAAGATTCCCTGCTTGTTCCGTCTATTTCAGGAAAAATGGCGGTTTCTTCAGACGAGAAGAATATTTTTATCTCCACGCGTGACAAAAACGGTGTTGTTAAAGCTAAAGTTTCAGGAAAATCAGGTTCTTACAGACTTCAATACGAGGACGGGACAAAAGGCGACAGTCCGGACATTCTGAAAACAAAAAAGGAACCTTATGCCCTGGTGCTCAGCGAAGACGAATCAAAACTTATGGTTACTCACATCCTGAACGGAGAACTTTCGGTAGTTGACGTCAAAGATTGGAAAGTGATAAAAACTGCAAAACTTAAATACGGCGTTACGGATATTCTTTACGATAAAAATTCGGGTTATTTCCTCGCTTCACACAAAAGTTCGGGCAATATTTCCCTTATCGAAGCGAAAGAAACAGTCGATGAAGATTTTTTGGTCGCCGTCAAGGAACTTCCGATAGATCTTCCTACAAATGGTTTCGATGTCCGCTCTCTGAAGCAGTCGGGTGACGGAACTGTTTTTTATGCCGCTTTCCAGAATGCTTATAATGAAGATACCTACGATTATTCGTACGATGAGGATACCGCTCCGCAGATCGTGACGTTCAAAATCGCGGACAATGCTCTTGAAATCGTGAGAACTCTCGCCGTAAGCGGCAATTTAGGCGAGATGGCGGTGCTTCCTTACAGTTCCGAATCGGCGGAAGATAAGGAAACGCCCGATGAAGAAGCGGCAGACGAAGAAACAAGCGGTGAAGAAACGACTGACGACAGCGATACTGTTGAAGAATCGGGCGGAAACAAAACCGTTTCCCGTACCGGTGATCTGATTTTTATTTCGCTTCCGAGCGAGGAAAAAGTGCTCATTGTCGACTCTGCGCGAAATTCGATTCGTGACGCTATTTCTTATGTTGACGACAAAAACGAGTGCAAACCTTATCAACTTTATGTAAAAAGCACCGGGAATACGACAGGTTATCTTTTTGTTTCCTGTTTCCAGAACGACATGGTCTATATCTACGGAATAGATCTGATGTCGGAAGAGATCATTAAAAAAATCGGAGTTCTTAAATGAGATTTTTGCTGAAACCGTTCTTCCTTCTGGGCGTTTTTGTTTTATGCATAGGCTGCAGTTCAAGCGGTTCGGAGTATTTCTTTGAAAAACCGACGGCTTATACGACAGTAAGCGGCACGGTATGCAAAAACGGAAAGAGTTCATATATGGCTTTTGTTGTCGACAATACAATGGAATACGGCGCGAGAATAAAGAAAATAAGCGGCTGCGAGCAGAAAATAGACAAAAGCCTGAAGGACAAACGTGACAAAAAACGGGGAATATACGTCGGAGGAACCGGCGTTTCGATAGACAAAATAATTGTCGGCGGAGAAGCTGTCATTGCCGTAGCATCTACTGGAAGCGTCATTTCCGACCATTGGAAGGACGACGACACCGAGGGGTTGCATTTGGAACCGCACAAAGGGAGGATAGTTCTCAGAAAGTTCGACAATCAAATCGAACACGACCAGAATTTTAACCGCAGTTTTACTCTCAATTTTTATCCCGAGATCGTGAAAAGTTACGAAAACGAGGGCTTTTTCTTTTCGGGTTCCGATTTCGCCTCATACTACATCGGTTTTGTTGATGCCGAAGGGCTCGGAAGCTGGAAGGAAATCGGTTTTCCTGTTGCGGAAATTGCCGTTATCGGCAGAAAAATCTATCTTTTCGACGATCTTACCGGAACGGTTTACACAGTTGACAAAGATCTGACTCCTGAAGAGGTGACGGTCCTTGACGACTACAAAGAAGGCAGGATGGTTCGTCTTTACGGCGGCAGACTCGCGTTTTTCAAAGGGAACAAGCTCGAAATATTCGATGCGGATCTCAACTCTTTAAACACGCTTGAAACGCCTGCCGGTTTCGATATTTCTGCGGTAAACGTTTTTCCGTACAGTGCGGACTACAAATACAGGAAATTTGCAGGAGATGCGGTTTCGGAAAAGGTTCAAGTCTTCAAAAAAGATCTTACCGATGAAGAAAAGGATGCTCTTTCCGAAAAAAATACTGCGGTTTCGTCTTCGTGGGAGACTGTTGAGGCCGAAAGCGGCGACATAATCTGGATTGCAATGAAAAACGGATACGTCAGAGCTTACGATTTAGCTGCTTCAAGCTGGATGATCGAGCCTTTCGATTCGACGGTATCTTCGACTTACGAGCTCGAAATGAGGCCGTATCTTGCTTCAAGTTACGCATCGTTTCCGAAAAACAGCGTTACTACTTATGACAATGCTCCTGTAATTGATAGAATCGATGTTGCCCGAGGGCTCACTTCGCCTATGATTTACAGGTTTGTTTACGAAGGTCTTTTTGACGGAACATTTTCGAAAGGGACCTACACCGTAACACGCGAAGCCTTGGGCAAAACTGAGTTTGCCGGAAACGCTACTGAGCTTGCGAGCACTGATTCCGGAGATTCGTTTTCCTTTGAAGACGACTTCGTTTCGGTTTCAATCCGCCGCAGCGACGACAGTTTTGAGACGGAACCCGAAACATCGTTCTATCTTTCGCTGGCTCAGGGGATTCCTTTCGTAGGTTTCGCTTCTGCCGACATAATGACCGAAATAGAAAGTCCTGCCCGGCTGAAGTTTTTCGGTTTTTCGCCACTGACAAGAAGGTTCATTGAATATAACATGTACAATGATTCGGTCGAAGAAATTTACAAATAGGAGGATGATATGAAATTCGCGAAGATAATTTTTCTTTTGATTTTTGCTTTTTCACCGGTTTTTGCGGCTGAAGCTCCCAAAGAGGCTCCGAAAAACGAGGCTGAAAGCATAGCTTCCGCTATTTTGGGAAGATACAACAACCTCAAAAGTTTTTCTGCAAAATACGAACGTGTTTTCACTCAGAGTTCGACCGGAAAAAAGAGCCACGACAACGGAACGGTTATGTTCATTGCTCCGTCTGACATCAGAATGGACACTTTCGTCGGCGGAAAAATGATTGAGCAGACTTTTGTCGACGCCGAAAAAACGACTTTGCTCTATCACGAAAAAAAGAGTGCGATGGTGAAAAAATCGTCGAACGAAGCGGCCGAATACCTCGCTTTCCTCAAAGGCTTGGACGAAGTAAGCAAAAAATTCACGATAAGCGATTCCACCGGCACGATCGAAAAGGCGAAAAAAACCGGAATGGTGATAAGAGACGGTTCGAAAATGCTCAAACTCACTCCGAAAACTCCGATTGCAAACGTCAAATACATCTTTATTACGGCTATAAACAGCGAGATCGACAGTGTCATCATCATCGACCAGCTGAAAAACATCAACCAGTTCACTTTCAGCGACATCAAACGCGATCCCGCTCTCGACAAAAAAGGTTTTAAAGCGGTAATTCCCGCCGGTTTTGAAGTTTCCGAGTTCTAAAAAAACAGAAAAATCATCAAAAAATTTCAAGGAGTTGAAATGAAACAAAAAATTCCTGTGATCGAGTATAAAAAGGACTTTTCGTACACCGAAATAACACTCTGTTTTCCGGGCGGAAGCTCGCTTGAAGACGATAAAACGCTCGGTTTCGCACATTTTTGCGAGCATCTGGCTTTCAAACTCAAAGTTGACGACGGTTCGATTTTTGAATTCGTTTCGGCTTTGGGCGGAAGCAGCAACGCGTACACTTCGCACGACGTGATCGCCTTTGAAATCATGGTGCAGAGCCGCTATGCTGCTGAAGTTCTCGCATTTCTGGAGAAAATTTTCAACACCTCTTTCATGACTATCAGTAATGCTGACTTTACTGAGGAAAGAAGGGTCGTTCTTGAAGAAATGGCGATGTATGACGACAGCCCAGCAGACAATCTGCACGAAGCGCTGATGCACAATATCTATACGGAGAATACTTACGGGCAGAAGATTTTGGGCGAAAACCACACGGTAGGCAAGGCAACCAAAAAAGATGTCGCCGATTTCTGGAAAAACCGCGTTTTCAATTCGCCTTACCTCGTAATTGCAGGCGGTTATGAAGGAAAGCCGTCAATGGAGCTTGAGGTTAGTCCCGACTGGAAAAAAGGCAAACTCACTCCGTGGAAAGGAAAAAAGTGCTTTGAAATAACGAACGGACAGAACAAGTGCTACTTTGCCGCGGGATGGGATCTGCCGGCTCACACAGGCAGGATCGAAGCGGTGATGAATCTGATAAGTGCAATAACCTACAGCATGGACAGCGGCGTTTTGTACAACGAACTTGTTTACGAGCACAACACGTTTGATACCTATACCGAAGGAACTGAAACGGGTGTTCTTGGTTCGACTTACGTTCAGCTCTGCGCGATGCCTGCGGCAAATGTAAAAAAGCGGCTCGAAAAGTGGGCAAAAGTGTGGGATTCGCTTGAATTTACGCAGAGTCAGGTCGCAAAGGCTCGCGAAGTGCTTTTAAGCAAGGAATTTTTCAATTCGGAAGGTCTGGGAAACACTCCGGCTATCATGCAGAAAAGTTTTCTCCTCTATAAAGATGCAGAAAAACTCGACCGCGACTATTTTTATGAATTTGTCCATCTCACGGCAGACGATCTCAACAGATTCAAAAGAGAATACTTGGGTTTCGACAAGGTTTTCATCGGTTTTTCAAAGTCGCCGCGATGCACTTTTGACATAAATTCCTTTGAATTTCCGGCTGCAAAAAATGCGGACAAAAGCAATGATCACGCCACAATTAAAAGCGGAAAACTCAAATGCTTCGTCAAAAAACTCGACGGTTCTCCGTTTGTGAGCGGCTGCATACTCAAGCGCGGCGGCGCACAGATGAATTTAAAAGGCCTCCCCGGTTCTTTCAAACTCGCGGTATCATCAATTTTTGCTTCGGCTGACGGAATGACTTTTGATGAAACGAACAGCTATTTAGATAAATTCGGCATCAGGATAAAGCCGATCAACAGCAATTCATACGCAGGGCTTGAATTTACGGCGCGCGACAGTTTTGCAGATGAGGCGGTCGATATCGTAAAACGCTTTTTCGACAACAAAATAAAAGAGGAAGACTTTGAAAAAGAGAAGCTGAGCGTCCTTTCAAACCTTTCTATGATGCAGGAATACCCCGAATATTTCATTCGTGCTGCGGCAAACAGAGAGCTTTTCGGCGGCACTCCGTGGGAATTTATCTCTGACGGAACAGTCGAGTCAGTTTCGAAGATGACAGTCGACGATGCGCGTAAAGTTAGAGAGATTTTCCTCAACAAAAATGACTTTGTAATGGCGATATCGGGCGCGGCTGAAAAAGAGACTGCGGAAAAGCTTCTTCACTGTTTCAAAGAGGGCAGAAGCGCGCTTGAAACTCCGGCTGCAAAACTCAAACCTTTGAGCGGAGAGACGATAAAAATTCCTGTAAAAGGCAAAGATCAGGCCTATATTTCAAAAATTTTCAGAGGACCCTCGCACTACGACAAGGATTTCGACACGATGCGCCTTCTTGAATGTTACCTGAACGGCGAACGCTCGCCTCTTTTCACGGAACTCAGGGAGAAAAACGGCCTCGTCTACACATTTTCTTTTTCGATAATGAACACTCCCGTCGGCGGAGCTGCGAATTTCATGGCGATAACGAGCCCCGAAAAGATCAAGGCGGTGCAGGATGTCTTTGAAAAGGCGGTCGCCGACGTGATAAACGGAAAAATCGACGAAGCGAGACTCAACGAAACCAAAAACACCCTCGCAACAACGTTCGCAAAGGCTGTTCAGAGCAGCAGTTTCCATTCAAGCAACATCGTAATAGAGGAAGTTCTCGGTCTCAAAGCTGGAACCTACCTGAAGCAGCTTGAGATAATCAACTCCATTACTCCGCAGATGATACGCGCAGCAGCCGAAAAATGGCTTAAAAAAGGAACATGGATTCTGAGCGGAGCAATATAGACCTTTATTTCGGCGGCTGTCGTTATTTCGTAATAACGTAATATCAACGTGAGCCTTTGCAAAAATATTGTTTAAAATCAGTAGCTTAAGCGATTTTTTCCATTTTTTTCGAAATTTTTGTCAGAAAAATTGCCCGTTAATGGAACTAAATAAAAGACGTTGGCATTGTTCGTCAGCTTGTTTGTTGTTTTTATTTTGGAGGCAAGCCATGGATAGTAGAACGTTTTTAGCAGCATTTCTTTCGTTTGTTCTGACTCTTGTCTTGATCGGATGCGGACTTATATAGCATTCAAAATCATAATTATGCAAAATTAAGCATAATTTCATAAAAAATCTGCAAAATTAACGAAAATTTGAGTAAAAAATTTGCAAAAATATTTTTTTTGTCTAAAATTCCGCCCGTTATTTTTTTGTTTTATTTAGGAGGAAAAGATGAAACGTTTTATGTTTTTGCTTTCAATCGTTTTTATTTTTGCTTCGTTGACAGCTCAGGAAGCTCCGGCAGAAGCTCCTAAAGCAGACGAAAACCAGCCGGCTGCAGAAGAAGCTGCACCTGCTGAAGCTGCTCCGGCTGCAGAAGCACCGGCTGAACAGGCAGCACCCGCAGAAGAACCTGCAAAAGAAGAAGCACCTGCTGAACAGGCTGCACCCGCAGAAGAACCCGCAAAAGAAGAAGCGCCTGCTGAACAGGCTGCACCAGCAGAAGAACCTGCAAAAGAAGAAGCTCCCGCAGCTGACGCAGCGGCAGAAGCACCTGCAGAGGCTCCGGCAGAAGCTGCACCGGCTGAAGCAGAACCTGCTGATCCGCACCACTTCATTTATTTCAAACCGCAGCTTTCGGCAAGCTACATGCACAACAGTCACGTTGCAGGAAAGACAGACGGTCACTACTTCCAGACGGATGCCAACATTGTTTTCAACTACAAGTACAAAAAAGGCATGCACGAAGTTCTTACCGACCTTAACTGGAAAGAAGGCGTAAGCTACACTCCGGCATTCGACGGCTGGGTAATTGCAAACGACCTTTTCAAGTTTGATTTCCGTTACAACCTTATGTTCCACAAGATCGCCGGTTACTACCTTAAAGCCGGTCTTGAGACCCACTTCCTTCCGGGTTATGACTATCAGCTTGATGATTATGACTATAAAGTTAAGAGCGATCCGTCAAGAAATAGAGAAGGCGTAAGAAAATTCAAAACTACCGATCCCGGTAAACCTCTTTACCTCACGGAAGGAACAGGTATCTTTGTTCGTCCTATAGAAAGAGAAGAAGCAAACCTTGAAATCTATGCCGGTCTTGCAGG
This sequence comes from uncultured bacterium, assembly GCA_947305505.1. Classification (GTDB taxonomy): domain Bacteria; phylum UBP6; class UBA1177; order UBA1177; family UBA1177; genus UBA1177. The sequence goes on along the minus strand of CAMZDX010000018.1, from coordinate 10,215 downwards.
CAGAGAAGTTTGGGTTGGTCACACAGCTATTCTTGATGACGACGATACAACAGAAACGATTCTTGAATTCAAAGAGCTCAAGACTGTTTACGAAGTAGGTGCTGAAGCAGGCCTTACATTGAAAGGTTTCCTTAAGAACAGAGTCGTTGCTTATGACTTCCTGGCAAAAGTAGTCAAACCTTTCTATATGCCTGAAGACAGCAAGCTCAACTACAGCGAAGACGGTACTGTTGACGGATATAAAGAACTTGATTCATTTCAGTTCGAAACCCGCTTGAGACTTGATTTCAACGTTCACAAATACGTTGCTTTCAACTACGAACTTAATGTTAAGAGAGACTATGCTGTTGTACGTGATTGGCAGGTTTCAAACGCTCTCTACCTTTCGATATTCTACGAACTCGACAAAAAATACAACTAACATTTAATCAACAACATCCCGATTTTATTCGTATTTAACGTAGAGACGTTTTTGAAACGTCTCTACAGATCGTTTGACAAATCAAGGATTTCAACAGGATTTTTCCACACGACATAGTCACGGTTCCTGAGCCATGTGAGCTGCCTTTTTGCCAAGTGTCTCGTATTCTGTGCGATAAGTTCGGAAAGCTCTTCTATTGATGTGATTTCGCCTTTGAGATAGCGTTCAGTTTCGGCGTAGCCGATTGAACACAAAGCCTTGCAGTTTGAAGAATCGAACCCTTTTTCATTGATTGCGCGTACTTCTTCGATAAGTCCCGATTCGAGCATGATTTTTGTTCGGAGGTTGATTTTTTCATAAAGTTTTTCACGCTCCATATCGATTCCGAGGGCGATGAATTTACCTTGATAGGCGTTTATCCTCGCCATTCTGTTCCAGTCGGAAAGGGTCTTGCCGGTAGTTTTTGCAACGAAAAGACCGCGTTTTATCCGCTGTCTGTCGTTTGGGGAAGAGATGTTTTCAGCCCATTCTGGATCAATTTTCTGAAGTTCAGCAAAAAGTTCTTCTGTTGAAACAGGTCTGAAATTTTCTTCCCAAAGGCGCATAGTCTCTTCATCCGCCGCAGGAACTGGCGAAAGTCCGTTGATAAGAGCGTCAACATAAAAATTTGTGCCGCCCACCACGATCGGAGTTTTTCCCGATTTTTCTATTTTTTCGATTATCGGAAGAGCTTTGGATATGTAAATTCCGGCGCTGATTTCATCTTTGAGATCCCGTGTTCCGATGAGGTGATGCGGGATTCCCTGCATTTCATCAGGCGTCGGAGCGGCGGAACCGATGACTAAATCTTTGTATATCTGCACCGAATCGGCGCCTACGATTTCTCCGCTGAGCTTTTTTGCAAGTTCGATCGAAAGGGAAGTCTTTCCCGACGCGGTTGGACCTAAGATAAATACAAGTGTCATCGTCTCTGCACTTTTTTCTCGAATTCGTTTTTGGTCATCACGAAGAAAAATGGTCTGCCGTGCGGACATGAAAGAAAATCGCTTTTGTTGACGGCATCGATCAGTACGTCGATCTCTTCGTCGGCTAGTATGTCATTCCTTCTTACCGAGGCTTTGCACGCTTTCTGTGCCAGATGCGAAAGGAAAAATTTTTCCAATTCGAATGAATCGCTGTAGGCTGCAAGTTCTCCAAGCATCTCTTTTATCACTTTTTCCCAGTTCGTTTCCAAGCCCAAAGCCGGGATCGCCCTCAAAGTTGCCGAACTTTCATCAAATATGTCGATTACAAAACCCGATTTTTTGAATTTTTCGCTGTTTTCTTCAAGTGTCGCCGCTTCAGTAGAAGAAAGCCTTATCAGAAGAGGTGTTATTAGCTCCTGCGAAAGTCCGTTATTCATAGAAACTGCCTTTTGCAGCGCGGTGTATGTTATCCTTTCGTGAGCCGCGTGCTGATCAAGAAAAACGATTTTATCCTGCATTTCTATGACGAGATAAACTCCGAAAACGACTCCGATTTTTTTGTAATCGCGGATCTTCATTCCGAAAAGGTTTCCGTGTTCAGGTTCGGGAATGTAAGCAGGTTCCGTAATTTCGTTTTCGTGCTTCGCCGGGGTGTAGACTGGTTCGTCTTCTCTGATTTTGAAAGGATTTACATAATTTTTAGGCAATGGTTCGTAAACCTTGCTGCTGAAACCTGCATTGGAAGTAGGTTTGCTCGGAATTTTGCCGTGAATAAATCCGTCATTTTTTTCTTGAGCCGCATTAAATGAAGGTTTTTCGGCATTTTCATTTTTTGAGGAATACTCAAAACTCGGTGAAACCTGCTTCGGTAAAGGGTCCTGCTGCGGTATCGGGTCTATATCGCTCTCATTTTTTTTGCAGTTTCTTATGGATTGCAGTGCTTTGAGTATCGCTTCTCGTATCAGCGAGGTTACAAGCGAGGTGTTAAGAAAACGCACTTCCAGTTTTGCCGGATGAACGTTGACATCGACAAAATGCGGGTCTGTTTTTATGAAAAGCATTACCGGAGACTTGAATTCGCCTCCCACAGCATCCCTGAAAGTTCCGAAAATTGCGGAATTTATCGCGCGGTCGGAAACTATTCTGCCGTTTACCGTGATTACGGAGTGGTTTGGAACCGATTCGAGCGGACTCGGAATGAAAGCGTGAACAGAAACGGTGTTCTGATATGTTGCTTCTGCCGAGCCGATAAGCTCTTTCGATATTTTCCAGACAGAAGAGATTCTTTCAAGCTGCGAATTTGCCGCGGCATAACTGAAAATTATGCGGGAGTCGCTTTTGAACGAAAACGCGGTCCGGTAGTATGCAACAGCAAAATTCGTGATGATTTCGCGTATCTTGCCGTATTCAGTCTTTTCTTCTTTCAAAAATTTTCTGCGCGCCGAGACATTGAAAAATATATCGTCGGCAACGATTTCAGTTCCTTTCGGCATCGAAACCGGCATATTTCTTACGACGGAATTGTTTCTTGTTTCGATTTTAAAGCCGTTTCCGTGTTTCTGAGCGCTTGAAATCGAAAACTTTGTGACTGCGGCAATTGACGGAACTGCTTCGCCGCGGAAACCCATCGTGGCAATATCTTCAAGGTCTTCGATTTTTGTGAGTTTGCTTGTCGCGTGGCTTTCGAGCGCCATGAAAAGGTCGTCTTCGCTCATTCCGCAGCCGTCGTCGCGCACTAAAATGTGTTTTTTGCCGCCGCCTTCGATTTCGACTTCAATGTTCCTGGCACCTGCGTCGATGCTGTTTTCAATGAGTTCCTTCACGATGGAAGCAGGTCTTTCGACCACTTCGCCTGCTGCGATTTTATTGATTATCGTTTCGGAAAGTTGTTTGATTATTCCCATGGTTTGTTACGCTAAATTATTAAGAAAATAAAGCAGTCCGAGTATAAAAAGCACGTAAACCGCAAGTGCGCAGATTGCGATCGCGCGCTGTTTTGCAAGTGAATTCGAAATCACTTCGCCGTCCTCGTCTTCGACAACTTTTATGTTTTTCAGCATGATGTAGCCGAAAAGGAAAAAGCCGATGACGGCAGATATTATAAGCATTATCCTATAGGCCGAAAGCTCCGCATTCCGTGACGCGTTAAACTCTTTCTCAAGTTTTTCGCCCGAAAATATTGTCGAAAGCGGCTGGAAAAAAGATGAGTTGTATGAAGTGACGAAAAATCTCTGTGCAGACTGTGAAAACTGCGGAAGTGCCTTTGCCAGCGGTGAAAAGTATGGATCGTCAATCTTTCCCAAAAGCGTTTTTGCACTTGTCAGAACCGCGAACATTGTTCCCGGAGAAGCGGAATTGAGGCTTGCCTGCACAGTGTCGCAGCGTGTGTAGGGTTCAGGCAGGACGAGCCCTTCGTAGCCGACTGAAACGATGTCTGTGCCGACCCATTTTTCGTCGTTGAAACAGTCGATGTGGACGTTTCTTGTGTCGCTGAGGGAAGCGAGGGTTAGCGATTCTTTAGTTTTGTAGAACTTGAACATTTTTCCGGGGTAGGGAATCGGAATGTAGCCCGAGTCTCCGTTTTCAAACGAGATGTTGACCCCCTGATCTTTCCCAAAAACGGTCGAGAATTTCATAAATCCGCCATTCAGTTCGTGCTGCGAGCCGTCAAGAAATATCGAAGTGTCTGCGCACGGTTTGTCGTTTTCCGTACAGTACAGACCGACCGTCGTTTCAAATTCGGGAACAGCTCTGAAATTTTCGGGGAGAAGGAAAATTTTTCTTTGACCAACATTTACGATTTTCGCTTTTTCAGCTTCCTGACTAGTTGGTCTCAGCTTTTTCTGTGGCTTGAAACTGTAGTCGGCAACGTCTTTGTATTTGAGCGGAAAAGCAGCTTCGGTAGTTCCGAAAACCACTTTTATCTCTTTCATATCGGGGCGCAGATCGATTAGCGAGGAAAGCTGTTTTACGCCGTTGACAAATACTATCGGATTGGAAACGAGTTCGCCGTCACGCGATAAAACCTTGACTAAAGCCTTTGAACCGGGAGCCGTGGACGTTCCGTAAAGATAGATGAAATAATCGTACTTCACCATCTGCGTGTTTACAAAAAGACAGACTGAAACGAATGCAGTCAGGTATGTAACGAGTGAAACGATTTTTAAAAGCAACGGTTTGCCTGGCATTATTGCTTTATTGATTCTTCAGTGCTCTTAAGTATTTAGTCAGTTTGTTTATGTAGAGGTAAGGCTCAAGGACGTTCAAAAGTTCGTTTGCCTTGTCGTAGTCGTTGTTGTCGAAAAGGAGCGAAACCATCTTATCCGAAAGGTTGAAAACGCCGGCGATTTTTTTGTTGAGGAATATCGGGAGCGACATGAAATAATCTTTCGAATATCCTGAAGAAGATTTTTTGAATCTCGGATCATTTTCGATGTTCTCGACGAAAACAGGTTTCATCGTGTTGACGACTGTCCATGCTACATTGTCGTTTGAAGGGGGGATCTCTATTCCGACGATCGCTTTTTTCGTAGCCGCTTCGACGACAAGATTGCCTTTTTCGTTGAGAAGCATGATGGAACCTCTTTCCGCATAAAGTATATCGAGGCTCATCTCAAGTACTTCGTTAAGGAACGACCTGAAATCAAGGGCGGATTTCTTAAATATTGATGTGGTCGCTTCTCTGTATTTTTTTACAATGAGGTTCCTGTGCGCTTCAGCCAGAGCCGACATTGTTTCGATCGTCTGAGGAGCTATCATTCTGAAGTTCATAAGACCGCAGTGAAAATATTTTTCCGGGAATTTCACACCATTGACCCAATCTTTGCACTTAGAGTCAACTGCCGAAAGAACAACTGTCGGAATGAAGTTGAGATAACACGAATTGTGAAATTCAACCAGGTTCAGAATCTGCGAATAGTTGTCCTCGATGATAAAGACCTGATTCGCCGACCGGTGTTCGTTAACAACATCGTCCATGTTGACGTTTGAGTGGATCCATCCTGAATCTTGAATAATTTTAATGACTTCATCTTCAATAGTCTTGTTTCTGATCGCTGTGCAGATTTTTAAGTTTTTCATGAGCCCTCCCCAATCAAATCAACGGATTATATTGTTTCCTGAAATAACGGCAAGTTTATTGTGGAAAGTTTATTTTTTGTAATAAAGTTTAAAAGCTGTCGTAAAATCGGTAAGTTCTTTTTTTAATTCCGTGTTTGCCGCAGCAATGTTCGATATTGTTTTTTTGATGTCGTTTCTGTCGGACACCATTTTTGCCGCCCATTTGGTATACATTTTATCGAGTGATGATACCGAAGTCGCAAGATAAAGCAGTTTTGCATATTCCGTGCCGAAGATTTTGTCGATGAAATCTTCCAGATTGGCAGACTGTTTATGTTTTGACGAAAGCTGTTCAAACTCCTGCGAGATAATGATGCGAACTGACTCTTCGTTAGCGATTTCCACAAGTCCGCATGTCTCATCGATACGTTCCTGCAGAAATTTGAGCAGGTAATCGGCATTTGCAAAAACATTTGTCGCCACATTTTTGTGTTGAAGCGCCTTTTTGTAAAGCGCCGAAACGGCATCCGTGAGAGCTTTGTTTTTCTGCTTTAGCTCTTTACACTGAGGTTTTGCGCTGTTGATAAGAGTTAAAGCCTGATTGTAGAGATGCGTAGCGAAAACGGTCGCTTCTTCATCTGCGAAAAGTGCGGAAGAAGAGAGAAATACGCCAAGAAAAATTATTGTTGCCGCGATTTTTTTCATTTGTTTTTAAGTGTTCCTGAAATTTCGAAACGGAAAGCGCGGAACGCGGAAAATTCGTTCACCGGATAGTCGTCGTCAATGTATCTGTCCAGTTTTATTCTGTTTTTCTCAGAATTGTCCTTCGGGTCTATTTCAACGATAAATGCACCGACCGGGCCGTCGCCGTACTGGTTTCTGAAAAGATCGGGAATAAACGATGAACCCAGAGAGCCGGAAGTTATGAGGCGGTTGCCGTTTTCAAGCTCGTTTGCGCCGCTTACGATGAGACTCATCGAGTACCACATCGGTTCGTTTTCGAGAACATATTCCCATATCTGCTGGATCGTTCCGCCGTAACCGTCTTTGTCGGGTGTGATTTTGTATTCGACTACGCGGCTGTAGTGATACATCGAAATCGGAGGGAATTCGAAGTTTCTGCTGAGTCCGTTGTCGAAAATCATCAGATTTCCGTTTTTGAGAATCGTCGGATTGTGAGCGCGGAAAGGCCACGCGAAGTCTTCGTGCGCCATTAAACCCTGTTTTACCGACAAATCTTCGATTTCGTTTCCGTTTTTGTCAAGCGGTGTGAGGAAGAATTCGGGATATGAGAACTCGAATTCGGAGTAAACTTTGTAGGGAATCCCGTTGATCGGAGCTCTTTCGTCGACATATTTTTCTCCTGCGATGACTTTTTCCCCGTCTTTCTGCGAGTAGTCACCGACCCATGTCATCTGGTTTGCCGGATCGTATTTCGACATGAAAGAATCGCTGAGCCCGTCTTTGTCGGCATCGTCAATGAGACCGAAAAGATGCGGAGCCAGATACCATTTCAAATATCCGGAATGGGTAAGTTTTACGATTCCTGCAGTCTGTGAGCCGACGATTATCGAATCATCGGACTCGTCGTAGAAAATCGCGTTGTGGTGGATCGGGTTATTTGTCTGTCCCGGGATTTCGGTGCTCCTCGGCTGCATATCCATAAAAAGATCGGCTACATCAGGATAAATGTCGTTGAGATTCCATGCGCCGCGAAGCTGAGGATCGGCAGGGTCTGCCGGATTTATCTCGATGACTCTGTCTTCAATGTAACCGCTGTCAGCTTTGTCTACACCGATAAGATAGTTTCCGTCGGGTTTTATGAAAACTTCGTGATGAACGTTTTTGTAGCCGAGTGGAGCGACGTCGATATCTTCAAGAACATAACCCATAAAATCGTATTTTGTGACGTGTGTTTCACCTTCTCCGCCGCCGCAGTAGAAGGTGTCGTCTTTGATAACTATCGGAAAACATACTGGAAACGCCAGATCACTGTACCAGCGGACACGCCCATGTTCGTCAAGCGCGATTCCGTTCATTTCGGTTCTCGAACGCGGAGTTCTGAGCCAGTTGACCATCGTCCAGCCGGAATTTATAGTTCCGGTCATCTCGATTGCAGGAAAATCTTTCGGAAGAGCTTTCGTTGCTATCTCGAAAGTTTTTTCATCTGTTACCTTGCCTGATGCGTCAATCGCTGCGACAGAGACTTTGTTTTTGTGAGCGGGGAAAAGACCCAAAACGGGAATTTCAACATTTTCCGATGCGTCTTCCGAAACGGTGTATTCGCGTTTGAAAGGAGCCGATTTTCCGTCGATATCTGCAACTTCGACAGTTACTTTTGCGATTCCTGCAGTTTTCATCGGAACTGCCGCGCTCAGAGGAATGTTGCCTGAAGGATTTATTTTAGGCATCGAGAAGACCGAGCCTGTAAGATCGGTATCGGTCACTCCCTCTTCATCGGTTATCTCGTCTTCGTCGGGAATTTCGCTGTCGCCGTCCGTTACGGGATCGGATTTGCCGCTGCCGCCGCATGAAACAAGAAAAAATATTAAGGTCAATGCAATAACGATAAATGATTTTTTCATCTTCAAACCTCATAAAAAATCAAAAACAGAGAATTTTAGTCGATTTTTTGGAAAAATCCATTTTGTGTTGTTATTATAGCGGCGGCTCAAAGAAGGAGGGAGATCATGGAAATTCGGGAACTTCAGCAGATTTTAAACGATGTCAAAAACAATGTTGCAAAGCTGGTAAAAGGGCACGATTCAGTCCTTACAAAAACGGTATGTGCCTTTTTTTCAGGCGGACACCTGCTGCTTGAAGACGTTCCGGGAACCGGCAAAACTACGCTCGCAAAAGCGCTTGCTAAGTCGCTAGGCATGAAATTCAGCCGTATTCAGTTTACTCCCGATCTGATGCCTTCCGATATCACCGGAGTTTCGATTTTCAACCCGAAAACTTCGGCTTTTGAGTTCAAGAAAGGACCGGTTTTCGCAAACATGATCCTTGCCGACGAGATCAACCGCGCTTCTCCGAGAACTCAGTCTGCGATGCTTGAGGCGATGGGCGAAGGGCAGGTGAGCACCGATGCGGGGCAGTTTGTTCTTGACAAGCCGTTTTTTGTCATCGCGACGCAGAACAACATCGAATCGAAGGGAACTTACGCTCTTCCCGAATCGCAGATGGACCGTTTTTCGATGAAACTTTCGCTCGGATATGTTTCCGCCGAAGCCGAGATGGAGATATTGAACGGACGCGGTTTCGTGACTGCGCTTGACGAACTTAAGCCCGCTGTCTCTTTTGAAAAGGCGTGCGAAGCGATCCGCGCTGTTGAAGAAATCAAGGTTAGTGACGAACTAAAATATTTCATGGTAACTCTCGTCAATTCTACTCGAAGCGCTCCGAACGTAAAACTAGGCGCAAGTCCGCGAGGTGCGCTTGCACTGATGAAGGCGGCTCAGGCGACTGCCGCATTTGACGGACGCGATTTCGTAATTCCCGACGATATCCTGACAAATGCCGTTCCTGTTCTTGCACACAGACTGATTCTTGACAATTCGGCTTTTATTTCGGGTACTTCAAAAGAAAAAGTTGTCGCCTCTGTGCTTGAAAATATCAAAGTTCCGGTGTGATAAAATCAGTTTTTCTCAGTAGATTTTCATCATTATTTTTTTAGATGAAACAGCAATCCTTTTGTAAGAGATGTTTTTTTGCCGAAAATCTGTCCATTTTTTATTTTTTGAATAAAATTCTGCGTTTTTTGGAGGTGTACCATGGCAAAAAGAGAAGTAAGTCTCGGAAAAGCGGTGCTCATGCACCTTTCCTTAATAGTTATATGCGCGATAGTGATCTATCCTGTGCTCTGGGTCATAAAAATGGCTCTTTCAAGCGGTCAGGGATTTTCGCTTTCGGCGAATCCGATCCCGACCGAATTCACTCTGAGCAACTTCAAAGACGTGATTTTCACGACCGATTCGAACGGAAGCTGGCTTTTCGGCAGGCAGTTTCTGAACAGCGTCGTCATTTCGGCGGCGACTACGCTTCTCGGAATAACACTTGCGACTACGGCTGGTTACGCGTTCTCGCGTTTTGAATTTCCGGGCAAAAATTTCGGAATGAAAATGTTCCTCGTAAGCCAGATGTTTCCCGGAGTCGTCATGGCGATCCCGCTTTACATCCTGCTTGACAAACTCGGGCTTCTCAACAGCATGGCCGGACTCGTTCTGGTTTATTCGACGACGGCTATCCCCTTCTGCGTCTGGATGCTCAAAGGCTATTTCGACACGATCCCGAAGGATCTCGAGGAGGCCGCGATCATGGACGGCGCCTCGCAGTGGACGATTTTCATAAAAATCGTCATGCCTCTGGCCAAACCGGCGATAGTCGTGACCGCGCTTTTCAGCTTTATGACGGCGTGGAACGAGTTTATTCTCGCCGCGACTTTCCTCGGTGACGAAAGGGCTTTCACGCTTCCCGTCACGCTCCAGCACTACGTCGGAAGCTACTCGACCGAATGGGGACATTTCGCGGCAGGCGCGATAATAGTTTCGCTTCCTGTTATGATCCTTTTCTTCATTTTACAGAAAAGTCTTATCGGCGGACTTACTGCCGGCGGTGTCAAAGGATAAAAGTTCCAATATACTGATTCACGGAAAATCTATAGAAGTTTGGGAATTTATTTGGAAATTTTGTGATTGTTTAGGGCTTATTCGGCTTTCTTTTCTTCAGCTTTTTCAGTGAAAACCATCTTTTCGACCATCTTGTCGAGAA